>PLEU01000063.1:0-21501 GCA_003136515.1 Spartobacteria bacterium
AACACCATCGTCAGCATCACCGACCTTCGCGGTTCAGTGATCGGGTGGTCGAGCGCCGGGAAGATGGGATTCAAGGGATCCCGTAAGAGCACGGCCTACGCGGCTCAGATGGTTGCCCAGGACGCCTGCCGTCAGGCGATGGGTCACGGTCTTAAGGAAGTCCAGGTTCGCGTCAAGGGGCCCGGTTCAGGCCGTGAATCCGCAGTCCGTGCCATGCAGGCCATCGGGCTTGAGATCACCGTCATTCAGGATGTGACCCCTGTTCCGCACAATGGATGCCGTCCTCCGAAACAGCGTCGCGTCTGAGTACCTTTTAACCTAGACCTTATTTTTTAATACCATGGCCCGTTACACAGGACCCAAAACCAAAGTCAGCCGCCGTTACGGCGTCCTCCTCGCCGGATCAGCACGAGCATTCGAGAACAAAGCCTATCCTCCCGGACAGCATGGACCCAAGGGCGCGCGCCGCAAAATTTCCGAGTATGGCACCGCCCTTGCCGAGAAGCAGAAGCTTCGCTTCCAGTACGGGGTTCTGGAGCGCCAGTTCCGCCGCTACTTTGAAACCGCTCTCAAGACCCGTGGTGTCACTGGTCTCATCCTGCTCCAGCTTCTTGAGACCCGACTCGATAATATCGTGTACCGTCTCGGTTTTTCAAAGACCCGTGCCGGGGCGCGCCAACTTGTCTCCCACGGTCACATAAGCGTCAACGGTCGCAAGACGGACATCTCCTCGGCAACCCTCAGAATAGGTGACGTGGTGGCTGTCCGTGCCAAGGACGGTTCCAAGCGCCTTGCCCAACGGGGCCTTGAACAGACTCAGATTGTCGATCCGCCCGACTGGCTGCTTGTTGACAAGGATAACCTCAGCGGCAAAGTGGTTCGCATACCCACCCGTGATGAGATCAACCCTGTTGTGAACGAGCAACTCGTGGTTGAGTTGTACTCACGCTAAAAAGCGCATAAATCTTCAAATATTCGGGGCGTTCCGTGTTCGATTCCCGGAACGCCCTTTTTATTTTCCGGGATAAGGAGTTGGCGATGATAATTTTTTATCATGCCGAGGTCGCGGCCCTCCAAAAATGAGCAGGTGGATTGGTTGGAATATTTCCGGATCCCGAAAAGTTTCACTGCGTAGAGGCTACCCGAAAAGTCTGAGTTGGTCGTGCAAAAAGGGGTTGGGGGTTTGAACCCTTCGCAGACTTTGGGTGAGACCTTGCTACTTCTCCCGATGTCGTCTGTGGAGATATTCGAGGATGGAGCCCGTCAGAAGCAGAGAGCCGCCGCAGAATAAAAAGCAACTCCGGCCCAAGAGATTATTGGGAATCAGCATCAGAAGGGCGATGAACCCCCCGAAGACAATGCAGAGAAGGCCAAGCAGATGATGGATGGCAGTCTCAGATTTTCTTGTCGGGTGAGTCAGAACGGGAGTCCGAAGGCGTTCGAAGAACTCCTCGACACGTTCCTTATCTTCCCGGGGGCTTGAATCATAGAAAACCGTCGTGAAGAAAAACCATGCCGTGCAGGGGAAAAAGGTGCCAAAGATCGTTACGGCAAAAAGTAGATTGTCAGCTTCAAGTTGGTTAAGCGGTCTGTGGACAAAATCGACAAAATGATATTTTAGGTAAAAGTTGATGAAGAGAGAAATGAGGATCCCGAGCAGTCCCGTGCTCCAGGCAGACCAAGGGGGGGTTCGTTTGTAAAAGAGTCCCAGAAATAGCGGCAGGGCCAGCGGAATACTCAGACTGGCGGCTACCTGGTTGACAAAGGTGAAGAGATCAGCCGTGCGGAATTTGTTCACCAAGAGGGCAAACGAAACAATGAGAATGCCAAAGGTAAGCGTGCTTACCTTGCTGAGGATAAGAAGTTTTTTTTCCGAACAGTGAGGATTAATGACTGGAAGGTAAAAGCTGCGGATAAAGACGCCGACCCCTTTGTTCAATCCCGCATCCATGTTGGTCAGTGTGGCCCCAAGCATAGCACAGATAAGGAGGCCGATTAGCCCCTGAGGAAGCACCTGGAGACAGACGGCGACGAAGGCGGCCTCGTTGGGGTTTTTAAGATTTGGGAATTCAGTTCCAAGGTGAGGGTGGAGGATCGTGGCGGCAAGCGGGGGGATAATCCAGATCAAGGGCCCGATCAGGGAACCAATAAGCGGGATCAGCACCATGCGTCTGGCATCCCGGTCACTTCCCGCCATGAGATACATCACCGAGTTTTCCATATTATTGGAGTTGGTGATCTGCATCCAGGAGATAGCAATCGTCCAGAGTATGAGGGTGAAGGGTGCTGCAACGCTACTCCAGTGCGTGGGTAGAATCGGTACCTGCACCGTCTGGAGCAGATGGGTGATTCCCCCGATTTCTGGGCGGCGAAGTGTCAGGATCGCGGCCACCATGGTGATGGTGACGACCATGAACATCTGGACAAAATCACTCGCTAGAACGGCCCAGGCTCCTCCCGCGAAGGCAACGACCGTCACCACGATTCCCAGAATGATCAACGTGGTATTCATCTCCATGTGGAATACCGAGGATATGAAAACGCCGATGGCGTTGAGACTGATGCCGCTTAAGAAAAGCAGAAGAGGAACCTTCACCCAAGTATAGATCTGCTCCGAGGTGGTTCCGAAGCGCAGTTGCACCGCCTCCATCCAGGTGACCACACGCATCCTGCGGAATCTCCGGCAGGTAAAGAGATAGACCACCGCCAGAGCAAGGGCGCTCGCATAATAAAGAACCAGGACCAGGGTACCGGTTTCGTAGATCTTCTTGGCTGCTCCAGTAAAGGTCCAAGCGCTGAAGGCGGCTATCCATGCCGAAGTGCCTGTGATCCACCACGGCATCACGCCTCCGGCCCTGAAATAGTCGGAGGTATTCCTGCTCTGACGTCGGAATACGAATCCGATCCCGAGGATGAAAAGCAGATAGCATCCGATGATGAAATAATCGTAGCGCGTGATCATGGGGGGGATGCGTGAGGCTATGATTTTTACCCGATCTTAGGAGACTGCGCGACTCAAGGGTGCTACCTGGAATGCCCCGAGCAGCCTGTGCAAGGTTGTTGCATCAGCCGGGAGATTATCAGGATCATCGGCAGCCACAAATTCCAGCAGGGCGGGAGTTGCGGGGAATCCGGGCATGATCACGCCGAGCCAGCGTGCCCAATCGGCCGCTCCTTCCGCAAGAGGACGTCGTTCCACGGGCGGCCCGGGAATCCAATGAAAGACATGGATATGTGACAAATGCGGCAGGATAACCGAGAGGCTTTCGTCCTGTTCACGCGAGGTCAGTGTCGGGAGAGGCTGCCAGAGCGAACGCAGGTTGGGATGATCCAGTTCCTGCCAGAGGCGTCGGGCGGAGCCGGGGGTGTCATTCAAAGTGCCACCATGAAATTCCAGAGCCACATTCACTCTTTCTTTTGCTGCCAGTCCGGCTATCCGGTGGGCATCGTCGCGGACGCTCTTCCACGCGGCCTCATCGGCAGCCTCAGAGCCGATATTCCCCGCCCAGACACGGATCGTCGGGGCACCGAGGGCCACGGCTGTCTCCAGAACCGATTCGAAACCATTTGGCTCCGCTCCACCTAGTCTGTAGTAGGAGCCGTAGGCGGCGACCCCCAGACCCGCGTTGCGTGTCAGTTCGCCTGTTTTCCTCGCCGTGACCAGATCGCCGAGAGGTACGTGGATGTCTCCGCCCCATTCGATGAGAGCGAGATTATTCACTTTTGCAAGAGCCACGACGGCGGCAGGGGAGAGTTGTCGGAAACTGACCGAGACCAAGCCGCCTGAATTGAGGGATCGTTCTTGGGATGGCATGGGGAAAACTCTCTTTGCACTATTTCACACAAAGATCGTAAGGAATTTGAAGGACGAACAATCAATCAGGAATCTTGGGGAGAAAAGAGATTTTTCGATCCCTGGTGCTCTTGTCATTTTTTCACGTTCTCGGTTTCGTGCATCTGCAGTGATTGAGTGGGCTATCCGCGATTTACTCGGTGCATGCTTCTCTTTACAAGGGCAAGATGCCTTCCGCCATTTTTGCCGGACAACCGGAAAATCTCCCGATTGCCTTTCCTTCTGATCTGCGCCTTCAGATCAGCCGGCAGGTCCGGATTCTTGCTGGAGAATTCGAGGGAGATGGCTGGCGGGATCAAACCGAGAGATTGAAGGAGGTGGATTTAATTTTTGCAACGTGGGGGATGCCCAAGCTTGATGAGGAGTTCCTGGACGCTACCCCTGGTTTGAAAGCGGTTTTTTACGCGGCAGGTACTGTGAAACCCTTTGCCACAGAAGCTTCCTATAAGCGGGGAGTAATTATCTCAAGCGCATGGGAGGCCAATGCCATCCCGGTTGCCGAGTACACTCAGGCGGCCATTTTACTGAGCCTAAAACGCTTCTGGCAATTTCTCCGGCAGTCTCCGGAACAGAAATTTACCAGGGGATCTCTTGCTTTTCCAGGAGCATACAGAACAAAGGTAGGCCTCCTCTCACTTGGGGCAGTGGGGAGGAGGGTGGCCGAGGGACTTGCCTCCACTCAAGTCAGACTGCTTGCCTATGATCCCTTTGCCGATCCCGCGATGGCTGCCCGACTCGGCGTAACCTTGGTTTCCCTAGAGGAACTCTTTGCCGAGAGCGATGTGCTGAGCATCCATGCCCCGTTCTTGCCGGAGACGGAAAAACTTGTTTCAGGACTACTGGTCGGCTCCATGAAAGAGGGTGCGACGCTGATCAACACGGCACGGGGCGCGGTTGTGAACGAGGAGGAACTTTGCGCGGTGCTTCGTGGGCGTCCCGATCTCACAGCCATATTGGACGTCACCGAACCGGAGCCTCCTTTAGCGGATTCCCCGTTGCGGTCGCTGGAGAACGTGATTCTTACTCCGCATATTGCCGGAAGTCTCGGGAGTGAAATCACCCGCATGGGGGATTGGATGGTCGATGAGATGCAGCGTTATCTTGATGGAGAACCCCTGCATCACTGTGTCACTCGCGAGATGCTTGCGCGGATGGCGTGAGAGGGGACACGCAAAAATAGGAATGAAAAGTGAAGAAGGGATAGCCACTAGTTGTGGTTTCCCTGTTTCTGTGGTTTATTGAAGTGTCTGAAAATGTATCCCCCCGATGATTCCCGATTCCTTCAGGGAGCAACCCTGCGCGGGGAGGATCGTGCCTTCACACTCGTAGAGCTTCTGGTGGTGATCGCCATCATGGTCATCCTGATGACCTTGGCTATTCCCGCCTTCAACGCCCTCAACGGTTCGGGCGATCTCACCAAGGCGGCTTCCGACATCCAGAGCTTCCTCCAGGAGGCCAGAAGCCAAGCGATGGCTCGGAATACTTACGTGTACGTAGGGCTTCAGGAAGTCGATGGGCTCAATCCCACTTCTTCAAACGGAGTGGGAGAGATTGTCATTGCAGCCGTGGCCTCGATCGATGGTACGCGGGCGCTCGGCACTACTAACTCGGGGGGGCTCACCAATGTCACTTCGATTAGCAAGGCGCTGACCCTTAGCAACGTTCACCTGACCAATGCTACTTCTCTTAATACTGGCGCGAATATGACAGGTAGACCCGGAGGCTCGAGTTCCGGAATTCCCTCTTCGGATGTCGTGGACCTCAGTGGCGTCACAAATATGATCTCTTCCTTTCAGTGGCCGCTTTTTCCATCGGTGGCTCACTACATTTTTCAGACTGTGCTGGAATTCGATCCGCAGGGAGTACCCAGAGTACAGACCAACCCCATGGTGGTCGATACGTCGATACAAAGCTACTTTGAGATTCCCATTACCATGGCTCACGGCGATATCCCCCTGACCAATTCAGCCAACCAGGCCGCCATCCAGATCGATGGTGTCACGGGAGCGGTACGAGTCTATCGTCCATAATCCATTTCTTTACGTGAAAGCCTCCATCACATCTCCTGATCGTCGCTCCCGAGAGGGATTTACCCTCATTGAGATCGTCATCGCCCTAGGAATTGCCGGTTTCTGTCTCGTGTCGATGCTGGGACTGATACCGACCGGTATGAAATCGGTCAAAACCTCCCTACAGGAGACCACGGCAACGGAGGCCCTAGCCGCCATTGCCACCGATCTTCGGGACACCCAGCCGGGAAGCAACACCACTCCCGTGTATGCCATCCCTATTCCTTCGGCCATCTCCACCACCACCAGCACCAACTTCTACCTTACCGAGGCCGGTGCCCTGACCACTTCCAATGACTTCAGCGCCCAGTTCTCAGTCACGGCTACGTTGAGCAACTCGACGACATTCCTCACGACCGCCCACATTCAGATCTACTGGCCTCCGGGCCTCCAGATTCAGAATGCTCAGGGAATGGTGGAAACCACGATCAGTTTTAATCGGGATTGAACCTCATGAAAAAGGCAACCACTACAGGAGGCAACGTCCGGAGCACCGAGGGATTCACTCTTATTGAGGTGCTGGTGGCTAGTGCCGTACTTGTGATGTTGGTCGTCTTGGTCGCCGAGATGGTTAGCAGCGCCTCCTTAGTTACCAAGCAGAGCTCGCGGCAGATGGATGCGGACGACGAGGCGAGAATGGTCTTTGACCGAATGGCGGGTGATTTTCAACAGATGCTTCGGAGGGCCGATGTGAACCCGCTTTTCCTGGCCACCAACGGCAATGATCAGTTCTATTTTTACAGTCAGGCACCCGGCTACTCCACCAACTCGGGCACCAATGTAAACAGCGAGATCGCCCTGGTCGGTTACATGGTCACTACCAACGGCCTCGCACGCCTTGGCGCTCAGCAGTCGTGGGACACACTCATCTTTAGTAGCCTCAGCAACACCCTCATCACGAATGTCGAGCAGATCACCAACAGCGATCTCTCCACCAATCCCAGCTTTCACGTCATTGCCCCCTCCGTCTTCCGGATGGAGTTTGCCTTACGGATGAAGCCCGGTAGCACAAACAATCCCGGACTTCCCCCAGCTTACCAGTCCGGCGTCACGACCAACGGGACGAATGTATACTTCCAGACAAACAACGCTGGGCAGAGTCTCAACGATGTCGCCGCTATCGTCGTGGCGCTTGGCATTCTGGATCAGACCAGTCAAGTGATACTGCAGGATACGCAAGGCCAGCTGAACTTGGTGGCCACCAACATGCCAGATGCTGGGACGAACAACTCGGCTTCCGGCGGTCTGCTCACTGGTCCCTCGACCAATGGCATCGCGGCGGACCAGTGGATAACCAATGCCCTTCAGGTTTCCGGATTGCCCGCCGCGGCACGATCCCAGATCCGAGTCTATGAACGCACCTTTCCCATCTCCCCATGAAAATCCCCCCCTGTCATCCCTCTAAAGGTTCTTCATGTCGCCCCAGAGTTGACTCCCGGGGGCAGGGCGGAGCCGCACTGATCATCATTTTGGCTTTCATCGTCCTTCTGCTTGTGCTCCTGCTCGCATTCTTCTCGCGGGCCACGCTCCAGGAGCAAATCTCCAAATCGAGTTCTAGCTATACCGTGGTCGATGTCTTTGCCGAGGGTGCGACCGAGAGCATCATTGGGGATCTGCGTCAGGAGATTGCCGCAGGATCCCTCGCGACCAATATCGTGACAGCGGGGGTTACCAATACGATCTACTACCCGCTCACCAATACGACGTTTGAACCCGCCGTGAGTGGTTTCAAGATGACCAACGGTCTGGAAAGCCTGCTCAAGGTCAGCGGGATCACCAATTTTGCCCCGACCAATATCTCGCTTTATTCGGGACTCAGTACCAACCCTATCACGAATCGCGCCTCGAGTGATTCCACGGCCAATGTATCCCTAAACGGACGCTCCATCTCGACGACTCGGTGGAACCAACCCCTCTTCATTGCCAGGGCAAATCCATCCGACACCAACACGAGCGACACCACGCCGACCAATACGTTTCCAGTGCCGACATGGGTACTGGTCGCGCGTGATGGATCTAATCCGACCAACACCACGGTCAGCACCAACATGATGTGGTCTACCACAAATTCTTCCACCGTTATTGGCCGCTATGCCTACGCGGTCTATGACGAAGGATACTCTCTGGATGCGAATGTGGCCGGTTATCCGAACGACGGCACCCAGACTACCGGAGTTTATGCGAGTAACTCAGCCTATAAGAGCGCTGAAGCCTTCGCCGATCTTACCCAGATCGGACTGACAACTAATCAGATTGCGGCCATTGTTGGCTGGAGAAACAGTGCCTCCGTTCCCGTTTCCGGCGGTACCTATCCGAACTACAGTTTCCCTGCTAATGACACCAACTATGTTCAGATGGTCATGGGAAACACCAATGGATTCATGAGTGTTGCGACCAATGTGACGAGCGGCGGCCTCACCGACCGGATGTTCTCGAGTCGCCAGCAGTTGATCACCTTTCTGGAGAATGCCGATCCGAATGGTTACACCAATGCACTGAACTCTCTCCGCTATCTAAGCACCCATACCCGCGATCTGAATCAGCCCTCCTTCGTGCCTGCGACCAACCGACCTGTGGTGCTCAACACGAATCTTGGAGGCAATAGCGCATTCAGTAACAACCCCCAGGACAATATCATCAACCCCTCNNTTGTTTCATCAACCCCTCTTTCCTATCGGTCCGCGTCAACAACAGTTTCATCCGCAATGATGGCACCACCGCCAATGTCGGAGAACCTCTGGTAAAGCAGCGTTTTGCCCTAAACCGCATCGCATGGCTAACCTATAAGGGACCAAGCGGGAATCTTAGCAAGCTCGATCCCGAGATGATGGCTCTGCAGAGTAACGGGATAAGTTATTCTTTCCTGACGAACGGAACAGCGGCAAATATTAAGAAATACTTCGGACTTCAATGGAATACGGGATACTGGTCATACAATGTCAATAATGGCAACGGCTCAGGGGTCGGTGCGATCAACACTCTGCCTGGCATTGCTGCAGCGGGTACACCACACGACCCAGATTTCTTTGAGCTCCTGAAAGCCAGTATTGCGGTAGGCTCCCTTGGTAAAGCTGCCGTGAATAGCTCCACAGCAGTTCTTCCAAGTCAACCTATAGCTAATGGATTTAATATTTATACTCCTTTAACATATGTTACTAGCCAGGTGCCAGCTAACTACCGTTACAAGATTGATACCTCCGTTGATTACCACATCATGCAAATTGGGGCCAATATCATCAACCAATTCCATATAGATAGTTTTCCCCGACGGATAGTTATTAAAGATTCCAGCAACCCTAACGGGATTGAATTTGACGGGGTTACTGACCTGCCGTATCTGAACTACATATATAACGGATTTCTTCGCACATCAATATCCCAAGGCTCCATTGTTCAGGTGCCTGTAGTCTTTAATCCATATGATCCTAATGGAACTCGTTCTCCAACGGCATTGTACCCTCAAAAATTTCAAGCTTTGATCGACTGCAATGACCCAAAATCACTGGCAAATAATGGAGGGGATCTTTCATATTCTACATGGTCTTCGGGGGTTGATGCTACAAACGGGATACATTTTTCATATTCTTCTGGTGCCTTGGGCGTTGGTCAAAAAGATGTAATTCAATTTTGGCCTGGTACAGGCAATAATGTTGCTTTCCGCGAACCCACCTGGCTAATTCGGGCAACTAACAGCGCAGGAGCGAATGGTGTGAACGTTTTGAGATTAAGCGGTAATATAACATGTATTGATACTAATGTAATTTCCGGTGCCAACGATAAGGCCGGAGCCTCATATTCTCCGTTAGTCCTTGGAACAGTACCTCTTACATTTACATTTACCAACGCGAGTACCAAACCACCCTCCACGACAAATATCACTGCTACAACAGCATATATAGGCCCTCTCAGTAATACGAATGAGCATCGGGTTTACTTCACCTACCGCCTCCAATATTTGGATCCAGTTAGCGGTAATTATATCACCTATGATACTAAATACGGCCGAGTCTCCAGCGGGATCTTTTATTTCAACAATGGAGGGACATATAGTCCGTCAATAGGTTGTTGGTCTGACAATGCCAAAAATTGGACATGGGGTGCTTCTATTGATCCCCGTTCTGCGCGTTTTGGCATCTTCACAGGTGGCACTGGTGGGATTCTTGCTCAAAACGAGTTTGCAACGGCGCCATCCGTTCCCTGTTTAGGACTCAGTTTGGTTGCATGGATCGATATAACAAATGGGATTTCCCTTCCATTGAGGCCGGATCAGGCGGCGGGTCATTATCTTTGGGATCCTGATACAAACGATCCACTTCTTACTATCGGCAGTGATATAACCCAGCAAAAATATCTAGCCGCCGATATTCCAATGACGGATGTGCCATTTCCAAAAAATAGCGCGGGATGGGGTCAGATCAAGACGATTATGGAAGGTCCACAATATGTGCCTGGATTCTCTTTAGGAATATACGCTCAAAATAATGTTAGTGCGCCCTTCTATTCTGGAAGGTTTGTACCTGAGCCCACCTCAGGAAACTACACCACTAATCAGCCATCATTCTATGCGGATGCGGATGGAGTTGTTCGACGCGGAACATTTGCATATATGGGGGTGGGCTCTCTAACTAACTCTACTGGGAATATATTTCCCTGTAGCGCCTCCAACCCGGTTGGGCAGCCAGAAGCTGCCTGCATTTACTCACCTCCCTATCAAGAACCTTATACAAATCCAGCAAATGTAGCTAACTTTCCAAATATCGGTGTTGGCTATCCACCACCGGTTTCTACGAATCAAATCGTCCCGTATACCACCTCACCTTTCAGTCAATCCCAGAGCAGGCCCCTCTTCCTCCATCGTCCTTTCCGTTCGGTGGCCGAGCTTGGCTATGTCTTCCGCGATCTTCCTTGGAAGAACATCGACTTTTCTACACCAGAGAGTGGCGACACTGCACTGCTGGATGTATTCTGCATCAATCCGACTAGCGATCCGAATAATCTCGTGGCTGGGAGGGTAGATTTAAATACGCGCCAGACCAACGTCCTTATGGCCATTGTTAACGGTGCCTACGTGGATGATCCCAAAGTGACGAACCTGACAGTCGGCACTCTATCTACCAATCTGGCCAGCAATATTGCCACGGCGCTGCTGAATTTCACTTCGACCAACACAACCATCTCTACGAACACAGGCCCACTCATGAATTTGGCAAATCTTGTGGGCCGTTATGTCTCGAATAGCCCTATAGTTTCCGTGACAACAATCTCTAGCACCGGTGCCCCTTTATGGACTAATTCGAAAAGTTCCTTTCTTGATGGGAAATCATCCTACATTGGGTTCAGTGGCATTTTTACTAATAACTATAGCACTACAAACGCTGCCGATCTGGTAACTGCCTACAATCAGTCCCTTTCGACCAATCACCAATATCTGACGTCGATGATCAATATCCAGAGGTTCCATGAAGCTCCGATCAGGGCTCTCTCATCCGCCGGCCAGACACGGGTCTGGAATCTTATGATCGACTTGATCGCCCAGACAGGCCGCTATCCCTCATCTGCAAATACCCTGAATAATTTCTCTGTGGAGGGGGAACAGCGCTACTGGGTCCATCTCTCCATCGACCGCTTGACCGGAGCGGTGATTGACAAGCAGATCGAGGTTGTGAGGGAATAACAGCATGAATCTCTTACCCTCCCGTTTATCCTTCTCCAGAACTCTTCCGGGAGCTTTCTTGGCTCTCTCTCTCGGCTTCTCTGGAGTCCTCATGTCACAGACTTCTTCTGATACCAATTCCGGACCCCCGTCAGGACCTCTGCTCAATCGAACTCCTGATCGCTCGGCCTGGAGTGTGACGATTCAGGGGTTCCCTCAGTCCGGAGAATCTCCATTGAGCGACTCGGGCTCATCTGGCAGTTCAGGCGATGAGAAGAGTCCAGTACTGGCTCAGTCTACAGTCATGAAATCGGGCGACACGATCTATGAGCAGAATACTGGTGCCGATGGTCGGGTTCATCAGATCTGGCATATCAAGGGACTGAAAGTTGAGAAAGGTTCTGATGGTACTCCTGTCGTAGGCCCCGATTCCGGAGGTGGGGATATTTATTCCGCAAATTTCCAGAACTCAGACTTTGCTGGCCTCGACTGGGTTTCTGCGGACACCTATCAGGGAAAGATTAAATTTAAGGGCAGTGACGTGATTGTTTTTAAGCAGAATCTCAGTCCGATGACTGCCGATGTACATCAGGCCAATGTTATGGCAAGTGCCAACGCCGCAGCCGTTGATCTGTATAATAAACAACATGGAATCAAGGCGGCAGCAATGGCTACTCCTCCTCCAGTGAAGTTAGTTCCGGCAGTAGGCTATATAGATTTCAAATCGCGCCTCCCTCTTATCGTTACGATCGGCGGTGAAAAACGCACCTATCAATATGCTCCCCTAAGCACTTCCATTCCTATGCCTCCTGAGATAGCCAAGGCCCTGAGCGACTACGCGCAGCGAATAAAACTCCTTTCGCAGTAGAAAAGATCGGATCTGTTTAATTCACCTGCTGACTGTTCACCGCAGAAGCGTAGCAATTACTTCCTTTTCAGAAAATAGGCCCAGTTACGGGTTCATCTTACATTTCAGCCTCTTCTTCCTCCTCTNNCCTCTCTTCTTCCTCCTCAGAGCGCTTCCAGATTTCCTATTGTGGGTAGCCTTCTGCGTTTGTCGCCGAGACGGGGTATGCATGCGATAAGAGCCTTGGTGTAAGGGTGACGCGGTTCACGAAGCACCTGTTCGGTCTCACCCTGCTCGACTACCTCTCCTCGGTACATGACTGCTACATTGCGGGCAAGCCCGCGGATGATAGCGAAGTTGTGAGTGATGAGTAGTACGGCCATGCCGAGTCNNTCGAGCGCCGTGGTCGGTTCGTCGGCGATTAGCAGGTCGGGACGCGCTGAGAGTGCCATGGCTATCATGACCCGCTGCTGCATCCCGCCACTGAGCTGGTGGGGATAGTCGTGTAGACGTCGTGCCGCCTCATGGATGCCCACCGCATCAAGCCAGTGGATGACCTCGGCATCGATGCTCTTACGGTCCTTGCCCACATCTGGACGGTGGAGCTGGATCATCTCCGCGATTTGGTTCCGGATCGTATAAACGGGATTAAGCGAAGTGGAGGGCTCCTGGAAGATGTATGCGATCTTCCCGCCTCGCACGCGGCGCAGTTCCGCATCCGAGGCCTTTAGGAGATCGTTCCCTTCAAAGTAAATACTCCCTTCCTCATAAACGGCTGGAGGGGAAGGCAGCAGTCTTGTGATGGCGAGGGCCGTGACACTCTTGCCACTCCCGCTCTCCCCGACGATGGCCAGGGTTTCCCCGCGGCCAAGTTCCAAGGAGACTCCTCGGAGCGCCGGAGTGACGGAATCACCGGAGGAAAAACCAATCTTAAGATCACGGATGGAGAGCATGGTTATTGAAAAAGCATGAGGGGAAAATGTTGAAAAGTCAGAGCTTCAATTTTTCGTTATTCCCGGCTTTGTGCCGCCTCTCTCAGGGCGTCTCCCGCAAGGTAGAAGGCTAGCGATGCGATGAAGATCGCCATGCCGGGAAAGAGAATCAGCCACCAGGCCTCTAGTAGATAAGTTTTGCTATCGGCTATGATGTTCCCCCACGTGGCTTGGGGCGGCTGGACGCCGAAACCCAGAAAGCTGAGTCCGGCCTCGGTTAGGATAGCATCGGGAATCCCAAGGACGGCGGTGACAAAAATCGGGGCCGAAGCATTGGGTAGGATATGCCGGAAGATGATTTTCCAATCCTTCTGGCCCAGGACGCGGGCTCCCTTCACATACTCCGTCTCGCGGATGGTGAGGAATTCCCCGCGCACCAACCTGGCCGTTCCCGTCCAGCTCACCAGACCGATGATGACGACGATATTGAGGAGGCTGGGGCCGAGGATGGCAACGGCGGTTAGTATCAGGAAGAAGGTGGGAAAGCAGATGAGGGCATCCACCGAGCGCATCAGGATCGTGTCGGTGAGACCCCCGAAGTATCCAGCTATGGCACCGACCACCACTCCGATGCCTAGGGAGACAGCCACGGCGATCAGCCCGACAAAGAGAGAGATGGAAGCTCCGTTAAGCATGCGGGAAAAGACATCCCGCCCGAGGTTGTCTGTGCCCAGCCAATGTAGAGGGGAGGGGGGTAAGAGCTTCTGCTCTAGGTTGGTCAGGTTGGGATCATAAGGCCAGTGCCAGCCGCCTGCCCCAAGCAGAGCCGTCCCGATCGCTATCACTGCAAAGCAGACGATGATTACAAGGGAAACACATGCAATGGGGTTCGCTAGAAAACGACGCCAGATGCGACCACCTGGTGTCTCATGCAGAGTCGTATCGGCGGCAGTGGGAGTAATGGAAAGGGCGGTCATTTATTCGAGTCGCACGCGTTTGTCGACAATGGCATAGAGCAGGTCGGAGAGGAGATTGCCGAGCAGGACAAGGGCGGCAACCACGAAATTAAGCGCTACGAGGGTGGGATAGTCGCGCTCCAGCACGGCCTCGTAGCCAAGACGGCCCAGACCCGGATAGGCAAAAATGTTTTCGATGATGACTGAGCCACTGAGGAGTCCGGGGAGAAGCATGCCGATCCCGGTGATGAGCGGACGGATCGAGTTGCGCAGAGCGTGCTTGTAGAGGGTCACTTCCTCAGAGAGTCCCTTGGATCGGGCAGTCCGGATGTAATCCTCCCTCAGGGTCTCGATCATCGATGCCCGAAGGTAACGGGATTGAGAGGCGATGCCGCCGATGGAGAGCACGATTGCAGGGATGAGCAGGTGCCAGATCCGGTCGAGTCCCGCGGCCAAGGCATTCGGGAAATCGATGCCATAACTTTGGGTGCCAAGGATAGGAACTCCAAAGGCCTTCACCAAGCCGATCACGATGAGGTAGGAGATCCAGAATCCCGGGAGCGCGATAAAGAGGAAGGCGACAAAGGATCCGAGAATGTCCTGCCAGTGCCCGGCATGCCGTGCTGCATACACTCCCAACAGGGTGCCGAAGGAGAGGGAGATGAGCATGGCGGTGAAGTTGAGGGCTAGTGTGGCCGGGAGGCGCTCTATGATGCGGGAGAGAACAGGGCGGTCATCCTTGACACTGCGGAGATCGCCATGGAAGAGGTCGCGCATGATGAAGGCGTATTGTTCGGGGAGAGGACGGTCGAGATGGAACTTCTTGCGGAAATTGGCTTTCACCTCGGCGGAAATCTTGGGATTGAGTTCGCCCCAGGGATATGGGCTTCCGGGGGTCAGCGTGACGATGAAAAACGAGATGATGCTGATGATGAAGAGCAGCACGACTGTCAGGCAGAGGCGACGGATGATAAAGGCGGACATCAGGTATGTGATGAATTGAGAGGGACAAATGATGAAGTTGAGATGAGAGCAAGCTCAAAGGCGAAAGCTGAAAAAGAGAACGTGCAAAGGGCGCTGCTCAAGCGCAAGAGGTTCAGCGGTATTCTCATTTTCATTTGCCTCCTGGTGGATAATCCGGGCGATAGAACCATTCGATATTATAGCTCCAACCAGCCTTGGTCATCCTGACAGGTGTATCGATCCACTCTCCCTGTTTCGGGCCGGGTTGGCGGATGCGGTAGCTTCCTTTCCACATCACCGAAGTTCCCTCGGGCACGAAGAGGAAAATATAGGGCTGGTCACGGTATATGGTCTGCTGCAGTTCCCCGGCCATTTTTAAAATCTGGGGACGGCTGTATTCCTGACGGAGATCACCCAGGAGGGTATCCACCACGGAATTAGAATAGTGGATGAAATTGAGTTCTCCCGGATGTGTCTGATTAGAATCCCAGATTTCGTATTGGTCGTAATCATTGCCAACCCCCCAGCC
The DNA here is from genome assembly GCA_003136515.1 of Spartobacteria bacterium. Next base: position 15,803 of record PLEU01000063.1, read on the forward strand.
CAGCACTACGGCATCAAATTCCCCCTTGTTGATGAATCGGGTAAGCATGACCGTCCATTCATAGATCTCGACCTTCACTTCGACTCCGATCTGCTTGAGATTATCCTGCACGAGCGTGGCCATGTCCCGGCGCACATCGTTGCCATTGTTGGTCATCAAGGTGAAGGAGAGACGCTTCCCATCCTTGACCCGAATTCCGTCGGGCCCGGGCTTCCATCCGGCGGCATCAAGGAGCTTGCGTGCCGCAGCGGGATCGTATTTCAACGGCTGCACCGTGGGATCGAAGAACCACATCCTGGGGGTGTAGATGCCAGTGGACTGCACAGCGTGACCATACATGATGTATTTGATCATCTGCGGAATATTAACCGCTTGAGCTAGGGCCTGACGGACACGGAGATCGGAGAAAAGGGGACGCTGAAGATTCCAGCCTATGTAGTTGTAGGCATTCCCGGCGGAGCTAAAGACATCATACCGAGGGTCGTTTTCAACACTCTTGACAGCCCAAGGCTCGGCATCCCAGAAATCGACCTGATGTGTCTGGAAAGCGAGTTGGAGGGTCAGGGGATCGGGAATGAAGCGGTAGACCACCGAGTCGAGCCACGGAGAGCCGAGGTAATAATCGGGATTGCGGAGGAGGCGGACGTACTGGTTTGTCTTCCATTCCCCGAACTTGAAGGGGCCTGTGCCAATGGGGTGGCGACTATATAGCTCCGGCCACTTTGTAGGGTCGACATTCTCAAGAAGATGCGCCGGAATGATCGCCTGCATCCAGCTCGCGATGGCCGGGGAAAAGGGTTTTTTGTATCGCACGATGACGTCGAACGGGGTCGGCGTGGTGAGAGAGGAGATAATGTCGAATTCGGAAATGGATGGGCAAGCGACCCTCTCGTCCAAGATCGCGTGATAGGTGAAGGCTACATCGGCGGAGGTGAATGGGGCTCCATCGTGCCATCGCACACCTCTGCGAAGGGAGAAATGTATGATCGGCTCGGCCAGAAAATGACGTTCGTTTCCCTCCTTGTCGAGGGCTGGGAAGGAGAGTGGGTGAAGATCATTCCCCTGAGTTATGGCATGGAAGATCTCTTCTGAGTCTTCGATGCCGGGCCTGCCGAGCTGAATGATGAGTTTATTGGAATCCGACTTCGTACTAGTAATCGGCCACTCCGGGTGAGCGCCTTTAAGCGAGTCGAGAAGAATTTTGGCTTTGGCAGCCTCCTCCTCACTCGCGAATTGGAAGGTGGTTTCCTGAGAGAGCTCCCACGAAGTAGCAAGGTCGCCGACGATGTTGAGATTCTGATCGTTTTTCAGAAGGCCGCTAAAAATCAGTCCCGCCACATCGCCGGATGCTGAATCCGAAATCTGGAGGGGATTAAGCGTTGTGGGCTCGCCGATTATACCGACTGACATTTCGTTTTTCTTCGTGACCGAGAGGAACGTGGAATTCACGAAGGCGGCGATCAAGAGCAGGATCAACAAGGCTGGGACACCATGGAGAAAGAGCCGTATCGAGCGCATGAAAAGCAAAGGATGAACGAAAAATGCAGAGTTGAGAAGATGTGAAGGTGGGAAAGCTGAAACTTGAAACGGGAATAGCAAAATGGTTGGAAGACAACCTGGGGATTTCCGATTCTATCCTCCCTGCACTTTAGCTCNNACCTGCATCGTCGATCTCCACATAGAACTTCCCCCCGAGCGTTTCCAGGCCGAGTGGAAGGAGGTTGGTGCCGAATACCGCCGTCTGGCCAGTCTTCCCGGGTTCCGGAAGGGAAAAGCCCCCCTCGCCATCGTGGAGAAGAAATATTCGCAGGACATCGAGCAGGAAGTCACTCGCAAGCTCTTGGATTCTGCCGTGCGTGATGCCATCACGGAACAGAAACTCAAGCCCGCCCAGAGTCCAAATGTGAGCGAGATCAAGCTGGAGGGTGATCGTTCCCTTCGTTTCACCGCCACGGTGGTGACCCGTCCCGTGGTCGATCTGCCCGAATATAAGGGTCTTGATGTTACGGTTCCGAAACCGGCCGTTGAGGAGGCGCAGGTGGAGCAGTTCCTAGACGGTTTGCGCGGCGATTTTGCAGAATTCAAGCCGGTCGAGGGTCGCCCGATCGCGATGGGTGATTTCGCTGTGCTCGACTATGAGGGCTTCATCGACGGGAAGAGTCTCTCTGAGGCCTATCCTGACCTTCAACCGACCTTTGCTGGCCGAAAGAATTTCTGGATCCGTTTGGAGGAAGACCGTCCCATTCCAGGACTTGCAGCAGCCATGGTAGGATTATCCATCGGGGAGAGCCGCGATTGCGAAGTGACCTATCCTCCCCAGTACGGAGAGGAAAAACTGCGTGGTTACAAGGTTGTGTACAAGGTCACCCTTCACGAGATCAAAGAGCGCGAGCTTCCTCCGCTGGATGATGCTTTTGCAGCGAAACTTAATCCTGGTTCTACTCTGGAGAAAATCCGGGAGCAGGTGCGCGAGCGGCTTCTGGCGAATGCGCGGGAGAATTTCTCACGGGCCGTTCGGGGCGAAGTGATCAAGCAGCTTCTCGCATCAGTGACGATGGAGACCCCATCTAGCATGGTGCAGCAGGAGAGCACTACTATTCTGAAGGAGATCATCCGTGAAAACCAATCGCGGGGCGTGGCCGAGGAAGAACTGCGCGCTCATCAGGATGAACTCCTCGGTGCTGCCCGTCAGAGCGCGGGTGACAAGGTGAAACTTAACTTCATTCTGGGAGAAATCATCGGAAAGGAGGGGATCACGGTTTCTCGCGACGAACTGGCCTGGAGGATCACCTCCATGGCCGAGCGCTATGAGATGACTCCGCAGAAGTTGGTGAAGGAACTTCAGAAACGTCGCGCCATCGGCGGCATCGAAGAGGAGATTGCTTTGGGCAAGGCCCTTGATGTGGTCGTCTCCCATGCTAGAGTAAATGGAGAGGAGCCGACGCCGGTCAAAGCGGCGGCTTCAACACCTAATCAAGATTCCCATCATGAAGAACATGTCCACGGCCCGGATTGCGGGCACGATCATTAGCCCCGCACCGCAAATGGCCTACAGTTCCAACTCAAACCGCTCCATGAGTCAGCCCTCCAACATGCTTATTCCGATGGTGGTCGAGCAAACCGGACGAGGCGAACGCAGTTACGACATTTATTCGCGCCTGCTCAAGGACCGGATCATTTTTATCGGAACTGGGATCGACGATCATGTCTCCAATCTGGTGATCGCCCAACTGCTCTTTCTCCAGATGGAGGACGGGAAGAAGGACATTCATATTTACATCAATTCCCCCGGTGGTTCCGTGACCGCGGGACTTGCAATTTACGACACGATGAAGTTCGTTACCTGTGATGTAAATACCTACTGCATGGGCATGGCCGCGAGCATGGGGGCATTCCTCCTCTGCGCCGGCACAAAGGGGAAGCGATTCGCCCTGCCGAATTCCGACATCATGATCCATCAGGTTTCCGGGGGTGCCCAAGGTACCGCCAGCGACGTCGAGAGGAGTGTGGAGTTCATGTACAAGCTCAACAGGCGCCTGATCCGCATCATTGCCGAGAATACCGGCAAGTCCGAGGAGCAGGTGAAGCATGACGCCGACCGCGATTATTATATGACCGCCGAGGAGGCCTGTGAATACGGTCTTGTTGACGAGGTGGTCAAATACCGAAAGGAACTGAAGAATCCTCCGGAAAAAATCGCCGATCCGAAAGAATAACAGCTCTAGGAAACGAAACATCATGGCCCGTTCCAGCAATTTAACCATGTGCTCCTTCTGCGGAAAGAGTCATGCCGAGGTTCGCAAACTCATTGCAGGGCCGGGCGTTTATATCTGCGACAGCTGCATTACTGTCTGCAAGGGCATACTCGACAAGGAGGGAGGCGAAGAGATTCTCAATAACGAGGGGCAACCCCTGCGCGTGCCGAAGCCGTCCGAGATCCGTGCCGAACTGGATGCGCATGTTATCGGCCAAGATCTTGCCAAGCGCACCCTCTCAGTGGCCGTTCACAACCATTACAAGAGGATCGCGCTGGAAAGGAACGGACTGCCACCCGGACTCCTGGCCGAGGGATTGCTCGATGTCGAGGTTGAGAAGAGCAACATCCTACTCATCGGTCCGACCGGTTCGGGCAAGACGCTGCTGGCCCGCACGCTGGCACGGATACTGGATGTGCCGTTCTGTATCGCTGATGCCACCACCCTGACCGAGGCTGGATATGTCGGCGAGGATGTGGAGAACATCGTTCTCCGCCTCCTTCAGAATGCCGACTACGATGTAAAGCGTGCTGAGATCGGAATCGTATACATCGATGAGATCGACAAGATTGGGCGCAAGACGGACAATGTATCCATTACTAGGGATGTATCCGGCGAGGGGGTGCAACAGGCGCTCCTTAAAATTTTAGAGGGAACGACCTGCAACGTACCACCTCAGGGCGGACGCAAGCATCCTCATCAGGAATATATCCAGCTTAACACGCAGAATATCCTCTTCATCTGTGGCGGTGCTTTCGTGGGACTCGACAAAATCGTCCAGCGTCGCACTGGCGGAAAAACCCTCGGGTTTCACTCGGTCGATCACGCTCCGGAGATCGTAGGTGCCTCCAAGATTCTCAACTCGGTCGAACCGGAGGATCTCCTCTCTTTCGGTATGATTCCCGAGTTTATAGGACGACTGCCTGTGCTGGCTTCGTTGGAACAGCTGAGCGAGGAGGAACTGGTGAAGATCCTGACCGAACCCCGCAATGCGCTTATCAAGCAGTTTACCAAACTGCTGGCAATGGATGACATTTCCCTAACTGTTACCAAGGATGCCTTGAGCGCACTGGCTGAGTCAGCTGTAAAGAAAGGGACGGGAGCACGAGCTCTACGTTCGCTGCTGGAGAAAATCATGCTGGATGTGATGTATGAGGCTCCGGACCGGGATGATCTCGCCGGTGTGACACTCAATCGTGCAGTGGTTGAAGGACGTCGCTCTGCCCTAGTGCGTCGCCGACAGGACAAGGACGCGGCCTGAGAGCCGGGAACCCGTAGAGCGGCCGTGGTTCGTCTGTCCGAGCTGGAAGCCCAGCCTGTTCCCGGTCGGATGACTCCCAATCGGGAATTGATTCAGGCGCGGGGTGAACTGCTGGCAAAGAGCCGGGGTTTCAGGCGGGTCGAGTGTGATTTTGGCACCTCCAAGGGGAAATTTCTGAGCGAGAGCGCGTCACTAAATCCAGAAATCTTTTTTGCGGGAATTGAGGGGCTTTCCGAACGTGTCTCTCGGACCAATAAAAAACTCAGCCGCCTTGGGATCGGGAATGCCGCTGTCTGGCGGGGCTGGGGGAAGGAATCACTGGATACACTGATTCCCGACGACTTTCTAGACACGCTCCATGTTTCCTTCCCAGATCCGTGGCCAAAACGGCGACACTGGCTCCGACGGCTTGTGAATCTGGAATTTCTAGGAATCGCCGCGAGAAAATTAAAAAGAGACGGAGTGCTGCGCCTGATGACTGACAACCCCGATTATNNATCGCGGTAAGGCGTAGCCGAAGAACTTCGAACTCCTTCTTTACCTAGGAGCTGCGCTGGTTTGGGAGGAATCTAGACTCAAGTTCAGCCCGTCACAGGCATTCACCACATAGTAATAGGTTATACCTGAAACGACCTTCAGATCGGTATACTTCGAGCTTACGGTGGTGGCGATCTTGGTATAGG
>PLEU01000063.1:21507-24066 GCA_003136515.1 Spartobacteria bacterium
CTGGTGATCGAGCCGAAGGCATTGGTAACGATAACATCATAGGAAGCACTGACTTGGACGTTGGTGAGTGTCAGGGCGGCGGTGGTGGCTCCCCCGATCAGGCTGTTCGTATTCTTATACCATTGGTAGCCCAGAGGAGCTGTTCCGGAGGCCACCACCGTGAAGGAGAGAGTGCTGCCCGCATTGGTCGCTTTTGAAACGGGTTGCGTTGTGATGGAGGGGGACACGGGAGCCGCAACTACCATTCGTATATTGTCAAAGTCGAGGTAAGAGTGGGCTGAGGTAGCGGCGAGAGCATTGAAGCCGATGACGATGTCCCCGTTGCCTCCCTCGTTTCCAGTGCCGGTGTAGTTCATGTTGCTGTCTTGGAATGTCCCTAAGACAAGATTATTGGACGTGACGGATTTGGAGGAAACAGCGGTGAGATTTGAGTTGTAGAACCCGAAGGAGCTTCCGGGGATCAATGTCTGATTGGTTTGGAGTCCAAAGGCTGCNNGTGTAGGTATATCCAGCCTGATACTTGATACCCGTGTCCTGAAACACCAAACCGCCGCCACCGACAGCTGTTGCGTAAATCTGACAAAAGTTGGTGCCGTCCAGTCCTGATACTGGAAGAGTGGGCCAGGGTTCGGCGGTACCATTTGTTCCAGGACTTATGACGGCGTCAACGTTGCCGCTCAAAAGGGCGGAACTCCAGCTTGTCGGGTCACCCGCAAGATAGTTGCCCTGGCCGATGCTCTGGGCTTCAAAGGAGTAGTTGCCCACGGCTATGGGCACGCTTGGCGCGAGCGTGACGGTGACAATGGAACTGGTGACTGCCCCGTAGGAATTGGTAACGATCACATCATAGGTTCCACTTGTCCTCACATTGGTGAGGGTGAGCGAGGCATTGGTGCCTTCTGGAACGGGAGTGTTTGTGTCAAAATACCATTGATAGCCAAGCGATCCCTGTCCGATCGCTCCAGCACTTAGGGTGACGTTAAGACCGTTGACCGTTACCTGTGAAGAGGGCTGGTTGGTGATGACGGGAATCGAGGAGGGAGCGCTCACAAGATTCACGTTGTCAAAGTCGAAATAGGAAGGTGCTGCGGCAGCCGGAGCGTAGAAGCCGATGATGATGTCCCCGTCACCCCCCTCGTTTCCCGTGCCGGAGTAACTCATCGTGGTACCGGTGAAGGCTCCTGGAACGAGTATGTTCGTTGTGATGATTTGGGAGGAGACAGGGCTGAGTAAGGAGTTGTAGAGACCGAATGAGCTTCCGGTGTCGAAAATCCCGTTGGTTTGCAGTCCGAAGACCGCAGTCAGTGTGTAGGTGTATCCCGCCTTATACTTAAGGCCCGTATTCTGATAGACTAGCCCCCCTCCTCCGGCTTGGTAAGCGTAGATCTGGCAGAAATTGGTGCCATTGAGCCCCGGTACCGGGATAGAGGACCACGGCTCGCTGGTTCCGTTCGTCCCGGGACTGACAACTGCGTCGACAGCCCCGCTTAAGAGAGAGGAACTCCAACCCGTTGGGTCTCCCACAAGATAATTGCCTTCTCCAATGCTTTGAGCCTCGAAGGAATCGTTCGGTGTACTCGTAACGAAGGAAATAACCGTCGAAGGGGGTAGAGAATAAGTAAAACTGTTGTTGGTCAGCGTGATCGGTGCCTGATTGGCCAGAGAGAGCGATGCCGAGGTAATCCAGGGTGTCATGTTGGTGAGAGCGGGGGCATTTGTGAAATTAAAGGTCTCTTGGATGGTATTGGCTGTGGTATTGGCTGCGACGACAACAACACTGCTGGAACCGGGATACTTATAAGCACTGATGAGAGCTCCACTGGTGTTGGTTACACCGATCCGATAAAAATTGGGTCGGACAAACCGGCTGTAATTGCCCATCACATAGAGTCGCTTGGCCGGGGAGGCGTCATTGTCAACGATGGAGCCGTTTCCGCTGCCTAGGAGCCACCAGTAATGATAGGCGTTGGCATTCCCCACGGTCATGAAATTATGGATTTCCTGAGCCAACTCCATCCCGTTGGTGATGCTGTCGTCCGTGGTGCCATTGCTTGGACCGAAGTAATGTTCTGTCTCCCATACCGCCACGTTATTGGAGTTACTTAGGTTGTTGGTGAAGAGGGGGGTGGGAGCCTGATTGTAGTTGTTGTTATAATTGTGCGCGGCCAGAATTCCAATGAGGGGGGCGGTGTTCGTGTCATCCAAAGTGTTGGTTGCCAGATCCCACTGCCAGAACTCATCCTCGGGAAGCATGATCTTGGTGTTGCCCACACCCGCTGTCGTCAGCTGTGCGGCTAGCCATGGGACGAAGTCGTGGATCTGTTCGCCCGTCCACAAACAGGATTCATAGCCGTTCGCTCCAGAAGCTTGAAAGTCCGGCTCGTTCTGCACCGAGACGGCGTAGAGGGTGACCCCGTAGCTGTTCTTCATGGTGGTCACGTAGTTGGCCAGGTCGCCGGCGTAGGCGGCATTGTTGGCCTGGGTGTCAACATAGTCGCCACCATTGACGCTGCCGTTGTCCTTGAAGTTGGCAGACGGGCTCCAAGGTGTGCTCCAGAC
>PLEU01000195.1 GCA_003136515.1 Spartobacteria bacterium
ACTGCCGGCTCCAGTATTTATAAAGGAGTGTGGACGGCAAAGTGTTTTAGACCTTTTTCTGTCTCACACTATTGACCCTGATCCTCTCTGAAGTGCGTTTACCCGGGATGAGAGGGTAATCAACGCCCAACCTTCGCATTTGACCTTGGAACCTAGGGTAATCGGAGAATCTGTTGCCCTCCTAGGTCAAGGCTGGTACCCCTTCTAGCCGAAGGCATCCTCAATTCCTTAACATTCTGCAGATCAAATGGCTGCTAAGCGGCAAGTGTTTCAAAATGAGTTTGCGAAGGACACATNNCAGGTTGGTGAAATGACAAAAATCAAAATCCCCCCACTGTTGCTCCTCATCGTCCTGAACGCAGTGGCCATTGCCGAACCAGTGGATATGGCGAAGCAGACTAGGGAACTTCAGAGCCTTCATTGGGGGATGTTTATCTGTTGGAGTTTCAGTACTTTCTCTGGAACAGAGTGGACGCCGGGAGTAAAGGACATATCGCTCTTCAGGGCAAAATCGGTTGATACGGATCAATGGGCCCGCACTGCTAAAGAAGCCGGAATGGGGTATATCCTATTCCTGACGAANNCATCACGATGGCTTCTGTCTCTGGGATACCAAAACGACCAACCGGAAGGTCACTAAGGCTCTGCTTGGCCGCGATGTGCTCGCCGATTTGAGAAAGTCTTGTGACAAGTATGGCATCAAGCTGGCTCTCTATGTTTCCGAGGGTGAGTTCAAGGATAACAAAGATTACCATCCGGGGGGCTTCACTCCTGAAATGAAAAAAGCTCAGCTCAAAGAGTTACTCACGCAATACGGTCCCATCGAATACATCTGGTTCGATCACGCCCAGGGAGATGGTGGCCTGGATCATGAACAAACCACTGCTTTCTGTAAGGCCCTTCAACCTAGCTGTTTCGTCGGTTTTAATAACGGCTCCCCCGCCGGTGACATTCGCCTCGGTGAGATGGGCCATCCAGCACCCTTAAACGATGTGAGTGGGGCGGGTTTTGCTTCTGGAGATATGAAAGGTTATAGTGGCTATCGTCTTGCCGAATTTACCTATCCGATCGAGCCGGCACATCAAGGGGGAGCCCAGTGGTTCTACTCCCTGCCGCAGTATGACAAGCTCTGCCTCCCCGCGGAGAAGCTTTATAAAGATTATCTGGGAGCGGTGAACTATGGGAATATCTTCTCTCTTGATGTCTCTCCCGACTACACGGGAAAACTTCGTGAGATTGATGTCGAGACCCTCCGCCGTGTCGGTGAAATGATCAGAAACCCACCTCTGGATTTAGCCACTATCCCGCCGAAAGCCTCCAGTACTTGGGGGCCAGGATACGAAGCAGAAAGGGCGATTGATTTAGATGAGGGAACCCGTTGGGGCGCAGCCCCCGGCACAAATAGTGGATGGATTGAGGTTGATCTCGGTGTACCAAAACCGATCAACCACGCCGTGGTCGAAGAACTGCAATATCCGCGCACGCGGCAATTCGCCATTGAGTACAAAGAGGGCGATACGTGGAAGCCAGTGGTGACCGGCACAACAATAGCTGGCAATAAATCCTTCGATTTTCCAGAGATCACCGCCCAGCATGTGCGCCTCAATATTCTGCAAGCCATTGACGTCCCCACCATCGAGGAATTTCAGCTACAAGAAATCAAAAATCCCTAGGTTTTCCAAGAAGGCTACTTTGACATGAAAGTCATTGTATTCTGAGCGCGTGAAATACCGATGCTGAAGGGAGTCTTCAGCGCACCGATGCTTCTCAGGTCATCAATGGAGTGAATTGATTTTCCATTGACCGCCAAGATCACGTCATTTTGCTTGATGCCAGCGGCTACAAGTCCGGATGTGAGAGGTGATTCTGTGACCAAAACTCCTGTGACCCCCTGCAGCCCGTACACTGACATTTCACCCTCGTCTTTGATATTACGAACGGTAATCCCATTCCAGAGCAGAGGTGTTTGGACGCGGGCACTGGAGGCTGGGATCGACATCCCAAATGCAGGCAGTTCGGGAGTAAGCGCCAGTACCTTCAACTCCGGCTTTTGGACGCCGAACTGATTCATCGGGAAGTTCTTGAAGCCGAGCTCCAGAGCAGGCGAGTTCCATTTTACCCGGTAATCACCGGTGGCTGGATCGACAAAGAGGGGGTCGGCTTCGAGGGAGTGTTGATCCCGGCCAGTTATCTTCTGTTCGGCAGTTGCAGGGGTTGCAGAAGCCTGCAAGGGGCGCTCAAATAGATTGTAATCCATTTCCTTGCCCCACGGGTGATCACTAGTCATGACGGCCGGGAGGTAACCAACCATGATATTGTGGGTCACGACATCGCCAGAATCATCGAACCAGACGTGCGGGCAGAATGGGCTATTAACCATGATATTATTCATCACAGTGCGGTAGAACCCCTCACGATTCTTAATGCCGCCATGCAGGCAGAGATTATTGATGATGAGGTAATTGCTNNTCCCAGCCGTGGTCGCACCTCCAGCGATTGTTGGCAATGGTGATGGTTTTGACGCAATCCAGCTTCGGTAAGGCCGGATACTTCGCCGCGACATCGGTGGAAAGATTGACCCCTCCTAGATTCCACCAGCGATCCCTGCCCCATGAGTTGAAGGAACCATGATCACCGGTTTCCCGGACCGTGTCGAAGATGTCGCAGAATTCGATTATGTGGCCACCGAAGCAACCGTCTCCAATGTTGATGCCCGCACGGGGACAACGATAGATGGAGCAGTGCCGGATGGTGATTGACTGGGCGATGTCGATGTTTATCGGGGCACTCTGCTTCTCGATGGTGCCAGTGTCATGAATCAGGCAGTCGTTGACGAGGCAGTCACTCGGGTAATTGTCAGTCAAAGGGCCTGGAGTCTGATCGATACTGCTAATGTTCTGACGACTGTCATAATTAAACAAGGGACTGCGAACCGCACCCGCGTCTCCCACAAAGTTCACTCCTCCCGCACCGACCTTGAAGATATTACATCCTTGAATGGTGTCGAAGCGGTTGTAGCCATTAACAAAGATGGCATTACCCCCCAGTTGGGTGAGGGTGGAATCAAGTACTGAACAGTGTTGCGAACCGTTAAAGAAGATCGCGCCTCCGCGATATATGGCCCAGTCTGTTCGCAGTAGCGGCTCTTTGGTTTCCATGAAAGTCCGCGCGGTCTGGGTAAAGGTGATCCCTTTCAATGTGACATATTGCACCGGACTCTTATTTGCACCGCGGAATTCAACCAGATTTTTGAGTTTAACCCCTTCGATTAGCGCATGGCTTAAATCGACTCCCTCTGGCGGGTAATAATAAAGGATGTGGGTTTTGTGATTCAGAAACCACTCTCCGGGAGCATCCAATTCCTCAAAAATGTTTTCCACAAACCGAATGTTCTCGTCCATGGGTGCAGGCCGGTTATTTTGCCATCCTCCTTCGTAGAGTAACGAGCCATCGGGCTTTTTTCCCAGAATTCGATAGGAGAATCCACCCCAGTGCAAGGCGTGCAAGGCATGGATAAATCCTCCGGCGGGGTCGCTCCATTTGGCTACTCTCGCCGGACTAAGTGCATCCTGAGCAAAGCCGTTATAGTTTGTGATTCTGGGATCGTAGTTTGGATAGCGGGCCATCACCTGAAGTTGCCCGTTTACAAACAACTGATCCGTGTCCCATGTCTCGGGAACGGCAGCCTGCATGATGCCGTTGGTGTAGGGATTCCAATGAAGTGGTGGGAGAGGCAGAGCGCTGCTAATCACCGGTTTTTCCTGGGAATAGGCTTCGTAAATTACCGGGGCCGAAGATGTTCCGGAATCTGCGCTTGTGAAGACGAGAGGTTGCTCAAGATTAAATTTACCCTCACGCAGGAATACCGTAACCGGTTGGGACTTGGGAGAAAGAAGGGCGATCTGCTGTGCTCGTGCTAGGGTTGCGACTGGTTGATCTATGGAACCAGGATTCTGGTCGTTTCCGGCGGGTGAAACATAAATCTCCGTGGCAAAAATGGGAGAGGCTAGAAAGGTGACGCAGATGACTAACTTCCAAAGGAGATTAATGACGGGGGACATCGGCTTATGAACCGAAACAATCACATCAAAGTCAATCTGTTAAGATCTTCATTCATTCAGTCTATATTGCATTGTCTAATATCTGAAGCGTTGTGAACTGCGGACGCCACATTTCTCCACAGACGGCTTCAGATGCGCGTGTTGCACTCCCCATCCCCCTGAGCTAAATTACAACTCACTGCTCGATTTATATCCCCCAACGTATCCATGAGTATCCTCCATAAAGCAGCAGCAACAGCCGCTCTAGGCCTCTTTATGGCCACAAACGCTCTGGCCGCAAACTTGATCACCAATGGCACATTTGAGGCTCCGAGCGTCGGAAGCGCTTATGCCAGCTACGCTGCCGGCAGTACTGGCATCATGGGATGGGCGGTGGATTCCACGCCTGCGGACGGCGTGCAGCTCTTATCATCGGCCAATGAAGCCTCCTTCAGTCTTCCCAACAATGGCACCCAAGTGCTGCAATTGACGGGTGGCCCTGGTAACGTTTATTCAGTAGGTGGTGGCGTCAATCAGGCCATCACCACCACGCCGAACCAGATCTACACCGTTAGCATTGATGTGGCCTCGCGCAACGGCAATCCGGCGAGCGGCAACTTCAGTTTCGGCGG
>PLEU01000054.1 GCA_003136515.1 Spartobacteria bacterium
ATGGAAAGGTCGAGCTTGTCTCCCTTTACGGCAGCACGGAAGCCTACTCCCTGAATTTCAAGGTCGCGCCGGAAGCCCTTGCTCACCCCAGTGACCATGTTGTTGATCAGGGCGCGGGAGAGACCATGAAGGGCCCGAACCGAGCGCTCTTCGGTAGCGCGCTGCACCGTGAGGATAGCTCCGTCGACGGAGGCGGAGATGCCTTGGGGAAGCTCCCATTGAAGCTTGCCCTTGGCTCCTTCAACAGTCACACGGCCACCTTGATCCAAAGTGACCTTGACGTTTGAGGGAAGAGTGATGGGTGTTTTTCCGATACGGGACATGGCAAGGAATTGGTTACCAGATGTAGGCGAGAAGCTCGCCTCCAACTTTCTGTTTGCGGGCCTCATGACCCGAGAGAACTCCACGCGAGGTGGAGAGAATGGAAATGCCCAAGCCGCCGAGGACGCGGGGAATATCCTCGCTGCCAACATAGCGGCGCAGGCCGGGACGGCTGATGCGGCGTAGTCCCGCGATGGCGGGCGTCTTGCCGACATAGCGTGGACGCACCTTGATCCGGGGATGTGCCTCGGCGTTGTCTAGCTCGTAATCCTCGATGTAGCCTTCACGCTTGAGGATGGCGACGATGTCGCTCTTTATCTTGGAATAGGGGACGAAAAACTCGACCTTCTGAACGCTCACGGCGTTACGGACTCGGGTCAGCAGATCGGCGATAGGATCGGTCAGGGCACTCATTTAAATCAGGCGGCGGTGGGTTCTGTAGCCCCGACGGCATCGGGGACTTCGGCGGTTTTTTCCGCTTTTTTGGAATTGCGTCCTGCAAAGGGTACTCCCAGTTCGGAGAGCAGGGCGCGGGCCTCGTCGTTGGAAGAAGAGGAGGTAACAATGGTTATGTCGAAGCCGATGTTGCGCTTGATTTTGTCAAGCTCGACCTCGGGAAAAATGGACTGGTCGGTCACTCCGAGCGTGTAGTTTCCGTTGCCATCAAAGGCGCGGTTGGAAACGCCTCGAAAATCACGAATCCTCGGCAGGGCAGTCTTGATCAGACGCTCCAGGAACTCATACATGACGCGTCCGCGCAAGGTAACCTTGGCGCCGATGGCCTGCCCAGCACGGAGCTTGAAGTTGGAGATGGCTTTCTTTGCTATGGTCTCAACCGGCTTCTGCCCGGTGATCAGCTCGAGTTCACCCTTGGCGATTTCAAGCGCCGCCTTTACGTCGGGGGCGGAAGCAATGGAAGTATTAATCACGACTTTCACCAGGCGGGGTACCTGGTGCACGTTCTTGTAACCGCGCTTTTCCTTAAGCGACGGAATGACGCGCGTGGTGTATTCGTTCTGAAGTTCAGCGATTGGGAGTGACATGGCTTACTGTGCTTATTCAGCTTTGGGCTTTTTGGGGGCCTTTGCCTTGGGTTCTTTGGGAGGCTCGGATGTTTTTTCCGCTTTTACTGCCTTAGGCTTAGCAGTCTTAGCACTTTTGGAAGCGCCTGTGATCGCCTGTTTCTTCTCGAGAAGGCGGACGTTGGAGATATGAATCGGCCCCTCGCGTTCAATGATGGCACCATTGGGCTGCTCTTGGGAGCGGCGGACATGCTTCTTGATCATGCGCACGCCTTCGATGACGACCTGATGTTTGGCGCGGTTCACCTGAAGGATTTTCCCCTCGGAACCGCGATGGTTGCCGGAGATGACCTTAACAAGGTCGCCGGCGTGTACGTGGGTTTTGATTAGCTGGAGAGCGGGCATGGTCGGTGTAAACTAGAGGACTTCCGGGGCCAGGGAGACTATTTTCATGAAATTCTTCTCGCGAAGTTCACGGGCCACAGGGCCGAAAATACGGGTGCCCCGCGGATTAAGATCCTTGTCAATGATGACAATGGCGTTGCTGTCAAAGCGCAGGTAGGAACCATCTTCACGGCGGACGGGCTGGCGAGTGCGCACGACAACGGCACGCACGACATCCCCTTTCTTGACGGTACCACCAGTGGAGGCTTCCTTCACGTTGGCCGTGATGACGTCCCCTACACCGGCCACGAGGGTGCGCTTGCCGATAACGCCTATCATGGTGGCCATGCGCGCACCGGTATTATCGGCAACATCAAGACGGGAGCGGATCTGAATCATGGTGGTGTTTTCCTAAATTGGGTATGAGGTTAAAAGTCTCTGAAAGAGGTTGGCTTAGTGGCGGATGACCTCGACAAGGCGCCAGCGCTTCAGGCGGCTGAGGGGTCTGGTCTCCGCAATGGAGACTCGGTCACCGATCCTAGCCTCGTTCTTCTCGTCATGAACGTGGAATTTCTTCACCTGTTTGACAATCTTGCCGAAAAGGGGATGGGGAACTCGAGTGATGGTCTTGACCACGATGGTCTTGTCCATTTTGTCGGAAATCACTTCTCCAACGCGGGTCTTGCGGAGTCCGCGCGCGGCGGCATCGCCTGTCTCAGTGGGTGATGTTGTCAGTGTGTCGTTCATGGCTGTTGCCTAAAAATTCTGATGCTGTTCCTTGGTGTCATTGTGCCTTGGTTTTGACCGTCAATACGGTTTCAAGCCGGGCAATTTCGCGGCGCAGGGTGCGCAGAAGGTGGGGCTTTTCAAGCTGACCAGCCTGCTGCTGCAACCGGAGATGAAAGATCTCCTGGCGCAATTCCTTTTTACGGGAAGAGATTTCAGTAGGCGTTAATTCGCGGATTTCGTCAAGAGTCATATTCGGTTTCTCCTGCTTTTATGAGGCGTGGTGACGGGTCACAAACTTGGTACGGATCGGAAGCTTGTTGGCTGCTAGACGCAGGGACTCGCGGGCCACGGATTCGGGAATGCCATCCAGTTCGAAGAGAATGTTACCCGGGCGGACGGTTGCCACCCAATATTCTGGCTGCCCTTTACCTTTACCCATGCGGGTTTCGGGCGGTCGTGCCGTGACGGATTTGTCAGGAAAGATCCGGATCCAGAGCTTCCCTTTGCGCTTCATGTTGCGGGTGAG
>PLEU01000121.1 GCA_003136515.1 Spartobacteria bacterium
CTCGCGTAGAGTGCATTGGCTTGGCTCTCCCTCAGGGCGGCCTCGGCCGCAGTAATCTGATCTTTGTAAGCCTGAATCTCAAATTCTGTCAGAGCTAGGTCCGCCTGAGCCTTCTCCGCCTCGGCCTGATAGGGTCGTTCATCAATTTCGTAGAGCAACTGCCCCTTCTTCACGAGCTGATTGTCCTTCACGTGAATTGCCACAATCGTCCCCCCGACCTGAGGTGAAATCCCCACCACATTTGCCCGCACCTGCGCGTCCTCAGTGCGCGGATTGATCCTGAGATTGCGCTGCACAAGGATTGCTGAAAAAGCGGCGGCGGCGAAAATTAGAAGTGAAACAACCATTCCGAGAAACTTTCGGATCCTCTGGGGAGAATGCCGGGAGACCATGGCGGGATCCTGGTAGTTTTTAGGGTAAGGCTCGTCGCTCATCGGGAAGCAAAGAAGATCAGCCAGAAAATGCAGGAGAGACAGGCAATCAGTGCCCCGTAGACCAATGCCAGCGGCTTGATGTAGGGCACCAGACCTGCCTTCAAAAGAAGGAGATGAATCACCCAGAAACCGAACAGCCCTCCGACGATGCAAGCGAGCCATCCGGGGATATAAGCGCCGGCGAGATTGAGTTGTGGATCACAACCTGTCATTGCAAGTAAGCATATCGAAAGTGTTATCCGCCTTGGCACGCCATCACCATAAGAGACCGCTCGGAAATGCCGCAACGCTAATTGGCTGGCTGATATCGACCAAAAAGTCGTCGGTTGACACCTCTCCAGATCCCCTTTACGAGGAAAGANNAGAAAGACGATGAGTCCCCGCCGCATCAACGTCCATCAGCACTTCCTGCCGAATTGCTATCGGGATTGGCTCTCGGCAAAAAGATTCGCTGGGGGTAGCCGACGCAAAGCAAGATTGCCGGAATGCAATAGGGGTGCAGTCCTCAATCTACTGGATCAGCAGAGTATCGAAATTGGCGTCATCTCCATTTCCATGCCAGAGCCCGTCACCATCAAAGCCCGTACAATGATCGCCCTCCCTCGATTAGGAGCGGTAGCATTGCTATTCCTATGCCCATCACTCACCCCGCTTGATTCGGCAACTCTAGGGACGAATTCATCTACCCAGACTCCCTTCCCATCCCCCAGTTCCCGGGACAGCAGTCCAGCTGTCTTCCTGCCCGGACACATCTACGACCTGCCGGCCCTAGCAGAGCTGTCGTTGGCCAATAATCCCGCAACCCGATCCGCCTGGTACAAGGCCTTGGCCTCCGCAGCTGCTGTAAGCCAAGCCAAGGCTCCCTACTATCCGCAGCTCAGTTTTAACACCACCGGCGGATATTCCCAGACCCCCTACCCGACTGCCTCCGGGTCACTTAAAGTCAATAATCTCTCTATCGCCCCAGGGTTCCAGCTTGAATACCTCCTTCTAGATTTCGGCCGTCGCGCCGCCGATGTCCGCAACACCATGGCGCTCCTACAGGCAGCCGACTTCGACTACAACCGCACACTCCAAAACACCCTCTTTGAAGTTCAGCAATCCTACTTTGCACATGCGGCGGCACTTGCACAGCAGGATCAACGTGTACTGCTGGTTGAGGCCGATATGAGGCGTTCGAACCTGGAAAGCAAAGNNGCCCAGGCTAACCTCACTCTCTCACGCACCATCGCCGACATGGTGGCGGCCCAGAAAGAATCGGGACTCGCTACCGAACCCGATCTGCTCGCGGCGCAAAAAACCTGCTCCCAGGCTGAATTCGACCTATCGACGGCACAGCGTAACGTGGAGGTGACCCTTGGGGATCTCCGAGTCGCCACCGGACTTCCCGCCAATGCCCCGCTGAGAGTGGCACTGCTTCCCGGACCTCAGATCGGCACAGACAATCCCGTGACCTCAAACAACCCGGCACCACTCGAAACCCTCACCGGAAAGGTTGACCAACTCATTGACACCGCCCTCTCCCAGCGTCCCGATCTGGCTGCCAAAAAAGAGGAAGTGCTTGCCAGTGAGGCGGCAACTGGGCGTGCGAAGGCCGACTTCCTTCCCAAGCTCTCCCTTCAGGGGGATTACGAAAACTATTCCTTCGGCTATTACGCCAGTCAGGGCCCCTCCGCAGGCACTTACAAGGGCAACTATAACGAGGTTGGCGGATTTGCCGTTCTGAGCTGGGATCTCTTTGACGGATTTGAACGTGTGGAGAAGGTGAAGAAACGTCAGGCCGAGGAAGCTGAGGCGCGCTCCGAGGCGGCCACCGCAGGGCTAGAAGCCACCCGCGATGTCTGGACGGCCTACAATAATTCGCTCAAAGCCCGCAAACAGGTCGCCTATGCAGCCAACGAGGCAGCCTCCGCCTCCGAAAATTTCTCCTCCCTGCATGCGGCCTTCACTAACGGCCTCGCCACTATCACCGACTTGCTAGCCGCTCAGAGTGCGCTGGCCAATGCCCGCTTCGAGCAGGCCGGGGCACAAGCGGACTACCTGACAAGCCTCGCCGCCCTCTCACTCTCCATGGGCCAGTACACGCCCAGACCGACCACCAGCATTTCCACCCGATGACCACTCCTCACCCTCCCAGCATTCTTCGCTTTGGTATCGTTGGCACAGGCATGATCGCCTCCGTAGTTGCCAATGCGATAGCCAAATCAAAAAATGCCCGCTTGGTAGCTGTTTCCAGTCGTCGCCTAGAAAATGCTCTTTCCTTCGTCTCGGAGCGATCTGGCACAGAGGCCGTCCAGGGTGTCGAGGCCCTGCTGGGACGTGCCGACATCGACGCCCTCTATCTGGCCATTCCGACCTCCGCAAAGGAAGAGATAGCCCTTGCCGCCATCGCCGCAGGCAAGCATGTCTTGGTAGACAAACCCTTCCTTAACGCCTCCTCCGTACAGCGCATCTCACAGGCCGCAGAAACTGCAGGAGTCCTCTTTATGGATGCCACCCATTTTGTTCACCATCCGCGCACAGCTGCCATCCGGCAGGCCATTCCTAAACTGATCGGATCCCCCCGATCACTCCACACCGCCTTCTACTTCCCGATCTCGGATTCTTCGAATATCCGCTTCGACCCCACCCTTGAGCCAACAGGAGCCTTGGGGGACATGGCCTGGTATTCCATGCGGGCAGTGGTCGAATATCTCCAGCCGCAGGGTAAAATCACCAAGGCCGTGCTAGTTCCAGAACATTATCCAAATACCGGAGCCGTGATTCGCGTGTCAGGGCTGATCGCCTTTGAAACTGGTGAAGCCTCCACCTTCGACGCTGGATTCACGGCGGGGACGGCACTTCTCGATCTTCAACTCCTTGGCACCCACGGAGTGCTCTCCATGGATGATTTCGTCCTGAACTGGTCCGACAGCTTTGCCTTCAATCATACCGACATCCCCACGGGCTACTTTCATCGCAGCGGCATGGCCACCCGAGCGGACATCAGTTTCATCCCATCCCCTTCACACACAGCACAAGAGGTTCTCATGATCGAAACCTTCGCCACCCTGTCAACCGGCGAGCATCAACTCGAACGAGCACATTTCGCCGAAGCCTCCCTCCGAACCCAAGAGTACCTAGATGCCCTCCGAGCCTCCTCCAACTTCTGACACTCCCTCCCTCTGACTTCCGTTTTGCCGAGCTCACTTCAGGCCGTTAAACTCAATCTCGCCCTTATGTTGCGATCAACCAAAAAGCAAGTGACAAGCTCAAAGATAGGGCAAGCTGCGCTTATCATCCGCCAAACGAGGAGTCTAGTTCCTAGGCAAACAACGCGATTGGACCGGCGAGTTTTCAGGCTGTTAAGCCTGCTCTTTGGGATCTGCCTGTTAATTGTCCAGTCCTCCAATGGGTCTGTGCTTCCGTTCAACTATGCTAAAAACAAACTCGGTTCGGACTGGGCCTTGGTGTTCAGTGACGATTTCGTCGGCACAAAGCTCGACACAACAAAATGGGCTCCCTACTGGTTCTCTGACGGCAACCTCAATCCCGGAAGCACCACCCGCGGTTATGCCTCCGATGTTACGGTAGATGGTCATCTCAACCTCAAACTTAGAAACTCCAATAACGGTGCGTGTCTCTCGTCATATCCCTACGGAGGTGCCAAGCGAGGATTCCAATTTACCTATGGCTATGCGGAGGCAAAAATCACGCTTCCAAAAAACGGAACCGTGATTGCGCATTGGCCGGCGTGGTGGCTCGACGGGCTGAATTGGCCTAAAGACGGCGAAATTGACATCATGGAAGGATTAAACGGTAATGCTGCATGGCACTACCACTATGACGCTGGCGGTGGCCTTGACAGTCACCCAATCGGTGGCAGCGTTAATATGAGTCCTGGAACGCATATCTACGGTGTTAACTGGTATCCTGGCCATTTAGACTTTTACTATGACGGAGAGCTGGTTGCGTCGGCAACGAATGCCAGTTTGTCGGGGGGTGCGACGATCTCATCGAGCCCGATGTATCTGATCCTAGACTACGATGCGGGTTCAGGGCCGTTGCCTGTAACTATGGTGGTTGATTATGTGCGTGTCTTTCAGTCCACATTCCACCGCTCTGGGCTCCGCCAAACAATGGACGCTCTTATTGAGCGGGAATGAGATTTATATTGCAGACCAATGGAATAGTGAGCAAGCAAGCCGAGTACGGAGTAGGAACACGTCGTGCATAGTTGAAGACTTCACCATCCCCCAGTGAGAAATCTACTTAAAGCAATTGTTCTTCTGGCCATCACCTGCCAGTTCGGTGAAATTTCCGGAATAGCCTCTGAGCACCCCTCTGGCAGCATACGGCTGCCGGAGAGTGATTTTTACTGGAAAAATACAAAGGATTTCATCGAGGGCACTCCAA
This sequence comes from Spartobacteria bacterium, assembly GCA_003136515.1. The sequence goes on from PLEU01000121.1 coordinate 4,830, forward strand.
TCCCGGAGTATCAACACGCTTCAGCGGCGGCATTCGAAGCGTTCCGGGATATGAAATACGGCGTGCGCATTCACTGGGGGATATATTCCATCTATGGAAAACCGCACGAGTCCTGGCCTCTGCTAGGGATGTCATTTCCTGAAAAGCAGGTTTATCAGGAGTTATACAAAACATGGGACCCCAAGGGATTCAACGCCGAGGAATGGATGAAACTCTTCGCAGATAATGGGGTGAAAATGTTTGCGATCACAGCCAAGCATCACGAAGGATTTTCGATGTTTGATACGAAAACACGCGTCCATGAGCGCATGAACTGGATAGCTCCCGGAGGGCCGGCACTGGAAAAATGCGATATTGCCTACAGCATCATGGATACGCCGTTCAAACGCGATGTGATCAGGGAGCTCTGTAACGCCGCCCACCGGCATGGCATAAAAATCGATCTCTATTTCTCCAACCCTGACTGGTATGACACCGACTTCAGACCGTACGGATATGCCCCCGTGATGTTTCCCGACGTCTACGCTCATCCCGAGAAGTATGGCAACAATCTCGCTAAGGACTGGCCTGGCGCTATCTTTGCCATGGCGCCGGATCCCACTCCGCAGGAAGAAGCCCGCATGGTGGCCCGGCATCGCCAGCAGTTGAGCGAACTGCTGAGCAACTATGGCAAGATCGACATGGTTTGTCTGGATAACTGGTTTGGAAGGGAAAACTGGCCTCAGATGAGGCAAACCATCCTTTCACTTCGGAAGATCCAGCCCGACGTGATGTTCCGGGCACGAGGCATCGGCAATTACGGAGACTACTACACACCGGAAGGATTCACTCCCGGGAACAAGGAGAACACGGACATGCCATGGTTCGAAATTTTCCCGCTTGGCAGCTCCTTTTCCTATGAGCCCACTGCATCAAGTTACAAGGGAGGGGAATGGATCATCAGGACACTGGTGGACGTCGTGGCCAAAGGAGGCAACCTGATGGTTGGTATAGGACCTGATGCAAATGGGAAATTCCATCCCAGAGCCATTGAAAACCTCAAGGAGGCCGGCTCCTGGCTGAGAGTCAATGCTCAGGCTATTTACGCAACGAGGCCGAGAGAGGGGGATTTGTGGCATGAGGGAGAGGATATTCGCTTCACTCAAAGCAAGGATCACCAGACTTGCTATGTCCTGAGTATGAAATGGCCAGGTGAGACGTTGACTCTCCATTCGGTGCATCCCAAGCCGGACTCGAACATCACCCTGTTAGGATATGCCAAACCTCTGGATTGGCATGATGATAACACGTCGGGGCTCGTTATTCAGATTCCAAAAGAGCTTCAAAATGCATCCAATCGTCCATGCCGGTTTGTTTACTGCTTTAAGATGCTCCGATCATGAACTCAATGAGATGACCATAGATCGAATCTACTTCCAGAGGCCATTTCTCATTCGCAGGCGACACTTCCTCTGCTCTGAAAGTCTGCCTCTGGTCTATAGATAACAGGCCACGCCTCCAAACCTCCGTGGAAACCGTCATCCTGATTTTGGGCATCCTGCTAGCATGGCTGGTTCATCTCTGTATCGCAGTCATCCTCTCCATCCCGGTTGCCTATTTCAGCCGGAGGCGAGTTCCCTGGCACAGGCTCGATCTGCTGGCCTTTATCATCCCATTTTTTGCATGGTATCTGTTGATCTATTTTGGCCCGGACAAGGGTTTTCTAAACTGTTTTTTGGAGCCAGTCCTTCTGGCTTTAGCAGTGTTTGCAGCGACCTTGATCCGCGTGGTTATAGGAAACCGGATTCCAGAGAAGCGGTGCAGAGCGGGTCTGATCGGATCGTTGACTCTCCTAACCATAGGCATCTATTTCCTAGTGCCATCACTGCCGAACTGACACGTCATCCTTGGCCACCCGCTAGCATATCAGTGGTGCTAGGCAACTGAGGCTATAATCATCCATCCTCAATTGAGAGCCTTACCCCACCAGGAATCAGCATTGGCTATAATCATCAAAATCAGCGCCCAAAGGCCTGTTTCATCATTGTTACTTTTGATGATTTTGGCAGCCAGCTTCTGCGATACCGTGAGTTTGCACGCTNNCTGTCGAAACGGAGTGAACAGTACCGAAGGGGAATCGTCTGCTGGGTTGCGCCGTCACGGAAGCCGGGAATCATGATTATGATGCCGCCATGAAGTTGGCAAAATCCGCAGGAGTGCAGGTCGTGTCACTCAAACTGAATTGGGATGAAGTGGAGAAGAAGCCCGGTGTGTATGAATCCCCCTGGCCAAAAATAGCAAATGACTACTACCCCGCTAGGAAGGAGCAGGTAAGCCTGCGGCTTGCCACATTGGATACGGACAGGAACAGGCTTCCATCAGACCTGCGCGGGAAGCCCCTGAATGATCCGGAGGTCATCGAGCGGTTCGATCGTTTGATCGACTGGATTTTCAATGAGATGCCGGATGTGCGGTTGGCAGAGCTATCGATTGGAAACGAGATTGACGGTGTTCTTAGGGATGATCCCGTGAAGTGGGGACAATACACGGAATTCTTCGAGGCAACAAGTAGACATGCCCGCGAGAGGCGTGCCGACCTGAATGTTGGGGCCTCCATTACATTTGACGGGCACCTCAAGTACTCCCAATTCGCCGCCGCCATTAACAGACAGGCCGACAGGATCATGGTTTCTTATTATCCGCTGACGAGTGCCTTTGAAGTACGTCCACCGGAGGTGGTGCACGACGATTTTAATGTCATTTGTAGGATGTATCCAAAGCGGAGCATTTCATTTCTCGAAGCGGGATACCCATCGGGAAGTCGATGTGGAAGTTCGGAAGCCAAGCAGGAGCAATTTGTCAGGGAATTATTCGCGGCATGGGATGAGCACCCCGACTTCATAGGAATCGTGACCTTCGTCTGGCTGCACGATCTCCCCGTCCCATCGGTTGAAACGTTGGGGAAATACTACGGTGTCGGCTCACCAGCCTTTCTGGATTATTTGAGCACCTTGGGATTGCGCACTTTCCAGAATGCTGGAGCCGACAAGCCAGCTTTCAAATCCTTCGAACTCCAAGCAAAGCTAAGGGGTTGGTGACTCACTTCCGATGCTCTGTTAAGCGTCTTAATAGTAAAGCCGTATTGCATCGGGCCATCACTCCGAGTAACTTTTTGCGATGAAATGTCCCAGATGTAATATTGACCTCCAGCCTCAAAAAGATCGTGGCATTGATGTCGAGGTCTGTCCAAGTTGTCAGGGAATGTGGCTTACTCCGGGAGAATTGGACGCCTTCGAGAATGTGGCCTTCGACAACGAGGAGGCAAAGGGTTCCCTCTATCTTGTCACTCAGGAAACGGAAATGAAATGTCCGGTTTGCTCAGCGGCACTCAAACAATTCGACTACCGTTTTTTCGATCTGCAACTTGACTGCTGCCCCGACCATGGATTCTGGCTGGACAAGGATAAGGACAATCAAATCCTTGAGATTATGAGCGGGGAGGAAAAGCGGCTCGAACGGGAATTTAACGCTGAAGATCGCTGGGCTCATTACATCGGGGGGCTGAAATCCCCCTCTTTTTTAGCAAATATCAGAAGCTTGTTTTAAGAGTGATGATCCCGGGGGTTGATTCTCTCAGTCCTGCTCAACGTGGCTTCACCCTCTTCACTATTGACAGTTCTGTTGCTCCATGTCTGAGTCTGATCATATATCATCACCTGTCATTTTCAACCAGCGATCACTATTCATGAACCCGGAATCCCAACACGGTCATACGACTCACACTGCTCCTGTGCAGCTGTACTCCGATGAAGCGGCAAACAAGGCCCTGATACTCGCGCTGGGAATCATGGGAACGGCTGGTCTGATCCTCATAATCGGCCTGCTGCTGTCTGCATTCTATCTCAGAACAACACCTCAAGATGGGATCGTTCACGGGATCACTACAGCCCTGATCATTTGCACGATCTCAACAATCTTTCCCATGAGCTTTGCGATTCATTTGTTCAACAAGGCAAATGTCTCCCAAGGCCACTGACAATTCACCCTTTTCAGCCTCCTCATCAGTGAGGCAACGGTGGGAAATCAGCGGCAAAACCCGCCTGAGGGGTTCTGTATAGGGATCGACCCTTCCGATCGATGTAATATAGGTTGCAAAATCAAGTCCTCTTCGGGAAATCTCCTTTTGAAGAAGTCGAGGCGGCGTTGATCCATCTCGCTTAGGTCCTTTTTGGCTGCCAAACAACGCATCTCTAAGAGCCTTTCCTCTGCTATGGGTTTCATCAGCTCTCTGCCACTCTTGAGAATCCGCTCCTGACGCAATTCCTCCTCCCGACCGCCCCGAACAGGAAGGGACTTTAAATATTGGGTCAATGTTGGTCTGATCTTGGCTCATTATAGGGGGTGTTGAAGAAATTTCAAGTTTATGATGGAAGATACGCCGAGAGCGGCAACAGCCATTTAAGCAGTAAGTTTAGCCTGCAAATGAAGAAAACCAAGGAGCGCACCTAGATCGGCTTGTTGAGGATAGGGCAGCTCGAGTGTTGCCAATCGCCAGAGTAAAGACCTTCGTAGGTTGGAGAAGTCGTAGTTCCAGCAACCCCCAATAAGGATCTAAATGCGCTGAATGGGTAGAATCACCGGTTAAATCGGAATGTGAGTTCGTTGAGGTATGGTTGCAGATGTTGATGGCTCACTCCGTGGTGAATCCCAAGAAGCTAGGTTTTTAGATTTGAGAAAACCAAATGAATCATCGGGAGATGTCCTTCTGTAATTTCTACATCTCCATTGGCCGGGATAGCCACGGGTTGGTAGCCCATCATCCCTATGCCACGGTAGGCATGCCATCCATCTGTGACTACTAAAGACTTTGGTTTTACGGCACACTGGACAAACCCACAGAGAGAATTAGCGCTTCTATCTGGTACCACCGAAAGGCGAACTCGCTCGGCGATCCGTCCGCTCTTTCGATTATTCAGCTTTGAATTCCCTTTTCTCCATTTCACCTCGAGCGCTCCAGCAACAATGACCTGATTGTGATTTCCGCTTCCTTTTCCACGCGTTTTACCTCCAACGAAAACCTCGTCCACCTCAACATGATCATCTGAATTACCACCAATGGTATCCTGATTAGCTCGAACCATACCCGCTCTCAGTTTATGGAGTATCTGAAAAGTCGGCTCGTAACGAGTCAGCCCCAGTTGACGTTGAAATTGAACTGCTTACATACCAGGCGTCTGACTGGGAAGGAGGTAAGCGGCCCAAAACCATACGCTTAAAGGCACTCTTGTTCGCTCCATTACTGTGCCAACAGTAAGCCCAATATCTCGTCTACACTTACGGCACCGCAACACCCATAGTTTTTTCAGGTGCATTGGTTCGGCAACAGTATTGTATTTAGGGCACTCGAACCCATCAGGCCAGCGAAGTTGCTCTAAATAGGCTGCACAAGTAGCGTCGTCTGGAAACAACCGCTGAAACTCTGGTAGAGATCTAGGATATACTGGCTCCTCAGAAACTAATCCACCGCGGTTACGATAGAGTGCAGAACTTCCCATGTGCCATCAATACTAGAAGTTGTATGCGGTGGTGTTAACCGGATAGACAAGCAGAGTTCCATGCCTATCCGGTTGACGC
>PLEU01000167.1 GCA_003136515.1 Spartobacteria bacterium
GAAGAGCGAGCTAACGAGGGCGAAGGTGGCTAGGTAGCTTTTTCCTTCTGGGGAACGAAAGATGGCGAGGAATTTTGTCATGGAGGGGATGGTTGGGGAAACAGGGATCATCCAAGACCCAAACCTCTTGTCAAAGCGAAATGATCAGCCTCTCAGAGCAAGAGGCTGAGGATGTTCAGCGGATTTCCACATTCGCCACAACAGAAAGCCCTGGCTCAAGGCGGTCTGCGTACCCCTTCACTGAGTCGGCATCAAAGGCGATCCTAACCGGCAATCGCTGGACAATTTTGGTGAAATTGCCCGTGGCATTGTCGGCGGGGAGCAGGGCGAATTCACGACCGCTCGCCGGAGCGATACTAATAACCGTACCTCGGAACTCTTTCCCCGGAATGGCGTCCACTGTCATGCTTACCTTCTGCCCCACGTGGATATGGGCCACCTGTGTTTCCTTGAAATTCGCCTCAACCCATGGATTGGCCTCAACAACGGCCAGTAGGTTGATACTTGGTTGTACCGTGTTGCCAGTCTCCACATTGCGTCCGCCAACCACTCCGTCAACAGGTGAGGTAATTGTGGTGTAACGACGGTTCAGTTCCGCGATGCGCAACTCCGCCTCCGCCGCCTCTGCATCATCCTGTGCATGAGCGAGATCCTGAAAGGAAAGCACTCGGTTGCTCGCCAACCCTTTATCGCGCATGTAATCCCCCTGTGCTCTCTCATTCTTTGCCTGGGCCTCTGCAAGCGCCGCATCAAATGGCTCCGGATCAATCTGTACAAGGAGTTCGCCGGCCTTCACATGATCATTGTCTTCCACGGAAACGGTCTTCACCACACCAGTGATCTGAGGGGCAATGTAATGGATATGTCCAGTTATATAGGCGTTGTCCGTAGTTTCATGGAAATATCGGAAAACGGCATATTTGATGGTGTACACTGCACAAACAGCTCCCACGATGATAAGCACCCATCTGCGGATCAGAAGTTTGGTGTTCGACTGCGGAGTGTTTCCTGATGGTGGTTTGGGAGTTTCTTCGCTCATAAATTGGAAATGGATTCGTAGGATTTGTTAATGGGCCTGACCCGCAGACTTTCCTCCCCTGCTCATCAGCAGGACCAAAGGAAGTGTCAAAACGAACATCCATGAAAGCGTCTTGAAGATGTCGATGGAGGCAAGGAGGTTCGACTGAAGGGTGATAATATTGTCGAGTACCCCGAGCCCCCGGGTTGCGGTAAGAATGGGGTCATGTGTTTGCGGCAGCATGGAATACGTGGTCATGAGGGATCTCTGCAAATACGAAACGCTGAACGGGTTAATGTCGTTAACGAGATCCCCGCGGTGCATCAGGGCGCCTTGCTCAAGCATTGTGGTCAGTACGGCTATACCGATACTTCCGCCCATCTGACGTGTCAGGCTGAACAACCCCGCTGCGGCGGGAATCTCATGGCGTGGCAGGCCGCCCAGTGTGGCGATGGAAAGGGGGAGAAAGATCATGGCTGTCCCGACCCCTCTGCCGATGAGCGGCCAGAAGAGTTCATTGACTCCGGTATCGGGACTAAGATTTCCAAGGGCGGCCATGGAAACGCAGAGAATGATTGCCCCGGTTGCGATCAGTTTTCTCTGGTCGAAATCCTTGAGAAACTTTCCGAACATGATCATCACCACAGCGGAGGCAAATGAGCCCGGCATAAGCAGCAACCCAGTCTTGGTCGCCGTGAAATGGAGTTGTGCTTGAGCAAAGACGGGAATGATGAATACCGCTCCATAGAGCCCAAATCCCAGGACAATGGAGTAAAGACTTCCCGCAAAGAGCGCCTTGTGACGGAGAACCCGCAGATCGACAGCAGGATGTCGGGTGGAAAGTTCCTGCCTCACAAAGAAAATCAGACTGAGCACACTGATTAGAGAGGACCACCGGATGAATGGAGAGGAGAACCAATCTTCCTGCTGTCCCTGCTCAAGAACCAACTGGAATGTTCCGAGACCAAGCGTCAGCCAGAGAATACCCCACCAGTCCACACTGATAGCGCGAGCCTCTTCCTGATGGGCGGCAACATCCTCAGGTAGGAATGTATAGATCATCCAGGTGGCCGCCAGCCCGACCGGGACATTCACATAGAAAATCCATCGCCAATCAAGACCATCAGTGATTAGGCCTCCCAAGGTGGGACCTAAGGCTGGTCCGACAATGACACCAAGTCCGAAAACCGCACTCGCAGTAGCTTGCTCTGCAGGTGGGAATGTCTCGAAAAGAAGTGATTGCGCCTTGGCAAGCAACCCCCCACCCGCAAGCCCCTGAAAGATACGGGCGGCAATCAGAAAGCCCAGACTGTTGGACATTCCGCAGAGTACCGATGCGGCCGTGAAGGAAATTAGGGAAAAAAGAAAGTAGTTCTTCTTTCCGAAACGATATCCCAGCCATGCTGTCAGGGGTATGATGATGACGTTAGCCATCGTGTACCCCGTGGAGACCCAGCCGATTTCCGAGAGCGTGGCTCCCAGATTACCCCTCATATCGGGAACGGCAACATTCACGATGCTTGTATCGACCGTCTCCATCATCGCCCCAAGGCATGCCGAAAAGAGGATCGCCCATTTCAACCAGCCTTGACGGGCGGCGCGCTGCCCGAGCTTGTTGGGGAGTCGTGAAGGGTCAACCATAAGTCACGGAGCTTAGATCATTCGTGGAATCAGGAAAAGAACTTAATGTCATTAATAGTTACTGGCACTAAGAACTCCTCTAGAGCCACATTGCTGCAAAACACTTCCCTTGCAGGCCATTAAATGAACTAAGGCTGTCCGCTTAAGAATCATCTCAAGGTAGTGGACCAATAGTAAGCGCCAGGAATCCATGCAGAAAATTACCACCAAGGTATTCACCCGATATGGCGTCAAGACGAACCGAAAAACTTCCAAAAGAACCGCTGAGTCAACGAAAAACGTCATTAATAAGAATAAAGATTTATCTTCAAAATGTGTTTTCACCTTGACGGAAAAAATCGCTACTATTCTCTAAAGTCGGCTTTTTGATCCCCCCGGAACGGCCCAATCCATGTCACTCACATTTGGCAGCCCACTCTGGAATCTCTGTTACCTCACCGTCCTGGTAGGACTTACCGGCTATGGCCTTCATCGCTGCTGCATTATCTTTCTTTTCCTGAAACACCGGAGACACACTCCCCTCCCCGTCCATCATTTCACAGAGCTGCCCACCATCACGATACAACTTCCGCTCTATAATGAGGCCTGTGTGGCAGGAAGGTTGATAAGGGCTGTGGGCGAGATTGACTATCCGAGAGAGAAACTAGATGTGCAGGTACTGGATGATTCCACAGATGAAACATGCGAGGTGGTTGCGGGTGCAGTCAGGGAACTCAGACAATCCGGAATTGCCATCTCTCATATCCGTCGAGGAAATCGTGAGGGTTTCAAGGCTGGCGCTCTCGCCCATGGAATGGAACTCGGAACAGGGAAGCTAATCTTCATACTTGATGCTGATTTCATACCCTCCCCCGAAGTCCTGAGACAAACTGTTGATTTCTTCACCGATCCCCAAATCGGACTCGTTCAGATGCGCTGGGGACATCTCAACAGAAAACAGTCACTTCTGACACGACTTCAGGCCATGTTTCTAGACGGGCACCTGTTACTGGAGCAGACCGCACGCTGTCACTCGGGACGTTTTTTTAATTTCAACGGCACGGCCGGCATNNAAGGGCTGGCGCTTCCTGTTTCTTCCCGATCTTATCATCCCTGCCGAGTTGCCTGAAGAAATGAATGGCTTCAAAACCCAGCAGAAGCGCTGGACCAAAGGCTCTATCCAGACCTGCCTGAAAATACTCCCAAAGGTTTGGAAATCGCCCGTATCGCTCTTGATAAAGCTGGAAGCCACGGCTCATCTGACCTCCAACTTCGGATATCTTCTGCTCGTTTTCATGTGCATACTGACACTCCCTCATGCTCTCGGGCCGAAAGAGGGGACCCTCTACAGTCTGCTAGTGGATGTACCGATCTTCCTCGCAACCACCGTCTCCATCGCGGTATTTTACATCGTCGCCCAGCGTCATCTCAATCCTGCAGGATGGAAGAAGGATCTTCTGCTACTACCCATGCTTCTGGCGCTGGCCACTGGTATGTCGATCAACAATTCACTCGGTGTTCTGGAAGCCATTTTCCGGCAGAGCGGCGAATTCACCAGGACGCCCAAGAGCGGAAGTTCCGCTCAGCGGAGACCGGCAATTAGCTCTTCCAAACGCTACAATGCGGTTCGTTCACTGCTCCCCGGTGTCGAAATTCTTTTTGCCCTCTATTTTGCCTACTGCCTGTGGAATGCCACCGAGCACCGCCAGTGGATGTCGATCCCCTTTCTTCTGATGTTTTTTTGCGGATTTCTCTACGTTGCTTGGACGTCCCTCCGATTCCCCACCATGTCGTGGAATTCTGCAACCCCCGCTCCGGAGGAAAGCCTGCCAGCTTAAATCGTTGCGCGGGAGAAATTGGGTGATCCGAAGGGTGTAAAATTATCTATCTGTCGTGCAGGGGGTCTTAAAAATCCGGTTTTGAGAACTTATTTCGAAGATCCTCATTTATTTTAATGACGGGGGGGAATCTTGCGCTAGAGAAACCGCGCCACTTCGGCCGATTCCTCCTCTTCACGCGCAAAAACCCACCCTGCCATGCTTCTTTGCATCGACTTTCAGCCCGCTTATGCTGATGCGTTCGCCCATGCAATCGCGCCACTTCGATGCAGGCTGCGACGTGCCGCACGCCGGCGAGAGGATGTCCAGTTCGTTTATAACGAGGTCTTTTCGATCGCGGGTGAAGAGCTTGGAGATCCTTTGGATCGCCTCCTTATGTGGGGAAAAAAGGAGCGTATGTCCCTTAAGAGAGTTCACATGCTTCGCAAAAATTTCGGTTGGATCTCCCATCTTTTTAGAGAGGGACTCGAGAGAGTTATCGCCATCTCTATACTCAAGCACATGCTGTCATACGGTCTTCAAACAAGCGCCGAAATTACAGGGGCTGATCTTGAACGGATCGTTGCGGCGGCACATGGCAACTGCGCCGGATTTAGGGATTGCTCTCCCGATGCCTGGGACGAGATCAGGACGGGGGCGATCGCCATACCATTCATCTTTGATGGGGGAGTGCCGGAATGGCTCAAAACTCTGCGGGGTCAGGAAGTTGAAGTCTGCGGAGGTTTTAGAGAAAGATGTCTTGATGAGATGTGCATGTTGATGGAGGCCGGAGGTGTCTCTTACCGCTTGAATGAAGACTTGATCTATTCACTGCAGAATGATGGCGAAAAGCTTCAGCACGAGATTCACCGCTCCGTTATCCATGACACTTCTTTTTTTGGCACGATGCTCCTTACAGCGTAGATTTTCGGGAACGACATTCATAAATTGAGGTAATTTTTAAAATACGCGCAGGTGTCCAACCTCCATACAGGGTTTATTTCTCTTGCTCCGGCAAAGCTAGGGGCTATTCAAGTATGCCCGATGGCATCAAATCCCCAAAATATCCGCCGTCTGAATAAAGCCACTCGCCTTCGCCGAGTGGGAAGACTAGCCAAAGGGAAGTTCGTTTCCTCAAAAAAGGTTCCCGAAGTTCTGAAGCAGATTATCGAACCGGGAGATATTCTCTGCCTGGAGGGGGATAATCAAAAACAGGCCGATTTTCTCGCCAGTCAACTTGCGACTCTCGAAAAAAAGGATCTTCACGACATCCATTTGGTAATGTCATGCATCACTTTGCCGGCGCACATCGAGCTTTTCAAGAAAGGGGCCGTGAAGCAGGTAGACTTTTGCTACGCTGGGCCTCAGGGCAAAGAAGTTGCCCAGTTGCTGGCGGATGGGAAGTTTCCAGTTGGCGCAATACACACCTACAACGAACTCTATGCGCGATACTATGTCGATCTGACCCCCCGTGTGGCATTGATTGCTGCCGTCCAGGCTGATCGTGCCGGAAACCTTTTCCTCGGAGCCAATACCGAGGATACGCCCGCAATCGTGGAACCGACGGCTTTCTCGGATGGGATTGTTTTTGCACAGGTGAATGAAATCGTTGATACGATCCCCCGTATCGACGTTCCTGCCGATCAGGTCGATTTGATCGTTGAGGCACCGTACCCGATGCATCTCACAGCCCTCTTCACGCGGGATCCCGCTGCGATCACGGACGTGCAGATCTTGATGGCAATGATGGCAATCCGGGGCATCTATCAAGAATACGGGGTCCAGACTCTGAACCATGGGGTTGGATTCAACACTGCCGCGATTGAATTGCTCCTGCCGACCTATGGTCAGGAACTGGGACTCAAGGGCAAGATTTGTCAATATTGGATGGTCAACCCACTGCCGACTATGATCCCGGCGATTGAGTCAGGTTGGGTCAAAGGAATATTTGCGGTAGGCGGCGAGGTCGGCATGGAAAATTACACCGCCGCCCGTTCGGATATTTTTTACACCGGGAGAGATGGAACCTTCCACTCCAACCGTGCCATGGGTCAACTTGCGGGACACTACGGTATTGATATGTTTATCGGGGCAACCCTTCAGATCGATATCCATGGCAACTCCTCAACCGTCTCCAAAAAGAGGATCACGGGATTTGGAGGGGCTCCGAATATGGGATGCCAACCCCTTGGACGCCGCCATCCCAGCAAGGCATGGCTCAAAGTCGGTGCCGAATCGAGGCCCGGCCCAGGAGCTATCCCGGGACGCAAACTCGTCGTTCAGATGGCCGAGACATTTCAGTCGGGTCGAGTACCGACTTTCGTGGAAGAACTCGAAGCTCAGGATTCAAGCATCAAAAAGGCGCTGCAAGGAGTCGCTCCAGTCATGATCTACGGTGACGATGTCACCCACCTTGTTACGGAGGAGGGCATTGCCAATCTCGCGGCATGCCGATCCATTGAGGAGCGCCAGGCAGCAATCCGCGGGGTAGCCGGTTACACACCTGTCGGCCTGAAACGATCAAAAAAACAAACCCAGGATCTTCGTTCCCGCGGTATCATCCGGCTTCCCGAAGATTTGGGAGTGGCCCCCTCTGACGTCAGCCGCAGCCTGCTGGCAGCTCAGGATATTAAAGGGTTGGTACGCTGGTCGGGAGGCCTCTACAACCCGCCTTCGCAATTCATCGACTGGTGAGCCAAAGACTCCAATGGAAAAATTTGCAAAATCATTCCCGTCAAAGCCTCTCAGTTGGCCCCGCTCTAAAAAGTGGGCACTTGCGGGCGTTGTCGGCTCCGGAAATTTGGAAGTTCTGTTTGAACCCAATACCAAAAGTCCTGACAAAATGGAATGCCACGTGGAATCCTCAATTCCTGGATACAAGGATTCCTGGCTCGCCGCCCTCGAAGACTTTGCATCAAATTATTCTGTCGGTGGCGTGAAAGTGGGCATACATGATCAGGGAGCCGATCCGATCGTCGTCACCCTGAGGCTTCGTCAGGCATACGACCATCTCATTCAGAAAACGCCATGAGCCGATCCAGTCTCTACCACGAGCAAACCGCACGACAACGCCTTTCATCCCTCGTTGACCCGGACACATTCAGGGAGTTCCTGCCTCCGCCGGAACGGGTGATGAGCCCGTATCTCCCCCATCTCGATGTCCCGGTCTCCTTTGATGACGGACTCGTGACAGGTAGAGCTGCACTTGATGGCAAACCCGTCTATCTTGCGGCTCAAGTCGGGCAGTTTGTCGGCGGTTCGGTCGGCGAAGTACACGGAGCCAAACTCACCGGCATTCTGAAGGCCTCTGCCCGGGATTCTATTCCATGCATTATCCTCGTTGAAAGCGGTGGAGTGCGCCTGCACGAAGGTTCCTCAGGTGAAATAGGGATTTCAGAAGCGATGAGGGCCGTCTTTGAATGCCGCGCCAAACGCGTCCCCACCATCGCCGTGATCGGTGCCGACATCGGTGCATACGGAGGAATGGGCATACTATCGGCCTGCTGCGATTTTCGCATCATGACGGAGCATGGCCGGCTTGGAATTTCCGGCCNNCCAAATATCTTCTCAACGACGCTAATGTGCTGACCCATGATGATGTGACTTCTATAGGAGGAGCTCTTAAGAAGCTCCTTTCGAAATCTTCGCCAATCACCTTGAAAACGGTAAAAACCCGCCAGCACGAGCTGGAGTCCCGCCTCACCAGATTTGGCAGTACCACTTGTGCCGAAGAAATTTGGAACTCACTCGGCATCAAGGATATCAAGGCGGCATCACTTGCCTCCGCGCCGGAATTCGTGGCCATGACCAAATCCAAACATGCAAAGGCAAAGCCCGAGACAAAGAAAAAATAAATCAGGAGGATGCCCGTGAAAAAAAGTGCTGCAAATGATCTCCTGACCCGGTTCTTTGGCAATTCGGCGAAAGGACTTTCCATCAAAAATTCATTGATCACCGGTTATGCCAAGTTAGGTACCGGCAGTGTGGCTGTTATTGGCACGGCGAACGGTACCTTCATCGACAATGCCGCCGCATTACGATTAGCCGAACTGGTGATCGATTGTGTCGAAAATCATCCCAAAATGCCGATTGTTATGTTCGTCGACAGTGCGGGACAGGAACCGAATCGAACCTGTGAAATGCTGGGACTGGCCAGCTATTTCGGCCATCTCTTGAGCTGCTTGCAACTTGCAAGGCAGAACGGACACAAACTCATCACGATCGCAACCGGGAAGGCGATCGGAGGAGCCTTCATCTGCTACGGAATGCTTGGTGATCGCATCGACGCGCTGTCGTCCGCCAGCGTCGGGTTGATGCCGATTGAAGCCATGTCTGCAGTGACCAAGATTCCTGTAGAGACCCTGACCAAACTCTCCAAAACAATGCCTTCTCTTGAATTTGGCGCCGAACCCTTCGCCCTGCTTGGCGGCGTGAAAGAGGTCTGGGGCCAGAATGACGATTACTCCGCAAGACTCGTCGAGGCCATAGCTTCATCTTCCTCGGAGGACAATCGTGCCTTGCTTGGCAAAGAGCGAGGTGGTCGCAAAATGGCCCTCGACGTGCAGGAGCGAATCCTCGCCGAGTCCGCCAAGTGACCGACCTGTGCCGCCACGCCCTTGTGTGGCTGACGGAAACTCCACAACCGATACTCAATCAGGATACTTTGGAGATCAGGCGTTGGCATGAAAACGGAAATCCTTTCGTCGCCTGCCGCCAGCGCGAACAGCAGGATCTCCTCAAACTCGGATTCTGCCTCCCTGCAGCGGATTCCCCTGAAACCAAACCGAGGCGCCTGTCAGTCCAATCGCCAGCTGAATATATCCTGCGCGTCGGATACCCACCCTTGCTGGCTGAGGCTGCCAAAAGCGCACTCGAACCAACACTGGGAGATCGACTTTCTAGGCTATCCCTAGCGGGATCGGCAGAAGGATTGTCGCTCCGTGTTTTTGGAAGCTGGATGTGGCAGACACTTACCGGAAGGTCTTATGTTAACCGCTGTTCAGATCTTGACCTGCTCGCCGAGGTGAGGACCGAAGCTGAAGCCGACGTGACCACAGCTTTTCTTCAGCGTGAGGCGTCGATCGGCACATTCAATCTCGACGGAGAACTTTCCGTCCCGGGCCTAGGCGAAGTTCATTGGAAGGAATATCTTAGCAAGGCACCCATGCTCCTCTTGAAATCGTTTTCAAACGTCCGACTGATCCAGAGGGAGGAACTGTGGAAGTGATTTCCCCCTCTCATCGCGGGAATTATGATCACAACTAGGGACAGAATCTTGGCTCAGGCTGCGCTCTCAGCATTGATAAGAGAACTCGAAGCCTATCCCAAACCAGGACTTGTCAGCAGGATAGATACTGGGGCGCATACCGACATGGACTACGATCTAATGTCTTGTTCAGCCCGGGCGTTGCTCGAACCATTCGCCAAGATCGCCGCTGCAGGACGGCAGGCTAGTTCCTTTGAAAAAACCCTCATCCCTCTCGGTCGCGCAGCCGAAAAGGAAATGCTGCTCGCATCCGGCGGCATCAACACGCACCGAGGAGCAATTTTTTCTCTGGGCATGATCATCGCCGCAATGGCGCTGACAGAAACGACATCTAGGGCAATGACACCTTCAACTCTCCGTTCGGTGCTTCTTGAAACATGGGGTGATCCCCTGCAATTCCATGCGCTTGCGGGTGCATACGAGTTGAGTCACGGGGCGATTGTCCGTAAGACAAGTGGAGTTGGTGGCGCCAGAGCCGAGGCTGCAAAGGGCTTTCCCAGTATTTTTGAAATCGGCCTGCCCTCTTACCGCGAGGCCCTCGCATCGGGACTCGATTCCAATGCCTGCTCTGTACAGACTCTTTTTTGCCTCATGGCCGCAGTTGATGACAGTAATATCGTCTACCGTGGGGGGCGTGTGGCGGCGAACTTTGTGAGGCAGTCATCCGGGGATTTCCTTGCCGCGGGGGGCTGCCTATCCGATGGATGGTTTAATCGCGCAGAAAAATTGCACAGGTTTTTCATTCGTCAGAATCTTTCGCCCGGCGGCTCTGCAGATCTACTCTCAGGCACACTCTTAGTTGTTTCATGCTGCACCTGACTCCTGGTAAAAAACACAAGAGGCCTTTGTTATTCCACTCCTCACTCCATGCGCAGCAGACATAAGAAATCTACAACATTGCTTTTCCGCCCCTACTAGTCGCAAAATGATCTCATTGACTGGCAAGCTGCAAGAGTATCATCTTCACAAGCCTTAATAAAAATTTAGCTCGAATGGCGGAATTGGCAGACGCGCCAGACTTAGGATCTGGTACCGAAAGGTGTGTGGGTTCGACCCCCTCTTCGAGCACTTTTCATATCTCTACTCATGAGTCCGGTAGCCGACAATCGCACCAAGAATATCTTGGCCCCAGAAGGCGTGCCAGTGTAGTTGTATAGGTTCCAAAGGTCATTTTCACATGGGCACTATTTACAACTCCATCCTTGATACCATCGGACGCACTCCACTTGTGCGCCTGAACCACATCACCAAAGGTCTCCCCGCGACGATAGCCCTCAAGTGTGAATTCTTCAATCCGCTGGGGAGCGTAAAGGATCGCATCGGTGCCGCCATGATCGAGGATGCTGAAGCAAAGGGCTTAATCAATGAGGGAACCACCATCATTGAGCCAACTAGTGGGAATACCGGTATTGCTCTTGCTTTTGTTGCAGCTGCGAAGGGGTACAAGCTCATCCTCACCATGCCTGAGACAATGAGTCTGGAGCGCCGCACGCTGCTCGCTCTACTCGGCGCTCAGCTTGTCCTCACACCCGGCTCCGAGGGTATGAAGGGAGCCATCGCCCGCGCCGAACAGTTACATCAGGATACACCCAATTCTTGGGTTCCGCAGCAGTTCAACAACGCTGCCAATCCGGCCATTCATCGGAAAACAACAGCCGAAGAAATCTGGTCCGACACCAATGGTAAGATAGATATACTCGTCTCCGCAGTTGGAACGGGAGGAACCATCACTGGTGTGGCAGAGGTTATCAAGCAGCGTAAACCTGATTTCAAGGCCGTTGCCGTAGAACCAAAGGATTCTCCGGTTATCACCCAGACCCGCAATGGGGAACCGGTCAAACCCGGCCCCCACAAGATTCAGGGAACCGGAGCAGGATTTGTGCCTGCCAACCTGCATCTGGATATAGTGGATGAAGTCATCACGGTTTCCAATGAAGAGGCAATCACCATGGCTCGCAGACTTGCCAAGGAGGAGGGTATTCTCGCCGGTATCAGCTCGGGAGCCAATGTTCATGCAGCCGTTGAGCTAGCAAAACGACCGGAACATGCCGGCAAACTCATCGTCACTATCGCCTGCTCCACGGGAGAGCGCTACCTCAGCACCGTGCTGGCCGAAGAGGCCCGCGCTCAGGTGGGAGGCTAACGCAGAAAGCATGATTGAAGAGGACAAGATTCCTATGAAATGCTTCTAAATATTATTCGATAATGAACAATCAATAGTTTCCTCCGACCAGCGATTTTTGATCTCAGTATTCTCGTTTCATCCTTCATAATTTTTTACTCCGTCCCCACTTTCCCATGTCACGCTCTTCCTTCTCCTCGGATTCCAATCTGGAAATTTCGCCGCCGTCAGCGCTCGAACTGCTTTGGATCAATCATCGGGGTGCAGTTATCGGAGGTGCATCCGCAGTCGTTTTGATCGCACTGGTTGCTCTAGGCGTCATTATCTCAATCCGATCGACTCACATCGCCTCGGAGACCCTCTTAGCCAACGCAACTGATGAGACAGGATGGAACGAAGTCATCGCCAAATATCCTCATACCCCGGCCGCCGCTGATGCCATGCTACTCCTAGCTGCCTCTCTCCGTGATGCCGGAAAGCTAGAAGAATCCAATGAAATGTACTCACGCTTTGCCGAGAGCTTTCCCAACAGCTCAATTGCCGTCTCCGGTCTTCTTGGACGTGCAGCGAATTCAAGGGTGGCAAACCAGCCGGATAACGCTGTGTCCAGCTATCAGGAAGCAGCTGCGCAATACGCGCAATCGTACGGTGCTCCCTTTGCACTTTTCACTGAGTTGCAAATCCTAGCCCAACAGGGAAAAACTGAAGATGCCCATCGTGTCCTGACGGCGCTCACAAGTCAGTACCCCGGTTCAGTCGCAGCTCAGAAATTTGTTGGGGCTTCCCAAGGCTCGCCCTCATCGGAATCTTCCTCTTCAGCAAGTTCAGGAAGTTCACAATAGATCTGCTGGATCTTTATTCCAGCGAGCTTCCCATTCAGACATATCGCTGATGCAGAAAATCTCAGCTGGAAATCACTATTACCTTACCCAGCTGCTTATCCACTCACCTTGTCGGCAATCTCTTCCGCTGGATAAGTCCAGATCTCCGAGAGTGTAGGGTGGTAATGAGGAATCTTGGCAAAGACCCCAGCTGTAGCCTGAAAGGCCATAGCCACCACAATTTCATGAATTAGTTCGGATGCCTCAGGCCCTACCACGGCCGCACCAAGAATCAGGCCACTTTTGGCATCTGCAATCAGTTTTACAAATCCGTCGGTTTCCCCCATCACGATCGATTTGCCATGATCGGCGAAGGGATAGCTGGCGGCTATTACGTCATAACCTGACTCCCGGGCCTCCTGCTCACTCATGCCGCACGCAGCCATCTGCGGCTCCGAAAAGCAGGCGAAAAGCTTCAGCCGGTAATCAAGTGCAGCAGGAGTTCCTTCATTTATGAATGCCGCAGCATTCCTGGCCGCCAACTCCCCTTGGGTGATCGCAATATGAACCACTTCATAGGGGCCACAGCAATCTCCAGCTGCAAAGAGGTGAGCCGTTGTCGTGCGCTGCTCCAAGTCGGTGCAGATTTGGCGCCCCTGCAGAGCCACTCCCGCTTTTTCCAGGCCCATACCATCAACCCGGGGGTGACGCCCCAAGGCATTGAGAACTATCTCCGCCGTGACATTTTTTCCCACACCCCCCTGCTCAAAAACAACGCTCACACCTCTCTGCCCGCCGAAGATCTTATCAACCCGCCTGACCCTGGTTCCGCATTCAACTATGATTCCTCGCTTGCGAAACGCTGCGGCTATGGCTTCCGCCACATCGTGATCGGATCCTGTGAGTAGTTGGGTATTGCGCTGGATGATCGTCACTTTCGCTCCGAGTCCATTCAGATAATGGGCCATTTCCAGCGCCACCGGACCTCCACCCAGCACGATTGCAGAGGATGGTATCTCTGTTAGTTCCAGCATCTCGTCACTGATGAGACAATGTTCCATCCCAGGAATCGCGGGCTGATTCACAACGGAGCCTGTCGCGATGCAGCCCGTGCGAAACGATATAATTTCCTCCCCTATACCCGCATCACGTGATCGCACCAGAATCGTGTGTGGGTCAAGAAACGTCCCTTGCCCGCGCAAAAAATCGAACCCTCCTCCTTCCAATTGTTGTCTGCGATAATCCGCAAACTCCCCTATGATGCGACGTTTTCGGGCGATTATTTTACCGCCATCAAACCCGATCTTCTCCGCATTCAGTCCAAATTCCTTCGCGTGACGGAGTGTCAGGAAGCGATTTGCTGATTCGATCAGGGTCTTGCTCGGCATGCATCCGCGTAAAATACAAAGACCGCCAACCTCTTCGCCTCCCTCAATCACGATCGTTGATAGCCCCAGTGATACAGCCGTGCGAGCTGCTGCATATCCTCCACTGCCTCCGCCGATGACTGCAAAATCGTATTCCTTCATGAGGCGAATGTGCACTCAGTATCCGTACTAGTAAAATGGATTCGGAGGCGCAATCACTACTGATTAGAAATCCTCCTCCCCCTACCGTGCGTCTTTCTAAATGTTTTCTTCAGCACTCATGTTTCGTCCACCATATCTTGTATCACGATATAATTGCCGTACCAAGATGCTGTGTTTTCAGCGTTAATTCGGGTCAAAAAAGCGTTGCCCGCAGGAGGCTCCATCCCTACCTTGAAACGATAACAAGACGGTTCCGATTTTCCCGCTCGGAAACCGCAAATAAACAGAAGTTCCCATGGCCAAAAACCCTCCTTCCGACCCCTCCCCGGCATTCGATGAAAGTGATCTCCCCGAGAAGCAGAATACTGCGGGGGGACAGGTCTATGGTGCGGCCCAAATCGACAAGCTGGAGGGACTCGAAGCTGTTCGCAAGCGCCCCGGGATGTACATCGGCGATCCTGATGAACGGGGTCTGCATCATTGCGTTTTCGAGGTGCTCGACAATTCCATCGATGAGCATCTAGCCGGGTATTGCAACAAGGTTGAAGTAACTATTCACTCCGACGGATCGGTCTCCATTCGGGACAACGGACGCGGTATTCCGGTCGAGGTTCATCCGAAGTTCAAAAT
>PLEU01000006.1 GCA_003136515.1 Spartobacteria bacterium
GTGGGCGTGACGGCAACGGGGGCTTCGGCCGCCGGTACTGGGGCCGCTGCCTTCCTGGATGTTTTGTTTCTAGATGATTTGGAGGCCGACTTGTCAGCGCGGCGCACAATTGGAATCTCATCGGTAAGAACGATGCGGATATGACTGTTACGCTTGCGGATCGGACCAGCGCTGCCACGTGCCTTGGGGCGGATACGCTTGATCGTGGGAGCCTCGCCAATTACGGCTTCCCTGATCACCAGAAGTTCTGCACGCACGTTATTGTTGTGCTCCGCGTTGGCGATGGCGCTTTTCAAGGTCTTAGCAATCAGAGGTGCCGCCTTCTTTGGAATGAATCCAAGCTGCTGGAGAGCGTCTGTGGCAGGGAGACCCTGAATCTCACGGGTGACTTCCCGGGCCTTGAAGGCTGAAATACGCGCGTAACGATGGGTGGCGATGACTTGCATGAGTGAGTTTCCTAAGGGGTTTGGTATCAGCGGATGGTGTCGACTCGGAGAGCATCCCCGGTCTGGATTGTATCGGTGGATTTGGCAGTGTTCTGTACAATGGCACCACTGATGGCATCACGGACGTCTACAACCCGCACGGAAGCTATCTGGCGATCGCCGTGCCATACCTGGAAGGGCATGCCGGTCTTCACACCCTGACGGGAGCCAAGGTTTGCAATCACCAGAGCGAGATCAGGCTTATACTCCACCACGGTGCCGCTGGTAAGTCCGGCTCCACTTGAAGATATATCAGAGGATTCCCCGTTCAGCGCCGCACCGGTGAGCGCTGCAGAGGCCCGGAGTTCGGTTTCCACGGCAAGGCGGGCCTTGGCATCGATACCTTCGGAAGTTTTCAGGAGGTCCATCACGGCCTCGGTCAGGCGAACAAGTTCCTCGTTGGACGCATCCTTCTCCTTCTGGAGAATTCGCATATCCCGGACAGCGGCCAGAAGGCGATCCCGAAGCGTGTCCAATTCCTTGCCAGCCGGGGCAATTCCAAAGGCCTCAACCCGGGTGTTGAGATCATCATATTTCCGCTTGAAAAGCTCCGTCTCCCCGTTGGCGACTGCGAGACTCTCCGTAAGCCCCTTGATGGCAGCTTCAGAGAGGACAAGTTTTTCACTAACCGAACCGTCCGAACCATTCGCACCACTTCCGTCATTGTTCTGCTGAGCAATCGCAGCAGCAACCGGCAGCCCGATTAGGGCGGCGGCTGTCACAGCGGAAAGCTGGCAGGAGTGGCGGCGTGGTAACATGGCGTGTGAGTTGGGTATGTCTGTAAAATTACTTAGTAACCTTGGCGGTATGAGAACCGTGCTTCTTGAAGATGCGGGTGGGTGCAAACTCTCCGAGTTTGTGTCCGACCATATTTTCGGTGACGAAGACGGGGATGAAAGATCGTCCGTTGTGAACGTTGAACGTATGACCCACGAAATCGGGAGTCACCGTGGAACGGCGCGACCAAGTCTTGATCGGCTTTTTGGTGTTGGCTTCGTTGAGCTTGTCGATTTTCTCGAGAAGCTTCCATTCGACGAAGGGACCTTTTTTTAGGGAGCGTGCCATGATAAAGGGAGGTGATTATTTCTTTTTGCGCCGCTGCACGATGAAGCGGTCGCTCTGCTTGTGTTTGTTGCGGGTCTTGAATCCCTTGGAAAGCTGACCCCACGGGCTCATCGGGTGATGGCGTCCGCCACCGCCCTTGCTCTTGCCCTGTCCTCCGCCCATCGGGTGATCGACCGGGTTCATGGCCATACCGCGGGTCTGAGGGCGAATGCCAAGCCAACGGGAGCGACCGGCCTTTCCGCTGACAACGTTCATGTGCTCGATGTTGCCAACCTGTCCGATCGTGGCGTAACACTCTTCATTGACCCGGCGCAGTTCGCCGGACGCCAACTTGATGAGAGCATAGCCCCCTTCACGGTTACTGAGAATCGCCTGGGATCCGGCGCTGCGAACAATCTGTCCGCCGCGTCCGGGTGTCAGCTCGATATTGTGGAGCGCAAGACCAAGAGGTATGGCCTTGAGGGGAAGGGCGTTGCCAATATTGGGCTCCGCGGTCTCTCCGGCGGCAACCTTAAGACCGACGCTCAGTCCGCTTGCGGCAAGAATGTAGGCCTTTTCTCCATCGGGATACTGAATGAGGGCGAGACGGGCGCTGCGATTTGGATCGTACTCGATCGCAATCACCTCGGCGACCGCATCGCGGCGGCTTCGCTTAAAATCAATGAGGCGGTATTTGCGCTTGTGACCACCGCCACGATGACGGGAGGTTTTGCGGCCACGGTTATTGCGTCCACCAGTGCGGTGTTTGCTCTCAACAAGCGATTTCTCAGGCTTGCTCTTGGTGATCTCCTCGAAGGAGGGAAGAGCCTTGAATCGCTGCGAAGGAGTCAGGGGTCGGAAGGTTTTGAGTGCCATGGTCGTGACGGTTGTGCGTGAACTCCGGGTTATTCTCAGGCAATTTCGATCTTCTCGCCTGCAGCGAGTGTCACGATGGCTTTCTTCCAATGGGCACGGCGGCCGAAGTCAGCACGGCGCTCGCGCTTCTTCTTGCCTTCCACCTGGGCGGTGTTGACCCGGGAAACCCTTTTCTTGAAAAGGGTCTCTACGGCATGCTTGATCTCGATCTTGTTCGCGGCGGGGGAGACGCGGAAGACGTACTGGTTGAGTTTCTCGGAGAGTAGGCTGGCCTTCTCCGTTACGAGAACGCTGCGGATGATGTCGTGTGCTTCTTTCATACCAGAGGAATTAGGCGGCCAAGCGCTGGCCAAGGGCTTGAAGGGCATCCTTGGTGATGATGATTTTATCGAAGGCGAGGAGATTCTCGGTGTTCACCTCAGCGGCGGTGATCAGTAGATCCGTCTGAACATTGCGCGCGGCTAGGAAAGTGGGCCCTGTAAAGCTGGTTGCCACGATGAGCGTGCGGCGCACTCCTCCATGAAGGCTCTCAACCAGAGAAATAAACTGCTTGGTCTTGGACTCCTTGATTTCAAAGGAATCAACAATGAGGACATCACCGGCAAGAATACGGGCGCTCAACGCCTTGCGAAAGGCAAGCTTCTTGACTGCCTTGGGCGTGTTCTTGGCGTAACTGCGGGGATGAGGTCCATGGGAAACGCCTCCGCCCGACCAGACGGGAGAACTGGCATAACCAGCGCGGGCACGGCCCGTGCCTTTCTGTTTCCATGGCTTTTTGCCGGAGAGATTGACGGTCGCCTTTGTCTTGACGGAAGCGGTTCCGCTGCGACGGTTGGCACGCATGGCCACGACCACATCGTGGACGGCCTGGGTGCCCTTGCCGTCGGTGATAACGTCGATCTTCGCCTCTTTGGCGGCGTCTGCTGTGAGGATGGTGGCACTCATGGTTACTTAGCTTCTTTGGCAGATTTGCCGGATTTCTTAATGGAGGGGCGGACCATGACATAGGTGCCCTTGGCTCCGGGGATGGCTCCGCTGACCAGAATCACGCCGTCAGCTTCGCGCACTTGTACAATCTCAAGGTTCTGGATGGTAATGCGCTCGTCTCCCATGTGGCCGGGCATTCCCATGTTCTTCCAGACACGCCCCGGGGTCAGACGGTTTCCGATGGCGCCATTTCGACGATGCATCATTGAACCGTGCGTTTCGGGCTGCCCGGCAAATTTAAAGCGGCGAACAACACCCTGGAATCCTTTTCCCTTAGAGGTGCTGATGACATCAACATACTGTCCGTCCTGAAAGTTGGTCAGAGCCCATTCCCCGAGCTCGGGAGCGGTTTCGGAATCCTTGAGACGGAATTCGCGGATAAAGCGCTTGGGTGTGGAGGAACTCTTGGCAAAGTGCCCCTTCTGTGCTTTGGGAACGCGCTGTTCCTTCTGATCGCCAAAGCCAAGCTGGACGGAGGAGTAACCATCCTTTTCCTTGCTCTTGACCTGAAGCACACGATTGCCACCCGCTTCAATCACGGTGACGGGGCGAATGCGACCTTTGGTGTCATAGACACGGGTCATACCGATTTTTTTTCCGAGAACGCCGATGCTCATAGTAGGAGTGAGTGCTAAGAATGGAAGGGGGTCAGATCTTTATGGTGATGTCGACACCGGCAGGAAGGTTGAGCTTGCGAAGCTCATCCACTGTCTTTGCGGTCGGCTCAAGGATATCGAGAAGACGCTTGTGTGTGCGTATCTCGAACTGATCCATGGACTTCTTGTCCACGTGCGGGGAGCGGTTCACCGTGAATTTCTCGATCCGGGTCGGGAGGGGGATCGGTCCGGTAACTTTGGAGCCCGTGCGCTTCGCCGTCTCGACGATTTCGAGGGCGGAGATGTCGAGAAGGCGGAAGTCGAAGCCTTTGAGGCGGATGCGAATGCGTTGTCCAGCGGCCATGGTCGTGAGTGGTTAGTTTCGGATCGAAGGTTAGTTTTTCTGGTCGAGAACCGCGGCCAGAACCTGTGCCGGGACTTGTTCAAAGTGGGAAGGCTCCATGGAGTAGGAGGCACGACCCTTCGAGAGTGAGCGGATAGCCGTGGCATAACCAAACATCTCGGAGAGGGGAACCTCCGCGTTGACGCTGGTTACAATCGCCTTGGTTTCTATCGACATGATTTTTCCGCGGCGACGGTTGAGATCGCCCATGATGTCACCCTGATATTCCTCTGGGGTGATCGCTTCGACCTTCATAATCGGCTCCAGAAGGATGGACTTTGCATTCTTGAGTCCGTCTTTGAGTGCAAAAATCGCCGCCATCTTGAAGGCCATTTCGTTGGAATCTACGTCGTGATAGGAACCGTCGATGATCTCGACATGAATGTCGATGACAGGGTATCCGCCAACAACGCCGTTGAGCGCCGCCTCGTTGAGACCCTTGATGACGGCCGGGATGAAATCCTTGGGAATGGAACCGCCCACGGTCTTGTTCTCAATGGTGACACCTTTGCCCTTTTCGTTGGGTGCAAGCTTGATGACGACGTGACCGTACTGGCCCCGTCCGCCCGACTGCTTGACCAGTTTTCCTTCTCCGCCAGCGGCATTGAGGATGGTCTCTTTGTAGGCAATCTGGGGCTTGCCGGAATTGGCCTCGACCTTGAATTCGCGCATCATGCGATCCCGGATGATTTCAAGATGAAGTTCCCCCATCCCGGCGATGATCGTCTGGCCGGTTTCCTCATTGGTGAAGACACGGAAAGTAGGATCTTCCTCGGAAAGGCGCTGAAGCGCGTTGCCCATTTTTTCCTGGTCAGCCTTGGTCTTTGGCTCGATGGCCATCGAAATGACAGGATCTGGGAAGGAAGGAGGTTCGAGAGCAATCGGCTCGTCCTCAGTGCAAAGAGTATCTCCTGTAGTGATGTTTCGGATGCCGACGATGGCGGCAATATCTCCCGAGTAGCAAGTGTCAATATCTTCACGCTTGTCAGCCTGAATTTGGATAAGGCGGCTGATGCGCTCCCTCTTGCCGGTGCGGGGATTGAGCACGGTGTCTCCCTTGCTCAGCTTACCCGAGTAGACGCGGAAGAAAACAAGCTTGCCGACAAACGGGTCACTCCAGAGCTTGAAGGCTAGTGAGCAGAAGGGTTCATGATCGCTGGTGACTGCAAATTTTTCCTTCCCGTTGTCAGGATCCATTCCTTTTGCAGGAGGAATATCAATCGGACTTGGAAGATAATCGACGACGGCATCAAGAAGGTACTGAACCCCCTTGTTTTTAAAGGCGGAACCACCTGCGACGGGGACAAATCGATTGGCCGTCGTCTGGCGACGAATCGCATTTTTGAGAATTTCACGAGTGACAGGCTTCTCCTCTAGGAAGAGAGTTCCGACCTCCTCGTCCAAATCCATCATCTGGTTGACAAGATCCTCGTAAGCCGCCTCGGCTTTCGCTTTCAGTTCCGCAGGTATCTCCTCAACGGTGTAGTTGGAGCCCATGCTGCTGTCATCAGCATAGATCACAGCCTTCTGGTTCACCACGTCGATCTGGCCCTGGAGGTTGTCCTCCGAACCTATGGGGATGAGGATCGGCCATGCATTGGCACCGAGCTTGGCGCGCATTTCTGCAACGGCATTGTCAAAATTGGCACCTGTACGATCCATCTTGTTGACGAAGGCAATACGGGGAACATTATACTTGTTGGCCTGACGCCATACGGTCTCGGACTGAGGCTGGACTCCGGCCACGCCGCAGAACACGGCAATAGCACCATCCAGAACGCGCAGGGATCGCTCCACTTCGGCGGTGAAGTCAACATGGCCCGGTGTGTCGATGATGTTGACGCGCATCTTGATGTTATCGAACAACTTGACGACGCCCTCCTGCTTGATCTGATTCCAGCTACAGGTCGTTGCGGCGGACGTGATGGTGATACCCCGTTCACGTTCCTGCTCCATCCAATCAGTAGCAGTAGTTCCCTCATGTACTTCGCCGATCTTGTGGATCATGCCGGTGTAGAAGAGAACGCGCTCGGTGAGCGTCGTCTTGCCCGCGTCAATATGGGCGCAAATCCCGATATTGCGGGTTCTCTCCAAAGGAAAGGCGCGATCCGGCGAATTCGGATTGGCTGTGTCAGTCTTGGCGCTCATTGGAATGGATAAAGAACAGGTTGGAAAAATCGGGGAGGACAGCCTACCAGCGGAAGTGTGCAAAAGCACGATTCGCCTGGGCCATCTTATGAAGATCGTCGCGCTTTTTGATCGCGGCTCCCTGTCCGGCAGCCGCTTCCTTGAGCTCGCTGGCAAGGGCTTTGTGCATTGGAATGCTCTTGCGATTGCCCGCAAAATTGACGATCCAGCGCATCGCGAGGGCCAGTTGGCGATCGGCAGGAACCTCCATGGGAACCTGATAGGTGGCTCCACCGACACGGCGGCTCTTGACCTCAAGGCGCGGACGAGCATTGTCCATGGCCTTCTGGAGGACATCAAGGGGATCGACAGCCTCTGATCCGTCGCGGGTGCTTTCAATAGCATTATAGACAATGCGCTCCGCGAGGGAACGCTTGCCTCCGCGCATCACCGTGGTGATGAGACGGGCGACCAGGGGACTGGCGTAGCGAAGGTCGCGCTTGACCTCTTTTTTGATAACGCGTTTGCGGCGGGACATGGAAAAGAACGGTTGGTTGGTTTAGAAAATC
Organism: Spartobacteria bacterium; assembly: GCA_003136515.1. Next base: position 7,088 of record PLEU01000006.1, read on the forward strand.
GGCTTTACTTCTTTTTGCCCTTCTTGGCCTCTTCACCTGCCTTGGGGCGCTTGGCGCCGTATTTCGAACGCCCGCGGCGACGGCCATCGACTCCGAGGGCATCAAGGGTACCGCGGACGATGTGATAACGGACACCGGGCAGATCCTTCACACGACCACCGCGAACGAGTACGATAGAGTGCTCTTGGAGATTATGCCCCTCACCACCGATGTACGCGATCACTTCCTGACCGTTGGTAAGGCGCACTTTGGCAACCTTGCGAAGTGCTGAATTCGGCTTCTTGGGAGTGCGGGTCATCACCTGGACGCAGACGCCGCGGCGCTGTGGACAATTCACGAGGGCGGGTGACTTTGATTTCACCCGGACCTTTTGACGGCCCTGTCGTACAAGTTGGTTGATGGTTGGCATGTGNNCATCACTGCGGCGCTGGCGAAATCCCGAAGAAGCCGGGAGGTGGGAAGGTAGGGAAACCACGCCGATCTGCAAGAAGATTTTCGTTTTTTTCCCCAGATATTTTCTCCTCGTAACCAGCGGTAACGTTTCAAAAAAATCTTGAATACCGTATCAGGGCTTTTCCGCGTCCCTCAATTCCACCTCGCCAAGATAGTTTCCCCCAGGCTGGGATGTCCACCAGACTCCGTCCCGTCGCAGTTCCCCGGGAGTTGCGAATTGGTATTGCTCCATGCGCGCACGCAGGTAGCGGGGTGCAAGCCCATGGAACGGGTCGGCGGCAAGGAGGGCCAGTACGGAGTGATCCGCTTGGAATAATCGTAGTAGAAAATTTTCGAACCAAGGATTGTCATCGACCGTTCCTAAAGAGGCAAACCACATCTGCCAGTCTAGACGTGGCATCAGTAGCGGGACAAAGGGCGGTGCTCTGTGCAGATCGCCAGGCTTGAATCGAAACGCATAGGGCTTCCAGTTGATGCCGTCATTACTCCCCTCAATGATGATTTCCGAACGATGCTTGGTCATCACGGCAAAAAGTCCGTAGCCGCTGACAATATGCCAGGGAGCGAGTGCCTCATAGACTGACACAAGAAAGCTGGGCATAGGGAGCAGGGGAATCGGGACAAGTGAAATCAGAAAGAGAAATGCCGCGCAGAGTGTGATGATCATTCTCCCCGGAGATGACGGGACGGGAGAATACGGAATAATCGCGTGACCGGGCGCATTGCCTGCAAAAGCACTAGAGATCGGCCCGGAGAACGAGTGATCATCAACGGCAAGCACGCACAGCGCGAGGGTAAGCAGGTTAAAGAAACCATAATTCCCAGTCATCGCGATCATCAATTGAAGAAGGGCGATTAGGACTGCGCCCAAGAAGCGCACATTCCTTGGCCCAATAAGAAGCCAGGGAGCACATCCTTCGATGAGGAACATGCCGAAGGTCATACAACGCAGGATGGAATCCGGAAGTTGACCTGCCACCCACCCGCCGGGATTGGGAAGAGGCTGGGTCCAGAAATGATAGTCGAGCGCCGAGAGATCGCGCCAAGCTGGATCACCGCTAACCCATTTCACTAGCGCGGAAGAAAACATCAACCGGAAGAGCAGCCAGATCAGCAGCCATCGTGCGGAAGAGGAGAGGAAATTGGGCCAACGAAGATGTCGCGACCAGGGGGCCAAAAATATGGACAGAAAGCCCGCTTCCAAGAGAAGAGCATCCCACTGATACCCCATGAAGATCTGTCCTACGTNNCTGATACCCCATGAATATCTGCCCGACGTTGACAAGGGAGAGGTAGAAAATCTCAAAAGTAAGGAAGAGAGGGCCGACAAGCAGTCGGGGATGAAAAAATGCGGCCAGAGCAAGAATCGTTCCTGCGCCGCAGACCAGATTGAGTGCTCTCGCAGTGCCTCCAGTCACCCAGAAAAGTGACGGGACTGCATTGTACGCAGCATTCCCGAGAATGCCCTGAATATGCTCGAGAAACTCCCCGGCGGGCAGTATGCCATGAGGCCCGAGCAATCCGCCCACCTGCCACCAGAGCCCTCCAAAAGCCACTGCATAAGTCAGTGCCAGCAATCTAAGGAACATGCGTGACGCCTTCATATAGGTAGGTTTCCTCACATCAACTCCCCAGAGGACCGTGGTCAGCCACGAAGCGAAGGTGCGATGTGTCGCCACCATTCGATATCCCCGTTCCATGATAAGCCGGAAGAGGGGGACTCGCTGGTACAGATACCAGAATGTGAGGCCGGTCAGTCCGCCGCAAAGGGCCATCAAACAAAATACCGCTGCGGCACCGGCGCGAATTTCAAGATTTGTATCTATCAACTGTACGGCCCCAAGCGACTCAGTTGCTGAAAAACCAAAAGACTCCCCAGCTCCACTCTGAGAAGGGGCAAAATCGATTTTCCCCTCCCCCTTCTCCTGCCAGCGCGCCACCCACTTGCAGCAGAATCCACATTCCCCGTCATAGAGCAGGAGAGGCTTTGCCGGCCCACGGTCTACAGAATCAATCACTACCTCAGGCTACCATTCTGCCACGAAGTATACAGACTCCTTTGAAAAAACCTCGTTGGACGCACTCCCAAAACTCCACTAGTTTCTCTCCGATGAATTTTCGCCCATTTTGCAGCGCCCTCATTTTTCTGATTGGAAGTACGGTCAGACTCCCGGCACAGGATGCGGAATCGATCCTGGAATCCGCACGCATGAACCCCACGATGCATACTGCTGCATTGCGTGCCCAGATACGGGGGGAAGGCTCTCTGACTCCGCTGACGATCCGAATGAAGGATCACGTCGTGAGCTACGAATTTGTCAACCCAGATCAGTCCGTCTTACTGACACTGAACCCTTCGCAAACAAAACTCTCCGAGCGCTTGGGCGGAGTCTCTAAGCCCGTCTCCGCAACCCATCTTCACGATCCGATCCGATCAACGGGGGTTACCTACGAGGATCTCTCCTTAGGCTTTCTCTACTGGCCTCATCCCGTAATCCAGGGCCAGGAGACGATTAAGACCCGTCCTGCGTGGAAAATAGACCTTCAGGCCCCCGCGAACGAGACACTCTACGGAGTCGCCCGTGTCTGGATCGACAAGGAAAGCGGCGCGATCCTACGTATTGAGGGGTATGATAGGAAGGGAGTGTTGGTGCGCCGTTTTGAGGTCATTTCCGGACAGCAAATCGACGGCCTCTGGATGCTGAAACAGATGCGAATTGAAAGCTTTGGTCCCGATAACAGCCATGATGCCATCTCTAGAAACTATCTGGAGATTTTGGGGAAGGAGTAACTCCAAATCCGGCTTTCACATCGACCCCGCGGCACCTTTCGACTCAAAGATACTAAAAACCGATCTTCTACCACCTAGTAGCGTCCCGAGTGTCCGTAGTGAAACACTCCAGGTGTGGCCGTTGGGGAGGGCGTTGGTGTTGCCGTAGGTGTGGGAACTGGAGTGGGTGTTGGTGACGGACTTCCTCCGCCGCTTCCAGAGCCAAACCAATTATTGAACCAATTTTCAAGCTGGTTGAGCAAGTTGTTGATTTGATTGAACCATCCTCCTCCCCATCCACCGGAACCTGGTGGGGGCGTTGGTAAAGGTGAAGGCAGGGGGAAGGGCGAGAATATAGGCACCGGTCCATGCCAATCGATGGGGGTGGGCGTCGGGGTCGGCGAAGGGGTGGGCGTCGGTGTTGGAAGTGGGGCAGGCAGGACTGCAATCTGATTGGCAACCGGCGTGCCAAGACCCGTCACAAAGTCATAACCGGGTTGGGCAAAATAGCCGTTCCAACCATAAGTGATGTCATTGATGATGGTGGCATAACTGCTGTCCGCATTGGCATAGAGTACGGTGTTGAAGCTGTTTGTCCCTTGGTTGCCTAGGCTCGCGCGGCGAGCGACAAGCGCGGCCCACTGGGGGGTTCCTATACTGGTGCCTCCAAAGACATACCAAGCACCGGCATTCGTCGTGGTGGGATCGGTGAAGAAAACTGAGACGCCAGTATAGGGATCTGCATCGTAGCTGATATCGGGAACTCCCCTCCCTGCATTGGCGTTCCATCCCGCCTGATAGGCTGGGAGCGGCTCGAAGGAGCTAACTCCGCCTCCACTGCCACTCCAGCCGACTTCAGAAACAACGCCTGAATTGGTGTCATAGGTAAGCGTAGTGCCGCCGACTCCGAGAACGTTTGTGGAAGAGGCTGGCCAGTTCACTCCTGCTCCCGTATCGCCGGAGGCCGCCACAAAAGTCACCCCTGGGATGCTGAAGGCGGCATCGTACTGGGTCTGGCCTGCAAATTCAGGAGTGCTCCAGCTCATGGAAACAATGTTCGCATTCGTGGAGGCGTAAATCACTGCATTGATCATGCTTGCGATGCTGTCATCAGGAGCCACCACAACCACGATGGAGGCACCCGGGGCCATAGCATGAGCCCATTCGACATCAAGTGTGGTCTCACCGGCCCAACCGGAATCAGCGTTGGTTGGCTTGCCAGCCGAGTAGAGGGTGGTCACCGTGTTGGAGGGAAGACCATATTGGGCATTGAAGGCGTCGAGATCGGACTGAAGATTGGCGCTTCCGTAGGCATCCACAACGGCAATGGTCTGACCGCTACCGTCCCCGTTGGTATCAATCAAATTAAAGCCGTAAGCTGCGGAGAGGTCGGCGGGTGCATAGCCTGTGGAGATGAACTGGCTTCCGGTAGGGAATCTGCAATGTCCCCACGCACTGCCGATCGTGTTGGCATAGTTGCCATCTTCCCATCCATACTTCCACTGAAGGGTGGTAGTGAGGGCTCGTTTGGTATGCAACTTTCGCAGATCAGCTCTGAGTATGGCGATCTTCCTTAACTCCGCGGAGCTCAACCTTTTGTGTTCTGTCGAGGCAAAGCTATGGCTTGGAGATGATGCTAGCACTAAAGCCAGCACCAAAGTGGCAGCGAGAGTCTGTTTGTTCATCTTATCAGGGAGGTTAGGCTTAAGCCTTTGATTTGCATCTTCAACTACTCGAATCCGATAGGGTCAAGTCTTAAATCACCATTCTCCAGGCAGAAATATTTTTTTAAATCTAAACCTTTTCCGCTGCAGAACTTCCGAAAAGTCCCGAAGGACGCAGTAGTAGGATAATGATCAGTAGTCCAAAGGCAATCGCGTCGCGGTAGGATGAGAGAAAGGAGCCTCCCAGAAGGCACTCACTGAGCCCGAGAAGCAGTCCGCCCACGGCGGCTCCGGGCAGGCTCCCTATACCACCGAGCACTGCTGCCACAAATGCCTTGATGCCGGGAAGCGTCCCCATCAGCGGCTCGATGGAGTGAATATTCATCGCATAAAGCACGCCCGCAGCCCCGGCAAGGGCCGAACCAAGCGCGAAAGTGAGCGCGATCACCACGTTGCTGTTGACACCCATCAGGGCAGCGGCATCCCGGTTTTGGGAAAGCGCACGAAGGGCAAGGCCGAAGCGCGTATGTAACACAATGAACCTGAGCCCAAAGAGCAGCACAAGGGTCACTGCGATGACAAGAAGGTGATTTTCGGAAATCGTCACACCCTCACCTAGCGAAATACTCATAGGTTTAAGGAGGTCAGGGAAAGCCTTGNNCCTTCTGATTGACACCAAAGACAATTTGACCACCGTAGGAGAGCAGAAGTGAGACGCCGATAGAGGTGATCAGCACGGCGAGCTTGGGTTGGTTGCGCAGCGGGCGGTAGGCCAACCTCTCGATAATGACTCCCAGAAGCGCACAAACTAGCATGGCCCAGAGAAGCACCGCTGTTGTCACCATCCAGGGATCCGGGAGCAGGCGTGAAGCTAGCGGCGCGGCGTAATATCCCGCAAAGGCCCCCACCATGAGGATATCACCATGAGCGAAGTTGATGAACTTGAGCAACCCGTATACCATGCTGTAGCCAAGGGCGATGAGCGCATAGATGGCACCGAGGGAAAGACCGTTGATGAGCTGCTGAAGAAATTCGTGCATGAAAAGGAAAAAGCCAGCAGATCATTCTCTTCAATGAATGATTCATGCAATGCTTTTGCACGCTACTGAAAAAAGAAAACACCCTCTGTTTTACGGGAGGGCGTTGCTCAAGATAAAACGAAGCGTTGTTAGAAAGTGACTTTGGCCTCAGCCCCCAGAATCCACTCGTTGCCAAGCGTCCCGTTGCCTGCGGGATTACAGATCCACTGGACATCGGGACTGAGGGTAGCCCACTCGTTGATCTGAATCTTGTAGTAGGCCTCGACAACTTCCGTGGAGGTGAACATCGGCACATAGGCCCCATAGAAGGTACTGGCCGCAGGAACCCCCTTGCTGATGCCATTAGCTGGTTCCTGTACAGGCCCATTGGGGGCCGTTGCATTGACCGAGCTTCCCAGGGAATTCACAAGAGCCTGATTCTGCGTCCTCAGATAGGAATTGTAATAGGAGCTGTAGAAACCTGCTCCCAGCGCAATTCCGATACTATCGTGATCACGGTGCGGTATAAGCCCCTTGTACACCAGACCTGTTTGGAAATATGCGGGCATAGCATTGTTCTGCGGTGTCGTGAAGGTGAACTCGTTGAACATATACAGACCTTTGTCGGTGAGACGGGAGGTCATACTGACTGGGTTCTTATCGTCCAGAGAAGGGGACGCCACCTGCTCCTTCACCGCGTAGAGTCGCTGATCAGCCTGGAAATAGAGTCCCCACTGAAGAGGATTGTTCTGCGTGGAATATGGCTGCTTGGTGTAGGCGCTGTTATATCCGGTCGGTGTGAAGGAGGTATTCTCCTGACCCCAGATGTAGGAGCCGACGGCATAATGACCTTCAAGGCTCTTGTCGGAACCAAATTTTGGCGTCCATCCGATTTCATTCACATTGTAGAGTCCATTCATCGGATTGAAGCCACCATTGCCGTAGTTGGCTGCCGCGGAACCACCCACGACCGAATTCTGACCTATCGCAGCCTTGTGGACGTTGGATGCGGGGGCTCCCTGAAAATTAAAGCCATGGTTCTGGTTGTACCCAGGGATAAATCCCGTAGCGGCCAGCTTGGGCGTCCCGTTCTTATTGAAGAGCGGCTGACCATTTGCACCAACGAGCTGATAGACCAATCCCGTTGAATTAAAAGCTCCCATCAAACTGGAAGGAACCTGTGTATAAGGATAGACCTGTGTTGACGAGAACTGGGTGGCACCGACACCGGCAGTTCCTGAAATTGCCTCATAAAGACCGCTCTGAATATAGGTCGAGCTGCTCGGCTTGGCCCTTAAAGTTCCACCCCAGGCAGCATAGGAGCTGGACCACGGCACGGGGCTAGTCGTGAAATTCTTCCCTTTGGTTCCAGTTTTATATTCTGAATTATAGCCATTGGCGGGAGTCTGTCCCAACGAGGCAATGGGTTGTGTGTTGAGAACATAGATGCCGTTCCCAAGAGTTGCTCCGATCCCCTTGGCCGAAGCGATATTGTTATTCATAAAGTCCTTTGAAAGCGGCTGTTGGAGGAACTGATCATAGGGGTTTTCCCAACCCAGATTGATCAGGAAGTTGGGATCATTGGACCTCTCGGATTGCCATTGTAAATATTGCGGAAGAATACGAACCCCCAATCCGGAATCATCGGCGCTTGGTTTAAAAGTACTGGAAGGCCCGGCGGTACCAGCTTCGAAGGCAGGGTTGTTTCCCACATTGCGGTAACGCCATATGGAGGTAAAAGTCAGCCCATCAAGTCCCTCAATTTGAAGAAGTTGGCCAAAATTAAGGACAGCATTTAGTTTTTCTTCATTCACCCAGTTGCTTCTGGATTGGTTGCTGGGATAGCCACCGGAGACCTGTCCGTAGTACTCTTGCTTGGCAGTGCCGGTAATCGTCAGCCCGTGATCGGAAAGTGGTTTGCCTAAACCAAACCAGTTATCCAGCGCACTCTTTCCATTCCACCACTGTGAAAAAAGATCACCACTCATCGAGGNNGACATTGGTTTGGGGCTGTATAGTCTTACCGTCAGTTTGCGGCTGGGAAGCGGTCTGTGCCAGCGACAGGGAGGCGATCGATAAGAAAGTCCCAGTCAAAACTGCCAGTTTAAGGGAGTTGACGGTCATAGTTGGTTTGTTGGTTTGGCCTCGGATAGTTCAGCCCCGTGAGCAATTCGGCAAGAGTTTTAAACGTAACATTTTCGGCACAAAAAAACCCGAAGGAAAAGTTCCCTCCGGGTTTTTATATTTTATGAGTCTCTTAGAGATGCCTGCTTTTTAGACGACAGAAGCTGCTTCAGGAGCTTTTGCTGCGGCCTGATCGCGCTCTTTCATGGCGGCCTTGCGGCT
>PLEU01000124.1 GCA_003136515.1 Spartobacteria bacterium
GAACATAGCCATATTTGGGCTGGATTCATTCTCGCCCCTTATCCCAATGTGAGGAGACCTTAGATGTCCGCTTATGGCTTCCCTGTATCTATTGCGCGCTGGGCTTGGTCTGCTTTTGCGCCAGCATCCAGAGATTGTGACAAGGGAGGGTTGGGAGCCTCTGTTTCGCCTTCCAGCCGCCAGACCCGCGCCTGCACGATCTCATAGAGTTCGCTAGACACCGGAAGGGTCTTTACCAGATCAGTAAGTCGCGCCGGATTCACCATCTTGTGCGAGATGAGTGCTCGGACAAAGGCCATATCCTTCTCTCGTCCGGCGACCAGCTTACTCACCGCCAAGTCATGGACCTCCAGACACCTTCCCGTCTTGTTGTCGGTATTCTCATTGCGAACCACGATAAGGCGGTTTTCCCAGCCGGAGGGGAGCACCGCCGTTTCCGGCCCTACCCANNCATGCACGTAAAAGCGGTGCAGCTCGTGAAAGGGGGATCCCTCGCCGAGGGATCCATCGATCTCCTCCGCCTTCTTGGGATCAAGGCGGGGGTACATGTCAACTTCATGGGACTTTAGAAATACTGCCGGTGCCGAAGGGAACTGGCCCAGAATGGCCTGGCTGCCGAGGATGATGAAGTCATCCATTTCCGTGACATTGCCAGCCGCCCGGATGGCGTGCTCCAGTTCAATACGCTGCATATTTTTTGATGAGAATCAGTCTCTCTTCCTGGGCAATGAAGGTTGGGCCAGCGAACGGTGCCGCTTGGNNCGTAATAAGGATCGGCTGCGGTTTTGTCCTGCTGCCAGCGATCCAGGATTGCCAGCGCCTTCTCGCGCAAAGACGGATCCGCCTCGATGCGGTCGGCAATGATCTGGTGCATTTCCAGAGAACGGGCGTCGATTTGTTGGTGGGTCATGGCAGTCCAGAAAATCTAAGATCTATTAATCAAGGTATCGCAAATGTCTTTCGCTCACAACCCGATGTTATTCCTTTCGATTCCTGGATCATCGTCTATGGCACAACCTAGCCATATTTGACGGATTTAAGCCTTCCTCACGAGCAGTTTGACCGAGCTTTTCGGCCATTTTTATCGGCCCAGATCAACCTTGCCCGGAACCTGGAGTTTAGACGTCGGAATCGTACCGCATCGCACATCCCCTAGCGGAAACGCTTTTCGCTGGGACCGACCTCTTCGCCGTTCTGCTTCTTGACTACAAACCCGCGATTTTCGACCACAGGGGAATCCGCTAAAATTATCGTTGAGCAAATGACGCCGCCGTCCTTTCCTACAGTGATGCGGTGAACAGAACTTCCGACGTCCCATGTTCTAGGGTTGCAGTCTAACAATTCCAAGTGCCCGCCCTCGGGTAGAGGTGGGAATGGAGTGGAGGCAACGTACTCCGCCACGACTCCGATTTCCGAGCGGACGCATTGAACAGTGAGCATGTAAGTGATGGGTTTCAGCTTAGTTTTGGCCATACGTGAGGGATATTTTCCCGGTTAAAACTTCATGGTACGGCACGTGCCATGCGAAAACAAGGTGGGTGATGATATTTACGACAAACGCTGGATTTCGCCTCTAAAACGGCTATGCTAGCAGTGAAATGACGCGCGAAACCGCACTCACCTCAGCCCGGGAGCNNTGCTGTTTACCTCAAGAAGGTACATGGGGCCACTCGCGTTTTGCTTTTCGGCTCCGCTACCAGCGAGGCTTTTCTTCCCAAGCATTCTGACATCGACATCTATGTCGAAGGGGTGCCCTACGAAAAAGAGTGTTTTGCCACCGGAGACACTTTTTGCAGGTTCGTGGACTTAGACCTCGATTTGATCCCGGCAGGCCACGCGCCAGATTCTCTTAAGGAAGAGGTGCTGAAGACTGGGGTCGTCCTGTGACCTTGGAAGAACGAATCCAATCCGACATTGAGCGGATCTCACAGACGGTCGCTGACCTCATCCATCTTGGCAATATCACCAGCGGCACGGAGGGTATGTTCAAGCTCAAACCGCTGCATACTTTTTGATGAGTGAGAGCCGTTCCTCCTCGGAGATGAAGTCCGGTCCGCCAAACGGTGAGGTTTGTCGCATGGCCGTCGCCTCCTCGGTTGGGGAGAGCATCATGGCCAGTAAGTCCTTAAGGTCGCCCCTCAGGAGCGCGCGCCACTTCACGAAATAGGGCTCGGAGGCGCCTTTCTTGGCCTGCCAGCGGTCGAGTATCTCCAGCGCCTTGTCACGCAGCGAAGGGTCCTTCTCGATGCGACAAGCCATTAGCTTGTGCATCTCCAAGGATCGGGCGTCTATTTGGGCGTGGGTCATAACGGTCGGAGGCGTGTATGCCTCACACCAAGATACCCGCCTCTGGCCGGGGCATCAACCTCGACCTAAGCCCAGGCTTTCATCCTTCTCTTGCTGGCCTGCTACATCGGCTTCCAAGCCCTTCGCGGCCTTGCACATCATCTGAGATGGCCCATCACAGGGCGGTTTGAACCTGGTATTGGCTAATCACGAGGGCCGTGGTCGCTTCCAGGATAAGTCGCTCCACGGACCAGGGTTCATCCGTAAGTCCTGCAACCATGGCCGGCGTGGCCTTCTTTAGC
>PLEU01000010.1 GCA_003136515.1 Spartobacteria bacterium
AACCGGGAAATTGAATGACCGCGTAACGCATTGCGTAAGTGGCCATCGTCAGGAAAGAATCGTGAGCTTGTAATCCTCTACCACGGGATTTGAAAGGAGGTCGTGGGCAATTTCGTGCAGCTGGTTTTCGTCGGCACCATCAACTTCGATTTCAATTGATTTGCCTATACGAACGGAACGGACTCCTTTCAGCCCGAGATGCTCCATTGCGCGGCCTGTAGCGACGCCGGCAGGATCAAGAATGGCGGGTTTAGGCATGACGGTGACGACGGCTTTCATGAGGAGATGGAAAATCGGGCCAGAGAGCTCCTTCGACAAGCCAAAATGGGGTGATCTGAGAGAAAAGACTCTTCAGGTCAACCCAAGCTAGGTGAGAATGCTAACGAGATGAGATTTCCGCGTGAAATCCCTTCCTTTCGGGGCATAGTGATTCTTCGTGAACCTGCTTACATGGGAAAGCCATCCACACCCAAAGCGTGGCAATGAGCATTCTAATGACAACTCATTCCTCACACTCATTCACTACTTGCTTCCTGTGGCGCTCGGATGGTCGGTGGCCATGGTGATCAAACGAGCGGATGGCGGGGTGTTTTCTCATACGGGCCTTACCCTGCTCCTCGCTGGAATCGGTGCGGCCTACAGCTTTGACCGGATAGTGGATCATCCTGAATGGGCTCCCAGATGGTTGCGAGCAAGTCTGATCATTGCACTGACGCTCTGTGGCGGAACGATCTGTCTTCTTGTCCTCACCGGGAACATAACCTACGACTCCCTGAGAGTTATCGTAGTTCTCACGGGGGTCAGTCTGATCTATCCCTGCATCAAACGCCTGCCTCTGGCAAAAACCGCTGCCGTTGCCCTCTGCTGGACATGGGCCTGTGCTGCCCTGCCTCTTGCGGGAGGAGTCCGCCACTGGTTGACGCTTGATGTCACCCTCCCCTTGATCCTGATGGTTGCATCAGGATGCATTCTTTGTGATCTGAAAGATTTAGACGAAGATAGACGGCAGCATGTGGGGAGTCTGCCAGTACTCCTAGGCGTTCTCCCCTCCTGCCTGGCCGCAACGTGTCTCTCACTAATCGCTGCATCCCTCGCGATTTTCCACCACCGCTTCGGCCTGACTGCGGGGGGCCTGCTAATGGCCCTCGCAGCACAGTTTCCATCGTTGCTCGCAAGGAACCCGACAGGCCCGATCCTTATTGATTCGATTCTCCTGGTTCCCGGCGTCCTGATCGCCACAGGCATCGTCTGATTCGCTGCTCTCTTTACAGGGGGGGAGGAGTTTCGACACTTCCCAAAGCAGCTAAGCATCGGCATTCTTCGTTGAATTTCGATGGATAATGTCTGGTTTCAATACGTCGTGGATCAGTTTTATGCCGACCTCTACCGGTTCGGCCTGAAGCTCTCGCGCAATCAGGAGGATGCCTGCGATCTCGTCCAGCAAACCTTTGCCATCTTTGCGGTGAAGGGGGATCAGCTCCGGGAATCCGCGAAGGTCCGGCAGTGGCTCTTCACAACGCTCTATCGGGAGTATGTGGCAAAATACAATGCCGGAAAACCGTTGATCTCCCTCAATGACGAGGAAGTTAGCATTCCGGAACCATCCGTGGAGTCCTCCGTCCACCGGGATGCCGAGCGGAGTGAACTCCTGATGGCCCTTGACGATCTGGAGGATCATCACCGGCTTGTCCTGACTCTTTTCTATCTGAATCAGCACAGCTATCGGGAGATGGCCGAGATTTTAGGTGTCCCTGTCGGCACCGTGATGTCCCGTCTGTCGAGGGCTAAGGAGCTCTTGCGTCAAAAAATTGAGGAATTATCAAAACTTCATGGAATAAAAGTCCTCCCGTTCCCCTCTGATAACCAGGCGAAGCTTTAGTCAAACCCGATAAGACAACGCTAACCACATCCTTTTTCACGATTTCCCAATGACCATCCAGGAAGCCAAACTGATTCTGCACTCCTACCGCCCCGGCGGAGAGGAGAGTGCCGATCCGTTTTTTTCGGAGGCACTGGAGCTGGCACGCACGGATGATTCACTCGGAAAATGGTTCAAGGAGCAGCAGGCTTTTGATGCCGCGATGGAAAAGGCTCTTCAGTCGGAGATTCCTCCCGCCACTCTTCGCTCTTCCATTCTTGCCCAGAAGTCGGCTCCGCTGCTGCCACATCCCAAAAAGAAGCCACTGAGCCTGGTCTGGTGGGTCGCCATGACGGCTTCCATTATGCTCTTCGGCGGCGTGGCCATGTACCTCACCGGGCCAAACCAGCCAAGTCTGGGTGATGAAGAGGCCCCCTCGATGAGCGTGGCGAGTTTTACGCGCCAGGCCCTCGACATCAAGGAGCAGGGTAAGATCAGCATTGCCATGCAGAGTACCGATCCGGAGCAGCTCCGCAAATGGCTTGCAGAGCGGGGTGCCCCTGCGGGCTTTGTCATTCCTCCCGGCCTCAAGGGAATTCCCTCTCTCGGCTGCCAGAGCTATACCATGGGAGGGACGAAGGTTTCCCTTGTCTGCTTCACTCTCGGAAAGAACCAGATTGCCCATCTCTTCATCGTCGATAAATCGGCTCGTGCTGATGCCTCCACTCAATCCCACCCGGAGCTTCGCTCGGATGATGGACTCGCCTTTGCCACCTGGACCTCCGGCGGCAAGAGCTATGTGCTGACCGGAGACAATGTCAGTATGGAGACCCTGAAGAAGCTTGTCTGAGGCTGGTTGGAAATTTGTGGGAATAAATTTCTCAACGATTGCTCTTATCACTGCGGACGGGATCTCCAGACGGAACCCGGAAGTAACAAACACACTCCACACAAAGGAAACAGACATGAAATCAANNGGATCTCTTGCCACGCAGGTGCGTGCCGAGGGCTCCAGCTCAACGCAGATCATCAAGGCCGGTACGGCACTCCAGACGATCGCCGACAACGACACCAACTCCTGCAAGGGGAAGAATACCTGCAAGGGCAAAGGCGGTTGCAAAACCAGTGACAATGGTTGCAAGGCCAAGAACTCCTGCAAGGGAAAGGGCGGCTGCGCCACCGACGGTAGCAAGAGCTAAGAAACCTTCGAGAGACGCAGGGGAGTGGTCATTCCACTCCCCTGCTCCTTTTCTAAAATCATCATGCCGGCCAACGCCTTCAACGGATTCACCGACTACGGAATCGGGATCGGACTGCGCGTTCCTCACTACCGGCATATTCTTTCCGAGAAGCCAGTCGTTGACTGGTTTGAAATCATCTCGGAGAACTTCATGGT
>PLEU01000133.1 GCA_003136515.1 Spartobacteria bacterium
GAAGAAAGGAACTTGGATCGAAGGCTCTGTCGCCAGGGTTGAATCGGTGCGCCAACTCGCTCCAAATAAAATCCAAGTAATTCTCCATCAGGGCCTCAAGCGACAGATTCGCATCATGCTTGGCCAGATCGGATTCAAGGTGCAGCGTCTGAAACGCACACGCCTTGGCCCCATTACCCTCCGTGGCGTAAAACCCGGCAGCTACCGCGATCTCCGCACAGAGGATCTGGAAATTCTGCGAAAAGCCCTCGCCACTCCACGCCCTCCCAAGCCCAAGCGGGCGGCAAAACCACGCATGCGCCTCCCTCTCACACTAGTGGGTGATTTAGAGAGCCGTGATCGCAAAATCATCGGTCGGAAAAAACCTGCCTTAATCGAAGCAGCCAAGGTTTCCGTAACGGCCTCCAAATTTTCCAAACCTTACGGTAGAGTGCTGGATGATTCGCATAAAAAATCACCACGGCCCGCCCGTAAAGTTTCGCCCACACGAGAGCGGATTGGAAAAGAGAGAATATAGCCGACCTTTAGCCTGAAATTCGTCTCTTGTTTTTCCGTTTGGAGACTTATTTCCTCGGAAGCTCCCAATATATCCCCCTCGGGCGTGAAATCGAAGTCATGGGGATGTCAGTGGTGGCATTTAACAGAGATTGCAATAAGAAGCAGTTTATTGCTCATGGAACGAATAGAATATTATATCATAGTTTACTAAAACCAATTATCCGTTGCCTCTAAACAACCAGCCGCAATACAGAATTTCGATTCATTGTTCTCGAGAGTGTCGGTTTCCAAAGGGAGGCCCCTCGAGGTGACTACACTGGCCATTGCAAAGCCCCGGACTAGCCCACCAGTCCTTTCTAGTGCAAACGCCGGAAGTCCCCCGCACTTCCTTGGTTTCCCCCGTTCTGGCGACCAAGGATTGCCCACACATCCTACCGCCTGTACAATTTGACTGCGACCGAAACTGCAGGCAACTTATCAGTTCCTTTTTGAGGCGGAAAAATTCATCGTTCATCCCTGTCTCCATGAAAACCACCTATCGCATGATACCCGGCTGTCCTCCAGCCCTTGGCCCATATTCGCTGGCCGTCTCCACGAGTGGCCCTCTTCTTTTTGTCTCCGGCATGACCCCGTGGGACCCCACCACTGGTAAGATTGAGCGGGGCAGCATCACTGAGCAGACACGCCTTGTTCTGGAGAATATCCGTCGGGTGGTGGAAGGATCTGGGGCAAAGCTTGCAAATACGGTTTCTTGCCGTGTTTATCTCAGCACACTGACTCTGGAGACTTTCAAGGAGATGAATGCAATCTATGCCGAATACTTTTCAGGGGATCACCCTCCGGCCCGAGCCACCGTCGGAGCGCACTTACTGGGATTCGATGTTGAAATTGAATGCATTGTGGCCTTGGAGTAACGTTCCCAGCATGAAGCGCGCCCTTGTCTTTACCCTGCTGATATTCTGTTCTGTCGGAGCCTCCGCCGCACGAGCCCAGCAGGGCTACAAACCCGAATACATCGTCGTAACGGGTGGCCCGTCGCTCATCGAGTGGGAGAAGTTCAAGAGAATTCCCCATGATCACTGGTGGGCCAATTTCGTACATGCCTCACGCATCCGGCTTCAGGAGCTACGCGAGCAGAACGGCCCGGATGCCTTCATCACCTGGATGGTTTACAAGCCCTCCTACGTCCGTCGCGGAGAGCGGGTCGAAAAGAAGGATCTGATCGCTGAGATCCAGAGTATTCAGAAAAAATTCAACCTTCATCTTGTCTTCTTCAACACCTCGCAGCAGTTCCTAGATTACCTTAATGCGGGCCAGCCACGTGATGGCGTGAAGATCGCCAACTTCGAATATTTCGGCCACTCTAACCGAGCCTGCTTCATGTTCGACTACAGCAACGAAATCGACAGCGGCTCCAAGAACTGGCTGCATGAAAAGGATCTCACCCTGATCAACCGCAATGACTTCGCCCCTCATGCCTTCATCAAGAGCTGGGGATGTCACACAGGCGAAAGCATGAGTGCCAACTGGCGGAGAGCCATTGGCCAGCACATGATCGGGGCCATTGGCTCCACGGATTATTCTGGGAGCGATGCGCCGGGATGGCATCCTAAGCTCGGAAGTGTCAACGGACGGTGGGCGAACTAGCCGATCTGTGAGTGCTCATGGTGAAAAAACTGCCCTGAGCTATCTAAGACGGGCCTTTTTGCTACGCTGCCCGGTGTGCGGAATTTACCCCATCTTTCTACCATTTTTCCATACGCGCTCACTTCACGACTGGTTTACACCCCTTGATGGCTGCCCCCGCTGCGGCTATCCCTATGAACGCGAGCCCGGATACTTTCTCGTCTCCACATGGGTCATCAACTATGGCGCGGGCAGCCTGCTTGGTATCATCATTTACGTGATCCTAGATTGCTTCACTCAACTGGACATACGGGTGCTACTTACAGCCGTCCTAACGCCGATTTTCATTTTCAATCTCCTTTTTGCACGGCATTCCAAGGCGTTATTCATCGCAGTGGATCACTTTTACGACCCCCATGAAAAGGATTCTGGTGAGGATGGGGGCAATCTCCCACTTCCTAAAACCCCTCCCAGTGGAACGGCAGGCCCTTCCAAACCGATTCCAACCCCATCCGCTCCGGTAAAGCCGGCTAGAAAGCAGCCTTCTAAAGAATCAGTACACTGATAAGTCATTCTCGACTTCTGCCCTGATGCCTCCGGAGAGCATCGGGGCAGGCTCAATTAAGTTCTCCATATTTGGACGCAGGAACTCTAAATTTCCCTCCATGCAACGCCGTTGGATTCTCCCTGCCACGAACAACACGGTTGTCACCCGGAGACTAGCTGCAGAACTCGGCATCCCCGGGGTGGTTGCAGGACTCTTAGTTGCACGCGGCTTGTCAACTCCGGAGCAGGCTTCTCTCTTTCTTGATCCACGCCTCGCAGCCCTGATGCCGCCGGAAGTGATCCCAGGCATCCCGCAGGCGACGGAGCGCCTGTGCAAAGCGCTTCGCCAAGGCGAGCGCATCACCCTCTACGGCGATTATGATGTCGACGGAATCACTTCGCTCACGATTCTATCCCGCTTCCTCAATGCTTCGGGAGGCAGGGTGCAATGTTTCATCCCCGATCGTTCACGCGAGGGCTACGGACTCAGCCGTGCAGGCATCTCGCGAGCGCTGGAGGAGCAGCAGCCCGATCTGTTGATCGCGGTGGATTGCGGTACCAATTCGCGCGGCGAGGTGTTGATGCTGCGTAATGCCGGATGCGATATCATTATTCTGGATCACCACGAACCGGGAGAACAGCTGGCAACCTCAGTCTGCACAGCCCTTGTAAATCCCAAGCTTGGAACGGATTTTCACCATCTCTGCAGTGCAGGTATCGTCTTCAAGCTCTGCCATGCGATGCTCAAGCTTCAGCCTGCGGAGGGAATCGATCTAAGGGACTATCTCGATCTGGTAGCCGTCGGAACAGTCGCCGACATTGTCCCGCTCATTGGTGAAAACCGAATTTTTGTCCACACAGGACTCCGGCAGCTTGCCCGCTCTAGATGGGCCGGTCTCCACGCTCTCCTTCATGTCGCCGGAGCTTCCGCCCCGTACACACCGACGGACATCGGTTTTAAACTCGGGCCGAGGATCAACGCGGCGGGACGGCTTGGCAGTGCCACAGAAGCGCTCTCCCTTCTGCTCTGTGATGATGCCGGAGAGTCGGCAAGAATGGCCGCCCATCTCGATCAGCAGAATCGGGAACGCCAGACAATCGAACGCGATGTCACACTCCAAGCTGAGGAGTGGGTCAATGAATTTTTTGATCCAGTCCGCGATGCAAGTATTGTGGCGGGAAAGCGCGACTGGCATCAGGGCGTTCTTGGCATTGTGGCATCCAGGATTTCTCGGCGCTGGCACAGGCCGACTCTGATAGTCGGATTTGATGACAGTGGTGAGGGCAAGGGAAGTGGGCGGAGCATCGAGGGCCTTTCGCTTGTGACTGCCCTTGAGCGCTGCTCTGGTCTCCTAAATGCCTTCGGCGGCCATGACATGGCGGCGGGTCTCAGCCTGAAAGAGTCACACCTAACCGAACTACGCTTACGCTTTGAACAAGCCACGAGGGAACTCATCAGTGAAGACGACCTCATCCCCGTGCTGAGACTCGACGCAGAACTCGATCTAAGTCTCGCAGATGAGTTATGGCTCGACACACAGGATCAGCTTGCCCCCTTCGGAACATCCAATACCCAGCCACTTCTCTTCTCTAGGGCCGTAACACCTGCCTCCCCTCCCCGGGTTCTGAAGGAAAAGCACCTCCGCTTCGAACTGCTCAGCGGCCGCCACCGAAGGGGTGCCATCTGGTTCAATGCCCAGATGGACCTTCCTCGGCCTCCCTGGGATGTCGCCTACACCGTGAACAGGAATACCTGGCAAGGACGCGATGAGGCCCAAGTGCAAATCGTGGCGGTGCGTAGTTCGGCACCATGATTCCGAGTGTCAGAAAAAGGAAGGTCTCGCCGGATCATGGAGGAGATGTCACTTCGATCCCGCCTCATGATCCCGGGACATCCTTGGAACGAATCGGATGGATCAGGAGTCCCCAGGTCACCGCGCTTGGCAAACTAGGCATTGAGAGCCTCCGCGACCTGATCATGCACTACCCTCGCCGTCACGAGGATCGTAGACGGTTCGATCGCTTTCCCGATTGTGAGAGCGAGCGCTCATTCTGCATCTGCGGAATAGTTGGGAAAACGGCCTTCCGGCGCTTTGGAAGGATGCGCAGCTTTGAGGCGGAGCTTGAAGACCAACACGGTTCACCTCCGGATGCGAGGATCACCTTGCGCTGGTTTAATCTTTTCCATGTCCAAAAAATCATCCTAACGGGATCGCGACTTGTTGTGTATGGCCGTCCTAGACTCAGGGGCAGACGGCTCTTCATGGAGCATCCGGAGTTTGAAATCATCGGTGAGAGTGATGCCGGCAGACAACACGAAACGCCCCAGGAGGAAGGCGATCAAAGCATCCATCTCGATCGCGTTGTCCCCATTCATCCGGCTGGAGCAGGCATCAGCGTGCGGGTCATTCGGAAACTGATTCACCGTGCGCTTACCGAAATCGACTGGAGTCTCTGGCTTGATCCCCTGCCTGGGAGAAAGGTCGCATGGAGCCGGGCCTTGCAGAGCATTCACTTTCCCGACGAGCCGGAAGAAACCGAACCGGCCCGGCGAGAACTTGCCCTGCGAGAACTTCTGGAACTTCAGATCCTTGTCATCGCTCGCCAAAACGAGATGCGAAAGCCAAGAGGACTGCCGAAGATAACTCCGGGGACATTGCTGGAGAGGTTTCTCCTAGCGCTCCCCTTCACGCTTACTGCGTCCCAGCAGCGTTCGATTGCAACGATCCGCTCCGATATGGGTCAGGAACACCGAATGCATCGCTTGCTCCAGGGGGATGTCGGCTCAGGCAAAACCGTCGTGGCCGCGGCAGCGATGCTGCTGGCAATTGAGGCGGGGTATTGTGCCATCCTCATGGTGCCGACGCAGATTCTGGCAGCTCAGCATTTTAGGAATTTTCGATCGTGGCTGGAACCCATCGGCATCGATGTAAAGCTGCTCACAGGATCGCTCAAAAGGGGGGAGCTCTCCCTGTTCAACAATCTGGCTCGCGGCACGGCGATAATCGGCACTCACGCACTGCTCCATCATGCGGAAACCGTGAAGGAGGCCGGCCTCGTGGTTATCGATGAGCAGCATAAATTTGGCGTGCTTCAGAGAAGTCAAATCGCATCAGGCTCTTCTGCTCCCGACCTGCTGGTGATGACCGCAACCCCTATTCCGCGGACCCTGGCACAGACCATTTACGGTGACCTTGATATCTCGATTCTGAACGAGCAACCACCCGGCAGGGGAAGTCTGCGAACGGTGGTACGGACTCCTGCACATCTCACCGGGATCATCGACTACATTCATGGAGAGCTGGCAAAAGGCAGACAGGCTTATGTGGTCTACCACCTGATTGGGGAATCGGACAAACTCGCTACCAAGGCGGCTGAGACTGAAATCAACGCATGGAAAGACCGGCTTTCACCCCATTCTTGTGCGCTGCTCCACGGACGCCTTGATATCTTCGAGAAAAGACATGTCATGGACTCGTTTGAAAAAGGGCTTGTGCAGGTCCTTGTCACGACATCGGTGATTGAGGTCGGCGTTGATGTTCCCAATGCTACCTTTCTGCTAGTGGAGAATGCAGAACGATTCGGCCTCGCACAACTCCATCAACTTAGGGGACGCATCGGCAGGGGAATTCACAGCTCCACCTGTGTGCTGATCGACGGGAGTGCCAACTCCTCTGCGCTTGAGCGTCTCAGCATTCTTGAAAAGAGTCGTGATGGCTTTGTGATTGCTGAAGAGGACCTGCGCCTGCGCGGAGCCGGAGATATTCTGGGAACAGAACAAAGTGGGCTTCCTCCCTTGCGAATTGCGGATCTCTACCGTGATGCCGATCTCATTCCAGTTGCCACGCAAGAAGCCGCAAGAATTCTGCGAGATGATCCCGAGTTGATGCAAGCGCATCACTTCTCCTTATCACGACTGCGAAATACCCTTTCCAGAGGGCTTGTAGAGACAGTGGGATAACTTGTAGTTATCCAACAACTCCCCATTGTGCCCGCCTGTCGATTGTGTATAAGATGAGTAACTGACAGCAGTAACGGCGGGGTAGCCAAGTGGTAAGGCCGGGCTCTGCAAAAGCCCCATGCGACGGTTCGATTCCGTCCCCCGCCTCCA
>PLEU01000113.1 GCA_003136515.1 Spartobacteria bacterium
GCAGAGATATTGTTTGTTGGATTATCACTTCTTACATCGGTAAGCCCAATTGCTGTCAGTCCAGCGATAAGAACTGCCGCCAGCGAAGACCATCGAGGGCTTGGCACATAAGCGGCAATCATCCCGATGCGTTGCCGAAGCTGCCGCTTGTCTTCAAGGATTCCAACAAGTGCAGGAGTCCGTAATGGTGGAGCAAAATCCTCAAGCAGCCTCAGAATGGTCTCTCCGTACTTCTGATTATGTTCTGGGCCCGCGGCCTCCAGAACCATCGCGTCACAAGCCAATTCCCGGTCATCCCTCCATCTGGCAAATGCAAGCCACACAAACGGATTAAACCAATGCACGGCCTGCAGGAGAGCCATCACCCAGTTTATCAAAAGATCCCGGCGCTTGAGGTGTGCAAGTTCATGCAGAAGCACAAATTTTAATTCCACATGCGAGAATTTTGCCGTGAAGCCCTTGGGCAAAAGCAACTTAGGGCGCAACAGCCCGTGCAGGGCCGGACTACGCACTTCCATACACTCCACTATCACAAGTGGCGAGGCTGCCTTGCTCCGGGAGATCTCCATTTGCTCGCAACTCTGTTCCAACAAAGTGAGAACGGCCGGGTCTGTCAGCGGATGCAGTCGAGCACACCGTCTTGCCAGTCGTGATGAGGCGATGCCGATATGTCCCAGTAAAGTCAGTGTCCCGGACAGCCAAATCACGAAAAGAATGGTTGTCCCGTTGAAAAAGCCCGAGGCGGCTGCGGTGTTGATATCAGAAGGCCAAGGCTCGAAAGGCGGCAGATTGGTCGATGTCAGGGCTACCTTGGATGGGGATAGCATTGGTGTCCCCAAGTCGGAGGAATGCTTCATGCCAGATGGCGGGAGCATCTTCTCCGCCAACCCTAGTTTCCCTTGTGGCGAGGCCTGCGCAGCTTTCACAAAATCAGGTGCCTGCTGCTCAGGCGTTGAGAGTGAGAGGTGGGCCGTTCTTACAGGTGATGCACCCTGTGGATTGCCTGTCTGGGTCAAGCTTCCGTACCGGTTTTCGGCAGCGTGTTGTGCTGGAGTCTCTGTAATCCGATCCGGCAATGTCCATCTGAAGGGAGGTTTCTCCTGTTTCATCCACCCAATTGTGGAAGACCAGATACCAAAAAGGCTCGCTGGGCTACCTACGGAGGTCGGCATGAGCAATCGCACGACGACGAGCAACCAAAGTGCGCAGCGCCAGCGAGGCGCAAGACGCTTCCCTGACACCCATTGTACTAGCAGAACAGCCAGCACCAGCAAGGCAGCTTGCAGCGAATTGCGCCCAAGTGCGGTTAAAAAGTGCCCGAAGGAGATGGAATTCATGGTTTACGCCCCTCAAGGACTTCTTTAGATGTCGCTGATTTCGCAAGCAGTTGACGCAGTTCCTTCAAATCCTGCTGTTGAAATTTCTTTCGACTCACAAAATGCACCAGCATCGGCTCCAACGATCCCCCAAAGACTCGATCTAAAAATGTTTCACTGGCATGAGCTACACATTCCTCCTCACCGACTAGTGGAGAGTAGGCATAAGTTCGCCCCTGCTCCTGATATCCAATTGCTTTTTTCTGTACGAGTCGCGCCAGCAGGGTGCGAACTGTTTTTGGATGCCATTGGGGATCGTTGGCGGTGAGCTGGTCAATCACTTCGCTTGCCGTAGTGGGATGCTTCGCCCAAACGATGCGCATGATCTCCCATTCGGTGTCGCTAATGCGGGGGATTAATTTCATAGGGGTTGACTACGGTCGTAGTCAACTTTTGCTTACATCTGTAGGCAATGGCTGTCAACTCATAATTCCTTACTTCTGAGGGTTAGTAAGAACCTTGCCTGATCAAAGTGCGACTTAGACACCGTACAGATCAAAAGAGAGAGGTGATTTGAGTTTGCAAAGGCCCATCGGCTTCGGCAGTTTCAAGGGCTCCAATACACCCAAGACATCCGAGTACACCCCTCAACTTAACCCACATACCATGCCACAAGATTATAAATTCTGCACCGGTCCCTGGAACTTCAGCGAAGGCGCCGACCCCTACGGTCCCGTAACCCGCCAGTCTCAGGATTTCGATTGGCGCCTCGCGCAGCTCAAGAAACTCGGTTTCGACGCCATGATGTTTCATGACGATGACGCTGTACCCGACATCGACAACAAGTCCGAAGCTCAGATCCTCAAGGAGGCAGGCGAACTAAAGAAGAAACTCGACAGCGAAGGCATAGTCGCTGAGATCGTGGCACCCCGCCTCTGGTTCAGCCCACTTACCATTGACGGTGCCTATACCAGCAATGATCCCAAGCATCGCCAGTATGCGATTGATCGTTCCCTACGTAGCATCGACATCGCGAATGTCCTCGGAACCGATCTCCTCGTCCTCTGGCTCGCCCGCGAAGGCACCTATGTCCGGGAATCCAAGAATCCCCGCCGCAGTGTTGAGTATATCGTCGAGGCCATCGACAAGATGCTCGCCCATGACAAGAATATCCGCATCGCCATTGAGCCCAAACCGAATGAGCCGATGGATCACGCCTATGTGCCGACCATCGGTCACGTCCTCGCTGTGGCGGAGAAGACTGCCGATCCGAAGCGCGTCGGCGCCCTCATCGAGAGCGCCCATTGCACCTTGGCCGGCCTTGATCCTTCCGACGAGATTGCATTTGCCCTCGCCTTTGACAAGCTCTGGTCCCTACATCTAAACGATCAGAACGGTCTGAAGTACGATCAGGACAAGCCTTTTGGCAGCGCCAACCTTCGCGGCGCCTTTGACCAGGTTCGCGTGCTGGAGCAGAACAAGTATGGAAGCCGGGGAGAATATGTCTGTTTCGACGTCCATCCATTCCGCACCACCAAGCCTGAGCATTGGCTCGCCCACCTTGACAATAGCCGCAACACCTTTCTCAAGCTCGTGGAGAAAGCCCGCAGCTACGATGAGGCCAAGGCCAACGCTTTCATCGCAGACCGCGATTATCAGGCACTCGATCAGTATGTGATCGAGCATCTGCTGAAAGGCTAGTTCACTTCCTAAAGGAACCCATCCCTTCCCTTACATTCCGTGAGGGAAGGGCAAGGCTCTGTAGAGCACTTCTTTCCACGATGAAGCCCTGGAAGATCTCTTTCTGGACTCCTGGAAATGCCCCCACGGATAACGGCTTCACTTTTGGCTGTGCCTCCCACGGTCTTATTAGTTCTGGAATCTGGAGCGCCCCTGAGGATTCAAAGGCTGTCTTTGCGGCAAACTCATTCCAAGGTGAGGTCATCGCCGGGAGCCATGGCGAAGTGCTGGAGCGCTTGCGCCAAATTTCCTTTGTACCGAAGGCGGCCATTATCATCTTTACTCGAGGTGCGGGCGCAGAAGCTTTTTTGAAGCAGTGGCATGCACTGTTACCTTTAATCCCTGTCGTCGGTGGTGCTGCTGCCTGCAGTCTAGGTGAAGAAGGGGGGGAGCTACTCCCCGCCGCAGAGGATGTCTCAGTACTTCTCATCAGCGAGGGGTCATGGAAAGCTGAGACCCTGAATGTGCATGACACGAGTGGGCAGGCTTGGGAATTCCGTGCCTCCGGATCCCGAATCATTACCCACCTGCGCCGATCCGGTACAACTGAATGGCAAGCTGCCGCTGGAGCATTTCGCTCTTTGCAGATTGCCTGTGGCCGCACGAAAGAGGATTGTGAATCCATTACCTTCTCCGATGCCAAGGGCCGCAACCTTCATTGTTCAATTTCTGGCAGCTCACTGCATATCGGAGCCGATCTGCCCGCCGAAGGGTTGCTTATCCTACGCACCGTCTCCAGGGCTGCAGCAGCGGAAAAGCTGCGTCAGTTTTGCGCGGAGTCGAATGCCATTGTCTTCGGTTGTGCCGGACTCCGAACGCTGCTTGATGAGCCGTTTGAAGTCGGGACGTGCACGTTGACCGGATTCATGTTCGGAGAATTAGTCACCTTTGAGAAAGCTCCTTGGTTTGGAAATTTGATGGCCACTCGGTTGCTCGCGGCTTAGATAGGGAGAATTATTAGATTTCAGGGTTGCTGATGAATTCATCTCCGTTCTGTAACCTCTGATGAAAGTCATGGATATGCATAGGGAAACTATAACGTTAACAAGCCTTTGCGCATAAGTCTTCTGTTCTAAAGGGACGTTTTGGCAACAAAAGCCAAACTTATTCACAGAGACCTGTTTGCCGTGGGGGATGCTTTATATCCTTAAGTATTCATAAATTCTTGTTTTACAGAGTGAATCGCCCGTAGATGCCCATAAACACTAATGTTCCACACTGGACAGGTGGATTCCATCTCTATTCCAAGCAGCGTTTCAATCTGCAAGTTGCTCTGTTCCACATTAGAAATGGGCGGCCATTTCCAAAGTTTCCCACAGTTTATTCACAAGGTGTGAACAGTCCTTCCCCTATGGGACACCTTAGTCCTGATCCATGCGGAACGTTGTCTCTGAATCCAGCACAATGACTGCCCCAACAGCTATAAAAACGGAGGTTCCATCTCTGATCAGGTCACATTCCTCCGTTAGTCTTAGTAATTTTTTCCCAGCCTACCAGCACTACGATCGATGTATGCAGGCAGGAACATACAACAAACGTCGCCTCAGCCTTAAAATTACCCCTCTATCGGGTTCCCATGCCTACATTTTGGACCGTCTGGAACAACTTCCCTTCGGTCTTGATTGACGGAGCGATGATGATTTCTGTCTCTTGGAACTCGCGAACAGTTGCCGCACCAACATTTCCCATGCAAGTCGTGATGGCGCCGACGAGGTTCTGACTTCCATCATCCACAACAGCGGGACCGAAAAGGATCTGCTGGAGGGATCCTGTCTGACCGACATGGATGCGGGTGCCACGTGGGAGATTCGCATGAGGGGTCGCCATGCCCCAATGGTAGCCGCGACCCGGTGACTCGACGGCTTTTGCAAAGGCACTTCCAACCATGACGGCGTCGGAACCACAAGCAAGAGCCTTGCATACATCACCCCCCTTGCTCATCCCTCCATCGGTGATGATGGGGACGTAGCGGCCCGTATTTTTAAAATAGGCATCCCGGGCAGCTGCACAATCCACCGTTGCGGTCACCTGTGGCACACCTAACCCGAGAACCCCCCGCGACGTGCAGGCGGCCCCAGGCCCGACACCGATGAGAACTCCGGCAACGCCGCAACCCATGAGTTCAAGGGTCACATCGTAAGAAACGGCGTTACCAACAATTACAGGTATCGGCATGGAAGCGCAAAATTGCGCCAGATCCAGCGACTGATATTTCGTCGAAATATGCCGCACCGTGGAAACCGTGCTCTGAACGATAAAAACATCCGCTCCCGCTGCAGCAGCGAGGGAACCGAGATGCTCGGCACGCTGAGGAATAGAACTAACGGCAGCTATGGCGCCGCCAGCCTTGATCGCCTTAATGCGTTCGATAATGAGTTCATCCTTAACGGGCTCGGTGTAGACCTTCTGAAGAAAAGTTGTGACGTGATCCTTATCCTCCGTAAGAAGCTGATCCAGAATCGCATCGGGGTTTTGATAGCGGGTCTGTATGCCATCCAAATTCAGAACGGCCAATCCGCCTAGCCGGCTCATTTCAATGGCAAAGCGCACATCGACAACTCCGTCCATGGCGCTGGCAAGCACCGGGATGCTCAGATCGATGGTACTGCCATCCTTGCGAGGAATTTTGAAGGTGGTATCAACCTCTTCGGGGTTGATCGTCACAGACCCAGGAACGAGGGCGATTTCATCAAACCCGTAGGTGACACGAGCTTTGCGGTTGCGTCCAATCCACATTCCCATGGCCTTAGAAACCCTCCGAGGTGGAGCGCTCATTCAGACTGCCGCAGACGGGGCAGTTCAGAAGATCGCTGGTGGTCGTATCGGTGTATCGCGAGCCGCAGATTCGGCAGAAAACACGATCGCGGGCGATGGCATTGGAGTGGCGCTTACGGATCATTTCATAGCCTATCCAAAGGATCAAAATGCCGGCAAGAAAAAGCGATAGATACAGGAAAACAAACCAGGTAAATGTGATGGAAATCATGGCGTGCTCGATTGATTTGCTCCCTGAGTGAGGCCGTGTCTGTTGCCCTCCATCAAGCTGCGTGGAGATCCCCAGAGTATCAGGACACGCCCCCAGCTTTCCTGCGCTGCAGGCTGGAAGCGCTGTGCATGAATCCATACGCTCCCTGCCTCGTCACTGACGGGATCTCCCGAGGAGTCCAGCAGTACGCAATGCATCGGCATCCCTTCGGCACTCACGCCAACTTCATAGAGAGCCGGTTTGGCAACGGAGCTGCCGGCCTGCGGAAATCCACCACCAGAAGCTGGAGCTACAACCTTGCGATTTGCCAGATCATCTTCCCAGCGAATCACCGTTCTCGGGTTTGCTGCTGATTGTGNNTACATGGGGATGGCCTCGTCGTTTTTAAAAGCTGCTGTGTGTCTTGCTACAATTCCGGTCATAAGCGGAATCGGAGGGGGCTCCACAGCTTCTGATGACCCGAAAAACTCCGCCTGCAGAGGTAATAAGGGGGGGGGGGCTCTTCGTAGCTCGGCCTGTAAGCCAAGGGAGGAGGAGGAGGAAGGGCGGCACGTGTGGCATGCTGCGGAGAAAAAACAGAGGGGTCGTTGGCCTCCAGCCAGGGTGTAATTTGACGGGCAAACGGAGAATCGGTTGGCAAAAAATAAATCTGGGGATCGGAAGGAAGACGCTCGGACGGAGGCTGATAAGTGATGGAAAAGAGGATGATCATTCCGCCCTGGAGGATTGCAGCGACAAAGATGCAAAAGGGGAAGGCGAGTCGCGGCGCCTGGCGGATCGGCCATTCAAACAAGAGATGGGCCAGCTCTTCGATTTCTTTGACCAGAGGGCTTTCGTCGGGGCATGGAGCTTTCCCCGGCGGGCCACCTCCATGCTGGGGCTTCAGCTTCATGGCCCAGGTGTCGTGTCGGTAGCTAGCACCACTGTGAATCCGCAATGGACGGCAATGGTCATTATTTTGACCAGCAGGTCATAAGGGGCAAGCCGATCCGCCTTGATGATCAGGCTTCCTGTTGTGCGGGCCTTGCGAAGCGCCGTCTCCAGCTCGGCCGGGGTCACCACATTATGGTCGTAATAAATCTGCGGCAGTGGGGACCCGGTCACACTCACCACCTGAGGATCGTGCTGCGGCAGCAATAGGAAGGGCGAGTCTGGCACCTTCACCGCTACACCCGGTTGCAGCACCAAATAACCTCCCAAAAGCAGGAAAAAAACCAGGCTCAACAGGGCGCCCATTGCGGGCGCAAGCAAAAGAAAGGGCGTGCCGGCACCGTGGCAGCGTGGTAGCCTCATGCCGTTGGATTCGGAGCCGTCCTCTCGAGGTGAAGGGCGCGATCTGTAAGGAGATTGACCACTTCGATACCACCGCGCTCCATGTCATGAACAATGTCGTTCACACGTGAAGTCAGATAGCTATGTCCGAGGAAAGCCGGTATTGCGACGCCCAAGCCGGCGGCCGCGTTGAGCAGGCTTTCATAGACACTGCGTGAGAGCTCTGCAGTAGTGGCATAACCACCATGGGCGGAAAGCACCAGAAAGGCATCGAGCAGCCCGAGCACGGTGCCCAGCAAGCCCACGAGCCGCGTGACATAGGCAAGTGAAGCCAGAATTGGAAGATTGCGTTCGAGCTTGGGAATCTCCAGAAGCGCAGCATCTTCTGTGATTGACTGGCGCACCGCCCGTTCTTCGCCAAGTCTCATCAGGGCTGCCTGCAGAACGCGAGCCACGGGCCCATAAGAAGCCGAACATTCCCCCAGCGCCTCCTCGGTGCGACCGTTTCGGATCAGCAGCGCGACTCCTCCCAGAAGCTCCCCAACCCGGATCGTCGCCTTGTGTAAGTAAAGTAACCGCTCAAAAAAAACTCCTAGCGCCACCACGCTACAGAGGAGAATGATCCACATGAGAGGGCCGCCCTTTTGTAAAATCTCAAGCATCCGGAAATTCTATGGTGAAGGTCGTGGCAGGGGAAAGGGCGGATTCAAGATTCTGCAGACAGGCTTCGTGAATCTCATTCCATGCAAGAATTCCAACCCCATCTCTTCTCAGATCGGCAGAGTCGGCTGTGCGGAGGAACCGGTCAGCTGTGCCTTTGCGACCGACAGATGGCCCAGCATTTCCTGAAGTCGCTCGCGGACACCGGGGATAAAGCCCCTGTCCGCATGGAGCACCAGCAAGCAGATTTCCCCTTGATTGAGAAAGCTCACAACGCCCTGTTCTGCATGGAGCGTAATGGCCGGGACCGCTCCCAGCCCCAGCCGAGTCGAGGAATCTCGGAGCTGTGACAGCATCAATGCCGCCTGGCTGCTCATGGTGCGGAGGTCCAGCCCCGTAGGTGTAGCGGAGGCGCAGATCACCTGATCTCCTGTGGCCAGCACGCAGGCACGAAGGCCGGGAAGTTGTCCCGCAAGTGAAATCACGCGTTCCAGTGTGAGTTTTTCCTCCGTCATAAAAAGCGTCTGTAACCCTGATGGATCGGCGATTAGATCCTGTGGATCGAGTTTCCAGNNCCAGAGTCGTTCCAATGTCAGGGGCGCGCTTTCCAGCGCATTTTTCTGGGGCTTGCCCGGTTCGTAGGCCTTTGGAATCGGCGGCAGCTCTCTTGTAAGTGCTACGCTGCCGAGTACTTGCGTGAGATCCGCAGTTGAATGAGTCTCCTGCGCGATAGACTTCACAGTCTCTGCGTGTCGGCGAAAGATCGGCAAGGAGGCAAAAAACCCCCGCTTCTTTTCGATCACCGCTTCCGAGCTCTTGGCTTGCATCTGGGGATTCTGCTCTGAAGCTCCCAACTCTTCCTCGGCAGGATGGGCTGGCTTTTCAGACCCCTCTTGTTTCTTCTCAGACGGGCTATCCGTTGTAGCAGAGAGGCTTTCTTTGGATAAATTTTCGGTCTCCTCGGTTTTTTGTTCTGATTTTGCCTCTTCAATCGTTGCCTCCGAATCTGGGCTTAGATCGGGCGGCAACTCCTCGCGCTTTGTAATGAGTCGAAAGTAGAGGGCCAGCCACCCGGCGGGCAATGGCAGGCATTGCATATGGTCCGCACCATGCGGGATTTTCACCAGATCGGGTAGCAACCTATGAAGCAGCCCAAGCGGCAGGCGAGGTGTATTTCCGGAAAAGAGCTCTCTGCAGGGAATCTCAACTCGTCGCTCTATGTCTTCACCTTGCTGATCACTGCCGTGGTTAACACGAAATTCCGCAGGAAGACGATTCAGCAGCTCCGCTGCCGGAACGATGATGTTCTCCGGTGCCACCTCGTAGTAACGATAGCGCGGTTCATTGCTGGCTTGCGTGGTCACAGCGTCATCCTCCGAAATCGTCACGTCCTAAGCAATGGCGAATCTTCTTGCTAGAGATACCTGCCACTCCGATACAACCATGATGCCATTAAACTTCAACTATGACGACCGAGGGCTCATTCCCGCTATTGTACAGGAAAGTTCCCCCGCAGGGAGACGCGTGCTGATGATGGCTTGGATGAACGAGGAGTCTCTCCTTCATTCCCTCGAGACGGGCTTCATGCACTACTGGAGCCGCTCCCGTAAAAAACTTTGGAAGAAGGGCGAGTCAAGCGGTCACACGCAGAAGATCCTGCGATGGTTCGTCGATTGCGACCGCGACACGCTGCTCTTTGAGGTGGAGCAGATCGGCGGGGCCTGCCACACCGGATTTGCAAGTTGTTTCTATACGGAACTGGATCGGGAGGGCTCGGATTTACCGCCGCAGGAACAGCCGCTCTTTCATCCTGAAAGTGTCTATAAGACACCGGGCGCTTAGCATTCCCAGAGCCAGCCATGACCCAATACCAGCGACTGCTCCGGCTTGTCCTTGAAAAAGGTGCGCCCAAGGAGGATCGAACCGGCACTGGGACGCTATCCGTTTTTGGCGTGCAGGAACGCTTTGATCTCACGAAAAGCTTCCCGCTCCTCACCACCAAGAAACTTCACCTTCGCTCCATCATCCACGAGTTGCTTTGGTTCCTCAAAGGGGACACCAATGTCGGGTATCTGCATGAGCAGAATGTCACGATCTGGGATGAGTGGGCCGATGCCAACGGCGATCTTGGGCCGGTCTATGGCGCACAATGGCGGAGCTGGCGCAAGCCGGATGGCGGTACCGTTGATCAGATTGCACGGCTCGTTGTTGATCTGAGAAAGAATCCCGACAGTCGTCGGCATATTATCAGTGCGTGGAATCCGGGCGAGATCGAGAAGATGGCCCTGGCTCCCTGCCACGCCCTCTTCCAGTTCTATGTTGCAAACGGGGAACTCAGCTGCCAGCTCTACCAGCGCAGNNATGGTCGCGCAGGTCTGCGATCTTAAGCCCAAGGAATTCATCCACACCTTCGGCGATCTCCATCTCTACACCAACCATCTCGAGCAGGCCCGGCTCCAGCTCACCCGCGAACCCCGCCCACTTCCCCTTATGCGGCTCAATCCCGCAGTGAAAGCTCTTGAGGATTTCCGCTATGAGGATTTCACCTTAGAAGGATACGAACCCCATCCAGCAATCAAGGCACCGATTGCAATCTAAGAGATGAAAGCGATCGTGGCCATGGCTCAGAACAGAATCATTGGTTCTGAAGGCAAGATCCCTTGGCATCTGCCAGAGGATCTGCGGTTCTTCAAGGAGAAGACCCTCGGCCATACCATCGTCATGGGACGCAAGACTTACGAGTCGATCGGCAAGCCACTTCCCGGGCGTCAGAATATCATTTTGTCGCGGACGATGAGTGAAACGCAGGGGATCACCCTCGTCCGCTCAACGGAGGAACTGTTCTTTCTACCGAACAGCTCAGGGTTCTTCGTAATCGGAGGCGCTGAAATTTACCGCCTTCTGCTTCCTTACTGCGAGGAACTATTTGTCACCCATGTAAGTGGAGAAGTGGTCGGTGACACCAGCTTCCCGGAATTCGAAACTGCATTTGCTCAGGGAGAGTTGATTTTTGAGACAAACGATTTTAAGACCCTTAGGTATCGAAGGCTATCCTAGCACACATCTGTTCTAGAACTCTCCATGGGATGCATCCTGCACTCAGAACCATAGATCATTGTCCATGGCCACTGCAAAGAGCAGTCGTAAAGACCGATGGTTGCACCATTCTTTCGTCTGCTGGAATTACTCAAACGAACAATACCCCAATCTGTCATTTTTCAACGGAGGTTAACGTTTTATCCTTTGCATCCGGGTCTCTTACCTAATCCTGTCTTTTAAGGAGCGCGTGAGATAGGATAGACCTCAAGGCGGTCAAGACTCAGCTGTAGACGTCCTTTGGCAAGCACAGACTAACGAAGTTATCTCCCGAAATCACAAGCTTACCTTAGTCTCGCATCTGACGAGGAATCACTCTTAGTGTTTGAGGGATTTGCTTCGCGATCGAGTTCGCTTCAAGTACCCCTCTCCATGAAGTGCCTGGATATATTATCGTATCGCGCCCAATTATGGAACCCGGACTCAGTACCGAGTTACAGCCGATCTCAGCGCGGTCACCGACGATAGCGCCGAATTTTTTCAACCCCGTGGAAATCGAGCCATCGGGTGCAGCCACGGAAACGGGTTGGTGATCGAGTCGGACATTGGAAAGGATAGCCCCGGCGCCGAGATGGGCTTTGTAACCGAGTATGGAATCGCCAACGTAATTGAAATGAGGGATTTGTGCTTCGTCAAAAATGAGGCAGTTCTTAAACTCACTGGAATTGCCCAGCACGACACCATTTCCCACAACGACATTCTCGCGGATGTAGGCACCGTTGCGGATCTCACATCCTTCGCCGATCCAGGCCGGCCCCTTGATCATCGCTCCATGTTCTATCACAGTGCCACGCCCGATAAAGACCGCCCCGCTGATAAAGGGCTTGCCGANNCGATGCTCGGTGCGGTCGAGATCGAGCAGTGAGTCGGGTGAGAACATTACAAAATAAGAATGAGGGATGGGGGGTGAATTATGAATTCTTTTTTGTTCAACCTAAATCAGAGGCTTGGAACAGAGGCGTTTTGAGCCTTTAGCATTCGTGGCGGTCTTCTTTGGTAGATAACAGTACTTGTGCCCTTATTTCATACCTCACCATTCATTCATTATCGGGTTAGACGTGTCACCTTCTGCCCATCTTTTGTGTCTTTGACCTGCCATCCCAGAACAGCAAGCCGATCCCGGAGCTCATCGCTCTTCTTCCAGTCCTTGGACTCTCGTGCACTGATGCGAGCATCTAGCACCTCGAGTATCTCCTTAGGAAGCAAGTCGTCCATGCTTTCCGGTTCAAGTGCAAGCACCCCATTCACCCGTTCATACCAGAGGAACAGACCCTGCGCTTGGGCGGGGGTCAGCAATCCCTGATCCATACGCCGATTGCTCTCGCGCACGGTTTCAAATAACACTGAGAGGGCGCTGGAGATATTAAGATCATCATCCAAAGCTGTGAAGAAATCCTCGGCCGTTGAATCCGTTTTTTCTATCGTTGAGACGCCGCCCGCTGTCGCATGGAGCCGCTCGCGCCACGCATCAAGTCTGGCGAGGGCGATCCGTGCCGCGCCGAGCCCCTCCATTGTGAAGTTCAAAGAGGCCCGATAATGAACGGCGAGCAGGGCATAACGAACCTCACGCCCCGTCCACCCTTTTTCGAGAAGATCCCGGAGAGTAAAAAAGTTTCCTTGTGACTTGGCCATTTTCGATCCCTCGACCATGAGATGGGCGCAATGCATCCAATAACGTACAAAAGGGCTTTCGCAGGAACCGGCGCATTCGCACTGGGCTATCTCGGCCTCATGATGCGGGAAAATATTGTCGATCCCGCCGCAATGGATATCGATGGTCTCTCCAAGAAGTCCGGTGGCCATGGCGCTGCACTCGATATGCCAGCCGGGACGTCCTCTCCCCCACGGGCTCTCCCAACCGACGGCCCCATCTTCTGGCACCCAAGCTTTCCAGAGAGCGAAATCGGCGATTGCTTCTTTCTCATATTCATCACTCGCCACTCGCTGGCCGGGACGCTGCCCCTCCAGATCGACACGAGCAAGTTTCCCGTAGCTGGAAAATGAGGCGATGCGGAAATAGATCGAGCCGTCCTCCACTTGGTAGGCATGGCCGCGCTCCAGAAGGGTTGCGATCATCGCAATCATCCGTGCGATGTGTGCTGGCTCGGTGGCTTCCGGATAGCATTTTTCGTCAAGTTTCAGAAGGCGTAAGGTCTCGGCATCCTTAAAAAAGGCTTCCTTGAATGGCCTAGTGTAGTCGGCAAGAGAAATCCCGGCTGCCATGGAGCCGCGGATCGTTTTGTCATCCACATCGGTGAGATTCATCACACGGCGCACGGTAAATCCCCGCTCCATTAAATGCCGTTGAAGCAGATCTTCGAAGACATAGGCCCGGAAATTGCCGATATGAGCATAGCTGTAGACAGTCGGCCCGCAGGTGTACAGAGAGAGTGCTCCGCCTTGATCAGATCTTGCTGCGACAGGCTCAAGCGCGCGTGTCATGGTATTATAAATTTGAGGGGTCTGGTTCGTCATCTTTCTAATGGATTCCAACGACTATTCCCCGGGTGTTTCCACCACGGCCGTGGCCATCGCTGCAATACCTTCACCACGTCCCAAGAATCCGAGCGTCTCGTTGGTGGTTGCCTTCACGCCGATGCGTGAGGCAGGGAGCCCGAGGGCGGTGCCGATATTCTCCCTCATCCTCGGGACGTGGGATCCGATGCGAGGCTCTTCCGCTACGAGTGTGGAATCGATATTGATGATCCTGGCTCCACTATTGGTGATGATACCGGAAACCCGCCGGAGAATTTCGAGACTGGAAATGCCGCGTAGCGTCTCGTCGCTGTTGGGGAAAAAATAACCGATGTCGTTGAGTCCCGCCGCACCTAGAATCGCGTCGGCGACCGCGTGGCAGAGGACATCGGCATCGGAGTGCCCTGCAAGCCCAAGGCCAAGTGGATGCTGGAGTGTCACCCCTCCGAGAATAAGGGGGCGATGGGATTCAAGTCGGTGCACATCGTAGCCGATGCCGCAGCGGGTGATCATGGGTGGCGGGCGGTTTTCTAAAGATGGGTAAAAGGAATCGTTCCGCTACAGGCGAGGATGGAAAATTTGTCAGGCGCCGTGGCGTGCTGCTTGAGATCCACAACCCCCCCGGCCAACTCCACCATGAGGGCTCCTGCGGCGATATCCCAGAGACTGATCTGGCTTTCAATGTAGGCGTCGAGCCGCCCGCAGGAGACGTAGGCCAGGTCGAGCGCCGCGCTGCCCATGAGGCGGCATTTGCGCGCCCGCGTGATGTATTTCTCGAGCAGAGGCAGACCGGCGTTGATCGTCGTCTTCGTTTTGGAGAAGCCCACGGAGAGCACGGCATCGGAGAGCCGGGTGCGCGCGCTGACCGCGATGGGCGCGCCGTTGAGCGTGGCCACTCCTCCCCGCTCCGCCTGCCAGAGTTCATCGCGCATCGGATCATAGATGACACCGACGATGATTTCGCCGCGTTCACGAAGGGCGATGGAAATGCAGAAGTGGGGGATGCTGTAGAAGTAATTTACCGTGCCGTCGATGGGATCGACGATCCACTCGAACTCGGC
>PLEU01000059.1 GCA_003136515.1 Spartobacteria bacterium
TCTCCACCCAGTCATTTTATCCGCCTCATCATCTGACGATGGGTGAGGGAGGGGCTGTGAACATTATTTCAAGGCCGCCGCTGAAAACTTATGCAGAGAGCTTCCGCGACTGGGGTCGTGATTGCTGGTGTGCTTCCGGGAAGGACAATACCTGCAACAAGCGCTTCGGCTGGAATCTCGGGGAACTCCCTGAAGGGTATGATCATAAATACATCTACAGCCATCTAGGATACAACCTGAAGCCGCTTGATCCGCAGGCCGCCATCGGTCGCCAGCAACTCAAGAAACTGCCTTCCTTCATCAAGGTGAGGAAAGAGAATTGGGAATACCTCCGTACCGGTCTTGCCGACTTGGATCATCTCTTTGATTTCTCATTGCCGACTCATGCGACATCTTGGAGTTCCGAAGCGGGGTTTTCCTGGGATAAGACGGGTAGCCGTACAGAGTGCTCTTGGTTCGGATTTATGCTACGAGTGAAGGCTGCCGCGCCATTCACACACACCGATCTTGCGCGACATCTTGATGGCCGGAAGATCGGCAACCGCATGTTCTTCGGGGGTAATCTCCTTCGCCAGCCGGTATTTGTGCAACTCCGCAAGGATCGTCCCGATGCCTTTCGTGTCGTTGGTGAGATGCTTGGAGCCGATGAGATCATGAATCACGCGATCTTTCTGGGTACTTACCCCGGATTGACTAAGGAAATGCTCGACTATGAAATCGGAACCATCAGAGATTTCGTAAAGAGCTTCTGAAGATGTTTCTGAGGCAGTGTAGAGAAAACGGATATAGAGTATCAGAGGCCGAGATAGACCCCCTACCTTCCTCATTAACAATCTCCTGAAACTTTCCATCTGGTCTCTTGATCCCTGTGAAAGCTGCCCCACCACTTCCTGCATGTGACCTTGAGGATATCAAGGAAGCGACCCGCGAACTATGGCATGAGGCGGCGGGAAAGAGATTTTTTATCACGGGGGGGACAGGATTCTTTGGAATGTGGCTTCTGGAGAGTTTCATCCATATCAATGACTCCCTGTCTCTCGGGATGAAAGCTGCTGTTCTCACTCGTGATACCGCTCGTTTTATCGCCAAGGCCCCGCATCTCTCAAGACGCGCTGACCTGCAATTTATCACTGGGGATATTCGCAACTTTCATTTTCCCGTAAGGAAGGTCGACTACCTGATCCATGCTGCGACGGAAGCAAGCGCAATCCTGAACAGCGAATCGCCGCACGAGATGCTCAGTTCTATCGTCGATGGCACGCGTCATCTGCTCGACTTTGCCGCCCGCGCCGGTGCACGGAAGCTCCTCTTTACCAGCTCTGGAGCAGTTTATGGACGTCAACCTCCGGAACTCACCCACATTCCGGAGACCTATCAGGGCGCGCCTGATCCACTCCTACCTCACTCCGCCTATGGTGAGGGCAAGCGTGTGGCCGAGCATCTCTGCGCCCTTCATGCACAGAAATACGGGTTCGAGGTCAAGATTGCCCGCTGCTTTGCCTTTGTCGGGCCGCACCTTCCCCTTAATGCACATTTTGCCATTGGAAACTTCATCCGAGACGCCATGAAAGGTGATGATATCACGATCATGGGAGATGGCACTACGATGAGGAGCTATCTCTATGCTGCAGACTTGGCCATCTGGCTCTGGACCATGCTCTTTAGCGCCCCTTCTGGGAGAGCCTATAATGTCGGTTCCGCCGCGGATCTTTCCATAGCCGATCTTGCCGGGCAGGTCAGGGAGGCCCTCGGCTGTAAAAGTGCGATCAGTATCACTCGGCAGCACGATCCTGACAGCCCCCCCGAACGATATGTTCCCGACGTCAGCCGGGCAGAGGGGGAACTGGGACTTCGAGTCCAGACATCCCTACAGGAGGCGCTTATGAGAACCGAACAATGGCATCAAGTGGCCGGATAGTGGAAGCGCAAGCAAAACAATCGGAAGGGTATAGGGTGTGTTGGAATTCTGCTTCCTTCTTTCAATTCTCTATCCCTCTTTCATTGTTATCCCTGAGAACAATCTTCAGAAGCCGCTCCGTAAATTCACAATTATTTGACTGCGCATCCTTTGAGGATTCTTAAAGCTGGCTGAAGCAGGGGAAAATGGGTTATTTGCACGCCCCTCTTATTCCCCTGAACCCTTATCATCCCATTCCTTGCAAACCGATTACCTCATCATAGGAGCAGGCTTTTCCGGATTGGTCATGGCCGAGCGACTCGCCAATGAGTGCGGAGCTCGTTGCCTCATAGTCGAAAAACGGGATCACATCGGGGGCAACGCCCAAGATGAATATGATGAGCATGGCGTGCTGATCCACAAATACGGGCCTCATTACTTCCGGACCAACTCCCCCCGCATCCGTGATTACCTTTCCCGCTTCACTGAGTGGCATCCAGTGGACTACCGCATCCTCAGTCATGCAGATGGGAGATACTGGAACTTCCCGATCAATCTTAACACCTTCGAGCAGCTGCTTGGTCGCGAGAGTACGAGTGAGGAATTTGAGGCATGGATAGAGAAAAACCGTGTCCCAATCGAGAACCCGGCCAACTCCGAGGAAGTCATCATCTCCCAGGTCGGCTGGGAGCTGTACGAAAAGTTCTTCAAGAACTACACCCTCAAGACGTGGAAAAAGCATCCCCGTGAGCTAGACGCCTCCGTCTGCGGCCGCATCCCGATCCGCACTAACCGTGATGACCGCTACCTACGTGAAGAGTTCCAGGCCCTTCCCAAGGCCGGATACCATCAGATGTTCAAGCGGATGCTGGCCGCGACGCCCAATGTTCAGGTACTCCTGCGAACCGATTACCGGGAGATTATCGGGAAGATTGCCCACAAACACCTCATCGTCACCGGTTCCATTGACGAATATTTCAATTACTGTTACGGGCCTCTGCCTTATCGCTCCCTTCGGTTTGAGAATGAATCCTTCTCCGCAGAGCAACTTCGCGGAAGAGAGGCGATCGCGGGCAAGCCTGGATACTGGCAGCCTGCCATGCAGGTGAACTATCCCAATGACGAGGCCTACACCCGCATCGTCGAGATCAAGCATGCTACCGGCCAGACTTGTACGAATACCACCATCGTGCGCGAATATCCCGATGACTACGCTCCCGGCAAGGAGTACTATTACCCCATACCGACTCCCGAGACAGCAGCCCTCTATCAGCGATATGCGAAGAAGGCAGAGGCGATAAAAAATGTGAGTTTTGTCGGCCGTCTCGCTACTTACCGATATTACA
Organism: Spartobacteria bacterium; assembly: GCA_003136515.1. The sequence goes on from PLEU01000059.1 coordinate 3,244, forward strand.
ACATGGATCAAGTAGTGGGAATGGCTCTCACGGAGTTTGAGAAGCTGAAATCAAAATATTACACTGCACAATCTTGAGATGCTCTGATCCAATTGTTTTTTGTAAAAAGCTTTAATGCTCGCCCGGGTCTATAAAATGGGTTATTTGCCCACGCCCATACTTGATGACCTATTTGCTACATAAGATGACCAAGGCTCGGAGACCGCTTTCCATAAAAATCAGTCTTCTTTCTAATTAACCTATGTCCGTTGCCATCGTTACCGGCTCTGCCGGCCTGATCGGTTCTGAAACGTGCAAGCGCTTTGCCGCGGAGGGGCTTGAGATCGTGGGCATAGACAACGACATGCGGTCTTACTTCTTTGGCAAGGAGGCTTCCACTCTCTCCACCCAGCACAAGCTGGAGCAGAAAATTCAGGGATATCTTCATCGCTCCATTGATATTCGGGATGCCGCGGCAGTGGATGCGCTCTTTGCGGAATTTGGAGCCTCGATTTCCGTTGTGGTTCATACAGCGGCGCAGCCATCTCATGACTGGGCAGCCCGGGAGCCACAGACCGATTTTGGAGTTAATGCCACCGGCACCTTAAATGTCTTAGAGGCCACCCGCCTCCACGCGCCGGAAGCTGTCTTTATCTTCACCAGCACCAATAAAGTGTATGGTGACACCCCCAATCGTCTTCCTCTGATCGAGCATGAGTCGCGATGGGAGATCGATCCTTCCCATACCTACCACGTAGGGATTGATGAGAGCATGTCGATTGACCAGACCAAACACAGCCTCTTTGGGGCCAGTAAGGTTGCAGCCGATGTCCTTGTCCAAGAATACGGACGTTATTTTGGTCTGCCCACGGCCTGCTTCCGAGGTGGCTGCCTCACTGGGCCTGCCCATGCCGGAGCTGAGTTACATGGATTTCTCTCCTACCTTGTGAAGTGTACCGTTTCGGGTAAGCCCTACAGAGTATTTGGCTACAAGGGGAAGCAGGTTCGAGACAACATTCACAGCCATGATCTGGTGGAGGCCTTCTGGAAGTTCTTTCAGTCTCCCCGCTGCGGCGAAGTCTATAATATCGGGGGAAGCAGGCATTCCAACTGCTCCATGCTGGAGGCCATCGCCATCAGCGAGGAGCTCAGTGGCAGGAAGCTTGACTGGAGATCTATCGGAAAAAATTGTATCGGCGATCACATCTGGTGGATCAGC
>PLEU01000004.1 GCA_003136515.1 Spartobacteria bacterium
CTCATTCGTGACTGGCATCATAATTCCGTCTTGGTTGACCTCGAAGGGCAACTTTGAGCGCGGATTGCCGCCTGCACCGCAGTAAGGGCCGACGTAACGGGGTAGACGCCGAGCACACAGACGAACTCAGTCCGCTTGGGATCAGCGTCGGAGGGATACCCCCAGCCATAACAGCGAACGGCCCCATGTGGATGCTCCACCGAGAAGACTTCCACCTCTCCTTCCCATGCCACCTTGCCCTGGAAGGTCTCCCGGATGGGGACGGTCTCCAAGTGCGTCGCGATTACGCCAGGGGTTTGGCGGATGGCATCGGCAAGCTTTTGAACGTAGGTCACCCCCTCAACCTACGGTGAATCGGGCACAAAAAACACCCCGCCGGCAGAAATGACTGTCTTAAGCGCTCACTTCCCGGCTTTCCTTTGACCCTCGCCGAAGGAGGACGGGTCAGGAATCACCTTGGGGACAGAGGGTACCGGAGGAAGAACGCTCACCGCTTTGGAGGGCGTCAATGCAGTCAACCCCTTCGGCGCTAATTGCTCAGGAGTGAGGGAATGGGCAAATTTCGGAATGTATTCCTTAACATGGCCAAACAGGTCCTCCACAATTTCATCCGCCTCTTTTCCGGGCTCTAGGGTGGCCANNACGGCGAGCATGGACAAGGGGTCTTCCTTACAGGCACGGAACAACTTGGTGACGCCCTCACCCCTAATTCCAGCACTATCTAGCGAATAGAGAGGCGAATAACCCGGGCGGCCAGTTTCGGGGTCTACCACGGGGGAAAGCTCCATCACCTTGCCCAGGAGGGGACGTACCTCTTCTTTCCCCTCCACGATTTTATTAGCCAAGTGAGCCACGAATTCGCCAGACGATTTGCGGGGCACCGCTTCCTTGCGGAAAATGCCTTGAAAAAGCTGNNGCTTTGTGGAGAGTGTCGGATCCGATTGCCCCATGGTGGCGCGCGTGGAGCACCCCCACCGACTTAACCGGGCTGCAATCACAAAGACGGAAGAACGTCACAACATCCTTTCCGGAGATCTCCGCACTACGGACCTGGTTGAAGAAGGTCTGCGCCGGGTATTCCGCTTCGAGGATCGGAGAAAAGGATGCCATCAACCGCAAAACCGCGCGTGCCTTGGGGTCGCCTTTGGCCAGGTCGTCAACCTCGCGGTCCANNTCGCATACCCAAGCGATCGTCTTTGTCGTAGCCCCTAAGGGCGCGCGAAGCCATCATGGTCTCTTCGGAAAAACCACTACGGTCAGCGTACTGTATTTTCAGGCTGCCGTTTAGGGCTTCCAGTTGCGCCCGCTGAGCGTTAAGCCTGCCCAGGGCTTCACTATCCGTGCCGTGGGGGTAAGTGACTCGATGAGTCTGGTCTTTCGGTGCCGGGGTTCGACTGAAGTTGTGTTTGGAAGTTATTTGCATATTGGCTCCGTGAATCTCATATAGGCCAAGCCTTGGAACACGTAAACCTCAAGAGCCCGAGATTTTGGGTCCCCCGTCCTTGAAAAGCTCTCGACTTATGATCCCCAGAGGAAACGAGGTGATTGTCATTGAACTGCGTTCACCCTATCTTGAGACTATGAATGGGGCTGACCAGGCGACCTTAGACACCCTCGTGGTGGCGGACTATCCTGCTCTGAAGGAACTTTGTTGGAATTACCACCTCCCCACGATCACCAGCGACGGCGCCCTCTGCAAGTACGAGAGAAACTGGAGGTCGGTAGATAAAAACAGCCTCACCGAAAAGGAAAGGGAACTGATTGCCCATCTCACGGCCACGGTCGGAAAAGGAGTCTTCCTCGGGTGATTTATGTACCAATTTCCCTGGCATAACTCGATCGCGGCCATCCTGGAGCAACTGCCGGCTCAGACCCTTCTGGACCAGAAGTGCTTCTTTGGTGGCGGCACTGCCCTTGTACTACAAGCTGCCAAAGGAAAATGGCCTATGGGCGGGGAATACCGCTGGTCGGAAGACATCGACTTCTTGTGTACCAACGACGCTTTTCGTCAGATCGGAAGACTGGTCAGGACGGGCGGCATCAAGGAAGGTATAAAGGCCCTCATCGGCAATGACCTAAAGCTCGTGCGAGATCCCGTCATCGACAACTATGGGATCCGGCTGGGGGTCGTCGCCCCCGGCGTTGACAAGCCAATCCGCCTTGAGTTTGTCTGCGATGGCGACTTGCCCTCGCACACCCCAGGTGACATTATTCATGGGATAACATGCCTGAGCCTCACCGACAGCACGGCTCACAAGCTCATGGCCAATAGCATCCGGTGGAATGATCGCGCCGTTGCCCTGCGAGATTACATCGACCTGATGGCCATCAGCGCCGCGCAAAAGGGACTTCCCCCCGCGGGATACCAAGCCGCCATCGACGCCTTCACGCAGGAGGAAATCAACTTAAAGCTGACCAAGGCCCATGAGCTTCTGGCAACAGAAGGGTATATCGGGCGCTGCCAACAGGAACTTCATCTGCCCGACTGGACGGTGAAGTGCCTGCAGGCGTTCGCGCAGGTGCCTCCTGAACATGCCCGGGAGACGCTTCTATCGGGGATTACTTTTCCTGCCAATGTCCCGGAGGGTGCTTCCCTTGAAGACGTTTCTGAAGCCATGTCCAAGATCTCGAAAATCCAAAAGAAAAGCCCTCAAGGACACGGCCCCGGCACCAAGTTAGAAGGTAAGTAAGGCCCACGCCAAGGCCATTGAGCTGTGACGCAGCGCAGGGCCGACCTGCATGTCAGAGCCCCATCTCGTGTTCAGGAAGGCTCT
>PLEU01000213.1:0-207 GCA_003136515.1 Spartobacteria bacterium
GATGTATAGGTCAAGTATGAGACCTCTTCAAGAGCTTGCGGGGCCGTCTTATCGTCACGAAAAGAGGTAGGGCTTCGCCAAAAAGATGCGGCCGCGCTGATGAGTCCGGACGGAAATTCCTCTATAAGGATGTGCCTCTTGGTTGCGACGACACCGACAGGGGGTCAAAAGGCGTGCTCCTCAGGGATACTTGTGGTGATACTTTTC
>PLEU01000213.1:353-2636 GCA_003136515.1 Spartobacteria bacterium
TGGAAAAATCAGACTCAAAATCCTCCGAGGCCAGCCTCGTTGGCTCGCCTCCCTGCACCGCCTATACCGTTTATTATCAGCTAGATAAAATACTGCCTCACTATCGGTCTCCGGGGGTATGGCGTTACTTTCAATCATTTAGAGTCCGCGATCCGTATAATTCGGGCACTGAGAGCACACTGAAATGACCGGACAATCGAATCTCTGGGTGCCTTATAAGGACGGGAACACAATCGGTCTGCGTGGCTCTGAAAGCGGCGTGATTCTTGAAGATCAGGAATATCGTTCGGGTGCCCGTATCACTTTGGAGAGCGGAGCGCCCGGAGCCCCATTTGCCATCACCTGCGGGGCGTACGGGTTGTTCGTTCACACCCGATTATTCTCCCGAGAGGATGAGGCTCGTGGCGACTTCACAGAGATGAAAAATGGATTACGGAAAATGGTGGATTTGAGTCTTGATCCCGCGACCAGCGAACAAATCGACGGCATTCTCATGGAGGTGGCCAGTCGCTTCGTTGATCAGTATCCGTGATCGCCATTCCGCGAAAGCCTCATATCCTCTTTGGAATATGCAGTATATAAAATTGTCATTCACCACACCTCAACACAGGATTCCTGTCTAAAGGGCCTGACAGCACATTCGTTCTCACCCCTCTTCTAGGGTGGGGCATTCAGGAGGCTACCCATGCCCCGCCTAGTCCCAGTAGCCTGCCTGTTGTGTCTACTTTCCACCCTGTATGGCCCGACCTTTGCTATTGCGCAAGTATCCTGCACGATCACATACAACTGCCACGGGAGCAATCAGTGCGCTTCGTTGGTGGGTGGGAGCCAAGGACAAACTCTCAACTTTTCTTCGGCAGCAGATTGTAGGGCCCAGGCACAGACAGTCGGCGACGTCACCATCGCCAGTTGCAGTTGCGGACCCTCCTCAAGCTCAACCGCTTCTGCTATCCCTTCCAGCGTGAATTCGGCAGTGACGAGCGTTGTTGGAAGTATTTCCTATCAACTAGGGTATGCACTGGGCCAGCAGCTTCACAACGCGCTTTTTGTGGAGGCACCCCGGCAGTCAGCACGGCAATCGACCCGGTTGCACAGCAACATGCCGTTCTCGCACATCAACTCAATGACAGCGGCGTTTTCCTGCTCAATCAAAAAAATATGCAGGGGCCATCAACGAGTTCCAGCAGGCTCTTGCCCAAACACCAAATGACGCAATCATTCTCGGCAATCTGCAGTTAGCCAGGCAGCAAATGAAAAACGCTGCACTGGCCGGCCAAAACAGCAATTCGCCCGGCCAGTTCCTGGGTCCGGCCTCGGAATCTTCGGTCAATACCGGCAGCACTCTGAACCTGGTAAACCTTGGTTCTGACACGAGTGCGACCGATCTGCGCAACACCACGGGAACGACAGTCGATTCAAGCTCTCCGTTTTGATGAACCGTGACGACGAACCTACCATTATGAGAGATAGCGGCACCTCCGATAGCAGCAACCCCAAGCTGGGGCAACAGCTTGAATTCGTCTAGACCAGTGGTCTGCGCTGTTGCATGGCTGCACCAGTTGGCTGGAATGAGCACCAAAAGTATCCAAACAAGGGAGAAGATACGTTGGATGGATGACATCGCCGAAACTCCTGAAAGTCCGAGGACAAAGTTGGGACCTGGCCATGGCAGGTTGAAGCAACCAATGGAAAGCAAATATCTGGACTCGACCTGTAGCCAGTTCGCGAAACCCTGTTTCTGACGTCCCTTTCCGGTCTCTCCGGTGGTGCTCAATGCGGTAAAATAGAGCTCGCGAGGCAGACGATCAGAATCCTGAACTTCTGCTCCAGCCCCCTCCTCCGCAGGCAGCAAACTCCGATGACCCCGACAGGGCAGGGGGCAACGGCCCACAAGCCCGGCACGGTCATCACGACGTCCATCGACAGCGAGGATGAGATTCGCCGATTTTGCTATTGTAGTTGCAGTGTGTCGGTTTTTGAGAAGTCGAAGAGCGCGGGGATCTGTATGGTCTTGCCGGCGCTTACGAACCTGCCACCCACTCCTTTCGTTGCTGTGATCTTAGCCGGATCGAGCGTGTATTGGGGGACAGCAAATGCTGCATAGCCGAGCCACTCTGCAACCGTGATCTTCTGGTCGACTGGCTTCCAGTCAGCCTTGTGCTCGACAAGGCCCTTCTGAGTGAGGATGTAGGTGAGTACTCCATGGAGGAGTTGATCTGATTCCTGGGCAGATTCGTCAGCCTGGCTAGCTGCCAAGACACGCATGCGCTTGTCGTAAGCCAG
>PLEU01000012.1 GCA_003136515.1 Spartobacteria bacterium
GGACGGAATCGTCCGTCTATTGTCGCAAATGCAATGTCATAATAACCTTTTTAACAGAGTAATCAAGCATACTCGCTCACTACCCTATCACTACCCCCTCAGTACAATTTGGTGTCCGTTTTAGTGTCCGTTGATCAGGGCGAAGTCACGGAATTTCTGGATTGGAATTGGGGTGAGGGGAGCATGGCCTGTTTTTCGAAATAGGCTTCTCTACCTTTGAAAAAAGGGTGTTTAAAATTGATACGGGCACAGTCAAGTGCTGGATTTTCTGAGAGGAGAGTGCTTTCAAATAAAGCAAAACCCAGTTTAAGGAGAAGGGCATTTTTTTCCGCAGCATAGTTGAGGAAAATTGTGCCATAGTTAAGGAAAATTGTGCGTTTCAGCCCTCCTGTAGGGTGATAACCCTTTGACTACGGAAACGGGATTACACGCGGCAACGATGGGAAAAAACTGCTAGGAAAATCTTAATGAAGAGCAAAAATCCGACCAATTCGACAGTATATCCACCACATTTGGCAGAGGCCATTGAGCAGACATGGAGACACTCCCTGGACGGAATAGCAAAGCTCCCTCCCAATGCTGCTTTGCTGAGCTTTTTGGAAGTATTATTTCAGGCAAGCTTTCTTCGGGAAGAGGGGCAACTCGTGCGTTGCCGAGTAATCATTACCGAACCCGGGGAATGGAAACCGAATGAAGGACCTCCTTCAGGTTTTCAAATTTTGGAGTTTGCCGAACATCGCCCGTTCACCGCTCATGAAGTTCGTAAACTTGCTCTCGCCGCATCATATCACAGGTCGCTACTCGCAATTTCAAGAATCGAGGAGGATAACTATAAAATCTGGGGTATTGTCCGATCTGGCGCACGCTGGGCCAATCGGGTTGGGGGCGGGCGCTATCATGGTCCCCCACTCCCTCCACATTTGGTGGTCCACATTTGCGGACCGGGTCATTTACTGGCTACCTGTGGCTATGAGCGTGTATCCGAACTAAAAGAAGGACGAATTGTCGAAAAGGGCTTCGATCCCTTTAAATCGCATTGGTTGCCAGAAACTTTTCGACCTGTGCGCTCCTGGCTTCTCGAACATTTCGCTGAGTCACAGCCGGAAGGAGCAAAAGTCGAAGAAAGCTTCATCAAGTTTCTGACTCAAAACATTATGCGGAGAACCACAAGCCTGGTGCGTGAGCGCGGCCACGGGGGAATGCTGATAGTTCTTCCTCTTCATCTGCAGGATTCACCGGAGCAAGATCGATGGCTGCGTATCCGGTGCTTGTTACATCAGACGACCGCCACTAGGCATTACAGTAGGCTTATGTTGCAGGCTATGCGGCGCCTAGCCGTGGTGGGTCACGAACATGGACTTAGAAGCGTTACCTGGGAGGACTATCAGACCCTTCAAGATCCGATTCTCTCCGAATTAGATGAATCACTTTTTGAGATCTCACATCTTTTTGCTGATCTTATGTCGGTTGACGGAGCCCTTGTGCTCAACCACCGGTTTCAGGTAGTCGGTTTTGGCGCCGAGGTGCTTGGTGAAGCTCCGGTTAAGACCGTACATCTCGCTCTGGATTTGGAAGCCGTCACCACCCGGCCAGAACCAGCCGAAAACTCAGGTACACGCCATCGCGCCGCTTACCGGCTCGCAGCAGCCATGCCAGAGACCATCGTTTGTGTGATTTCTCAGGACGAAACCATTCGCTTTGTTGCCAATCGGAATGGCAACGTGACTTATTGGCCTTACCTTCCATAAGTCCCATCCACTATGGACTAGTTTCAGGGGGTCCAACCATTTTCCCCACACGCGTGGGGATGGTCCGCTGGCTCGGTGCATAGCCGACTCCGCCAGTTTAGCAATACGTTTTATGCGACCCCGTAGTCTGGGGAGACGCTGATTCTCATCTGAGGGTTCCTCTTCGTTCATGGTCATCGATTTATTCAGTCAGGAAAAACATGGTAGTTTTGAAGGAATCTCCCGGGGAGATTTCCCTATAATATTTTCACCGCTGCATGAGGATTTACTCTGTAAGTAGAATTTTTCAGGTGTCATTCGGGGAGATTTCCCTGTGCATCAGCACATTCGGATAAGTTGATTTCAACATGGTCATGCCTTCCCGGATATGGCGTGTGAATTGTGCGACGACAAAATACTTTGGATTGATGCCTAGAAATTTTGATCGCGCCATATTGGTTCGCAAAAAGCCCCAACCGCTATAATCAAATGGTTGCCAGTAGCACCATGCGCTCGGGTGCAGGCAACAAAAATCCAAATCAAGGCAGTGAGCCAGCAGCAAGCCCGATTCATCCTTATCACCGTATTCCGAATTCTTGAGTGCTTTGCCATCGTTTGAAACGAGTTGGTAAAGCACGGCGCGCTTACCCCCAGTATATTGATAGCCGTGGACATTCACCTCGTTGACAAGAGCTTTCACTGCGGGGCTGAAACTCTCCCAAGTCGAGAGGGCGGAATTATAGGAAGTTTCATCCGAGGCGGCGATGGGAAGGTCTTTCAACCCAAGAGCATCGAGTCTCTTGCGGAGTAGAGGCACCATTTCTGCCTGCAAGGAGCGGGAAAAGTGGCAGCCCTCCTGTTTGCCATTCGCTTTCCAATAATCAGAGGAGGGTTCATTGAACGGTTCAACAGAGGTGAAGCTGATCCCCCAATCATCCTTGGATTGCTTGGCAATGGTGGCCAGATAGGTCGCAAACGCTTCTTTAAATTCAGGAGCGAGATTGTCACCCTTGCCATCCACTGATCCAGAGGGATTAAGATTTTTACACATCCACCACATTGGGGAATTGGAAAAGAGTTCGAAATAATTTGCTCCGCGATCATGCGCTTTTTTAAGCATCGAGCGTTGCTTTTTATCCGCCTTCCAATTCCAGGATGACGAATGGGGATCGGAATTTTTACCATCCAGCCAGAACCCCTGGATATGACGGAAGGGAAAGATGATTTTGCTGACGCCCATCGACTTCCCATTTACTTCGTTCCAACTGCAGGCTCCAGCGTTGTAGCGGACGATGTTCATGCCAAGTCCCGGGAGCTTCTGGCCTTCGAGAGGTACTATCTTTGTCGTAAAAAGTAGGTCGGCCAGATCGTCCCTATTACCGAAGACATTTCCATCCCAGCAGAGGGAAGTACCCCATCCTTTCCAAGTGCCGTGCTTGATTGTTGGGTCAATCTGGACGACACGATTAAAAACTGGTGGCTCCTCTGCTCGTAACGGACTAAGCAGTCCAAGAATAGAAAATGCGAGGCATAAAAATGAAAGAAATCGCAGGCAAATCGCAGAAATCAGGAGCATAACGAGGGGGATGTCACGAAGTTGCCTTCTAAAAACGAGGCGGGAGCATAATCACTCTTCGTTTGTCGTGATTCTAAGTCTAAAATAGCCTTATCGACAGAGTAATCAAGCGCACTCGTCAACAAACAAAAATTACCTTTTTAGGGTCTTTGGGCGTCCCCTAGAGTTGATATAAATACACCATTGAAAGGAAATCCTGACGTGACTCGGGATAACGTATTTTTGGTAGATATTAAACGGAACATCTAAGCCATGTATCTTGTTTTTCAAAAGCTCATTTATCTGCTGGAGTCATCTCTCTGTTTTCATCTGACTAATAGTATTGGTGTTCCTAAACAAAAAGAATGGTGGGGTTATCACCCTATAGGAACCCATTGTGGAGAGGATTAGTGTGTTGATCGGAAACAACCCCAAACACACCAATGAACCCACATACTACCGTCGTAGCGACTTTTAATTCCCACACGGATGCGGAAGCCGCAGTTAATGAACTCCACACGTCTGGTTTTCCCATGAATACCCTTTCAATTGTCGGGCGCGACTACCAGACAGATGAGCATGTCCTAGGATACTATACTACTGGAGACCGAATGAAATACTGGGGTGGGCTGGGAGCTTTCTGGGGTGGAATCTGGGGCATAATCTTTGGCTCGGGTCTTTTCTTTATTCCAGGAGTTGGCCCTTTGCTGGTAGGCGGACCACTCGTGGGATGGATTATCGCGGCCTTGGAAAGCGCAATTGTTGTTGGTGGCCTCAGTGCAGTTGGAGCCGGTCTCTACAGCCAGGGAATTCCAAAGGATAGTATTTTAAAGTACGAAACGGACATTAAGAGCGGCAAGTATGTCCTGATTGCTCATGGAACTGCTGAGGAAGCCGAGCGCGCACGGGATATCATCAGCACGACGAATCCCGAATCACTTGATCATCATCAGTGCTCGCATGAACAGAAAGAGCCATGCTTGGTGCATGCTTAAACAGATTCTCTTCCAGACCATGCCGTCAATAGGTTGATTCCTAGAGGTAGGCATGGTCTGCCTGAATCAACGATCTCCTTTTTATGAAATCAAACAATTCTTTTGGAACCCTTATATTTCTCCTTATTTTCGGAGTAGGAGCAGCGTTTGCTTATCTTATAAGCAAGGAAGTCGGAAACACCGTCTCTGGTTGGATTGCAGTATCTGCCTTCCTTGTGGCGATTATTGCATCTTCCTCGATTCGAGTCGCGGATCAGTGGGATCGGGCCGTGGTGCTGAGGTTGGGTCAATTTCATGCACTGAAAGGGCCGGGGCTATTTTTTATCATTCCGGTCTTCGATGCCATTCCCTACTGGATTGACACGAGGGTAATCACAACTGGTTTTAAAGCAGAAAAAACCCTTACCAAAGATACCGTACCAGTGGATGTGGATGCGGTTCTTTTCTGGAAGGTGGTCGACCCCAAGAGGGCTGCTCTCGATGTTGCGGACTATCAGAGCGCAATCAGCTGGGCCTCGCAAACCGCCTTGCGTGATGTCATCGGGAAAACGATGCTCTCCGATATGCTGGAAGGGAGGGATAAAATCAGCGGCCTTTTGCAGAAAATCATCGATGAACGTACAGAGCCATGGGGCATCAACGTTATTGCCGTCGAGGTAAAGGATGTCCTTATTCCATCGGCCCTTGAGGATGCCATGTCGATGCAGGCCCAAGCAGAAAGGGAGAGGCAGGCCCGGGTGATCCTTGGGGATTCAGAGCGCCAAGTAGCCGAAAAATTTGCGGAGGCAGCTAAGAGCTACCAGCATAATCCGGTGGCCTTTCATTTGAGGGCCATGAACATGCTCTATGAGGGGCTGAAGGAGAACGCTACGATTGTTATCGTTCCGAGCACTGCAGTTGAAAGCATGCAACTCGGGGGACTTGCCGGACTGACAGCATTGACGATGGGAATCGGTCAGGATGGGGTCAACGGCAACAAAGCCTTGGCCGATCCAATACCCGAACTGAGCAGAGCTTAAGTGAACACCATCTTTGATGCCGAAATTCCAGCTCTGGGGGAGACAACGGCACTCCGCCGCATAGGGATTGCCGCCGACCATGGTGGATTTGAGCTGAAGCTGTACCTGACAGGAAAGTTGCGAGAAAGCGGTTATGAGGTGGTGGAATTTGGTGACCAGAAATTGGACCTGGACGATGATTATCCCGACTTTGTCCTGCCGCTTTCCGAGGCGGTGGCATGTGGAGACTTGGAACGCGGTGTCGCGATCTGTGGGAGCGGTGTCGGGGCATCGGTTGCGGCAAATAAAGTGCCGGGCGTACGCGCCTGCTTGATCCATGAAGGTTTCTCCGCCCACCAGGGCGTTGAGGATGACGATCTGAACGTGATCTGCGTGGGTGGCCTTGTGGTGGGGCATGCGCTGGCATGGGAACTTGTAAAAATATTCCTCGACGCAAAATTCAGCGGTGCTGAACGTCATTGCCGCCGCCTTCAAAAAGTTGCCGTTCTGGAATCGGCCCAGACGTTGCGGACTCAGTGAAAAACCTTCCTCACATGGAAATCGAAGGCTTGGACTTGTTGAAGGATCTTGCTCTGGATCTCCATTGGTCTTGGAATCATCGCACCGATGAGGTGTGGCGATCCCTTGATTCTTCCTTATGGGAATTTACCCGGAACCCGTGGGTTGTTCTGCAAACCGTCTCTCGAGAAAGAATCAGGCATCTCTTGGGAGATCCTATTTTCCGCAAAAAAATCGACGAACTTACTGAGCTGAGCAAGCAGGCGGACCAAGCCCCGGCATGGTTCCAGCAGAAACATCCGAAGGCAGTTTTAGGATGTGTTGCGTATTTCAGCATGGAATTCATGCTCAGTGAAGCGTTGCCGATTTATTCGGGAGGTCTGGGGAATGTGGCCGGCGATCAACTCAAGGCTGCGAGTGATCTAGGTGTGCCGGTCGTCGGCGTTGGGTTACTTTACCAACAGGGCTATTTCCGCCAGGTGATTGACGAGGACGGCGCACAACAAGCCCTTTATCCATACAACGACCCCGGACAATTGCCAATCACACCGTTGCGCAAACCGGATGGCGAGTGGTTGCGGCTAGAAATTAAGTTGCCGGACTATACGGTCTGGCTGCGCGCCTGGCAGGTGCAAGTGGGGCGTGTGAAACTTTATCTCCTAGACAGCAATGACGCAGCTAACTTTCCGGCCCATCGGGGTATCACCAGCGAACTCTACGGAGGTGGTCCGGAGCTGCGCCTCAAGCAGGAAATGTTGCTCGGAATCGGTGGTTGGCGTCTGCTCGGTGAAATCGGCATCAAGCCGGATGTCTGTCATTTGAATGAAGGTCACGCGGCATTCGCCGTGCTGGAGCGGGCCCGTTGTCTCATGCAGGAACGGGCGCTACCCTTTGAAGTGGCGTTGGCCGCCACACGGGCTGGAAATCTTTTTACCACGCACACGGCTGTGGCAGCAGGCTTTGATCGCTTCTCCCCAGAGCTTCTAGAACAATACCTCGGAGTTTATGCCACGGAGAAACTAGGCATCAGCCTCCGCGACTTTCTGGCCCTGGGACGGCAGAATCCGAATGATCCCTCCGAGAGTTTTAATATGGCCTATTTGGCGATTCGCGGTAGCGGCGCTGTCAACGGGGTAAGCCGTCTGCATGGGCAGGTAAGCCGTCATCTCTTCGAACCGCTCTTTCCCGGATGGCCGGAGGTCGAGGTGCCTGTGGGGCATGTGACCAATGGGGTGCACATGCCGACTTGGGACTCTGCGGCCTCTGACAAACTCTGGACCGAGGCCTGTGGCAAGAACCGCTGGCTGGGGATGACGGAAACCTTGGAGAAGGGCATTCACAGTCTCTCTGATGACACCCTTTGGAAATTTCGGCTCAGTACGAGCAAATCTCTTGTTGACTATGCTCGTAAGAGATTGGCTCACCACTATGCCGCAGGGAAGGCGTCGGCCGCGATCATTGAGGAGGCAAAGCATCTGTTTAATCCTGACGTGCTCATACTCGGTTTTGCGAGGCGATTCGCCACTTACAAGCGACCGGATCTGCTGTTACACGACCCCGAAAGATTGCTACGACTCTTAAGCAATCCGCAGCGACCTGTGCAACTCATCATTGCCGGCAAGGCTCATCCGGCGGATCTTGCGGGGCAGGCTCTGATCCAGAAGTGGGTTCAATTTATTCGCCGTCCGGATGTCCGCCCTCATGCCATCTTCCTCAGTGACTACGACATGCAATTAACCGAGCGGCTTGTCCAGGGTGTGGACCTTTGGCTCAACACGCCACGGCGACCATGGGAAGCCTGTGGAACAAGCGGTATGAAGGTCCTTGTCAACGGTGGCCTCAATCTCTCCGAATTGGATGGATGGTGGGCCGAAGCGTTTGTCCCGGATCTAGGCTGGGCGATGGGTGATGGCAAGGAGCACGGCACTGATTTCGCATGGGACGCGACCGAGGCTGAGGCATTATACGACGTCCTCGAAAACGAGGTCATCCCTGAATTCTATACTCGTAACGAGCGGGGAATTCCAACCGCCTGGGTGGCCCGAATTCGAGAAAGCATGGCGCGTCTGACCCCACGCTTCTCGGCAGACCGCACGGTGAGGGAATATACTGAACTTCACTATCTCCCTGCGGCCACTACCTACCATTCCCGAGTTGCCTCTGAGGGCGTAAACACAGGGGTAGGTGATTGGCGGCAGGGCCTGGACCAGAAATGGGCGTCCAGTCTGCACTTCGGCGAAATAAAGGTGGAGACCCTCGACGGGCAGCATCATTTCGAAGTGCTGGTATATCTCGATGATATCGATCCGAATACCGTACGAGTGGAGCTCTATGCCGATGGTGTGATGGGCGGTACTCACTTTTGCCAGGAGATGAAAAACCTTTGCAGTCACACGGACATGGCTGACTGGTTTAGTTATGGCGCTGTCGTATCCGCAGCACGTTCAGCTTCAGACTATACGGCCCGGCTGATTCCTCATCGCAACGGTGTGGCTGTCCCTCTGGAAGATGCTCGAATCCTATGGCAGCGATAGTTAAGCCGTCCGAACGCGGGTTGAACGATTATCAATCGCACGTCTCGGAGAGTACTGAGATCGGATGGTTTGGACCGCGAGGAGTATCGCCCCATTGGTTTGATCCTAAGGAGAAGCAGTTTGACTGTCTGATTCACGAAGAGAAGCAGAGGAAGCTTTGTCTGATGTTCAATGCGGGTGAGAGTGCCGTTGATTTTCAACTACCCCACATGCTGACGACATCTCAATGGTATCTGGTGGCCGATACTTCTCGCGAGTCTCCGTTTGATCTATGCGCTCCAAGTGAGGAATCTCTTTACGAAGACCGGGATGCTTACCACCTGCACCCACGATCGAGTGTTATCCTTAAGGCTCATGCAAGACGGCGAAGAAAACGCTCTGAAATATTCTTGAGTTCAGCAACTCGGATCGAACATTCAAAGTCAACTTTCATCAACAGCTGCCCACCGGATTTAGGGAAGCGCTAAACGAGTCCCCCTTCTTAGTCACCATCATGGGAGGTGCTCAGCGGTTTCTTTGGGCAATTTTCAGCGAGTAATTCCAGGGCCAAGGGAACCGTTGTCACGGCTCCAACAAGTGCAAGGGTCCATCCGAGGAGGCGACGGTCTTTTTTATCCATGCTGTCAGTAAGCAATAGGGCTATACCACCTCCTAACAAGACCCTTGTGCCGACGATAAGAATGAGTTCGGGGAGGTTCGCCGTAATTTTTTTCATATTTTAGTGCTTATGAAAGTTTGGAATGATGTGATTTGAAGTTAGATAATGTCGAAACTAATGAACAGCCTGCACAGCAAAGCTCTGCCGATCATCTTCTTCGAGCATATCGCACAGCGTGGCCTTTTCCGGATTGAGTCCGAGGGATTTGCATTCTCCACAAAACCACTCCTTTTTCTCCGGATTTGTATAAGGACTGGAACTCTCAAAGCCAGAACTCCATTCCGTGACTTCTTCCGCGGTTTTTGGAACGCCATGCGCATTCAGCCACTGAACGATTTCGTCATCGCTATTCCCTTCCGTAAGTAGTTTTCGGATTTCATTACCCGTAACGGCCTTGAACGAAAAGAGGACATTATCCAACGGACAATCGAAGTGATAGTCGCCCACGGAGCCTGCCAGGCTTGCGCGTCCTTTATCCAAACAGCGAGCGAGAATTGAATAGCCTCCGAGACGGGTGCGAGGGCTTCGGGGAGCATGTTTTGTGAGATCGTTTTTAGTGTTCATGGTGTGTTTAATTTTAGTTTGGAGGTGAGGTGAATGTATTGATAAAAACGCTGATTTATTCATTGCTGACTGCTTCTTTCAGTGAGGCCATATCGATGACAAAACGATATCTTACATCATCATTGACCACGCGGTCGTAGGCTTCATTGATCTTCTGTATGGGTATAAGCTCGATATCGGCGGTAATCTGATGTTCTCCGCAAAAATCCAGCATCTCCTGAGTCTCTTTGATCCCCCCAATGAGAGAGCCTGTGAAGGCATGCCGTCCATAGACAAGATTGCCCACTTGGATCGGAATGGGTGTTTCGGGTAAGCCAACCTGGGTGAGGGTGCCATCGAGCTTGAGTAGGACGAGATAAGCATTGATATCGTGTTCGGCTGCCACGGCATCGAGGATGAAATGAAAGCTATTGAGATGGTTGCGCATCTCCTCGGGATTATTGGAATTCACCACCTCATCGGCCCCGACTCGGATTGCATCCCCCACTTTGGCGAGCGTGTGGGTGAAGACGACAACATGAGCTCCCATCGCCTTGGCGAGCTTCACCCCCATGTGGCCAAGTCCGCCGAGCCCCACGATACCAACTTTCTGTCCTTTGCTTACGTTGTGGTGCCGCAGCGGCGAATAAGTTGTGATGCCGGCGCAGAGAAGTGGAGCAGTTGCCGCAAGCGGTAGGTTTTTGGGAATATGCAACACGAAGGCTTCATCGACGACGATGCGGTCGGAATAACCTCCGAAGGTGCTTCCACCCATCGCCTTGTCAGGTGAGTTAAAGGTAAAAGTGGCCTCCTGTTCGCAGAACTGCTCGAGATCTTTTTTACAGCATTCACAAATGCGGCAGGAATCCACCATGCAGCCCACTCCGGCAATATCGCCTTCTTTGAACTTGGAGACACGCCTGCCGACCTTTGTGATGCGACCAATGATTTCATGGCCAGGAACGCAGGGATAGTTCGTACCCTGCCATTCATTACGCACTGTATGGATGTCCGAATGGCAGACGCCGCAATAGAGAATCTCTATATCGACATCGTGTTCACCAAGATTACGGCGTTGCAGGCTGAATGGCGCAAGTGGTGTCGTGGCACTCTGGACGGCGTAGGATTTGGTTTGCATGGAATCTGTCTTGGGAAGAATGAAAAGAGATGAGTTTTAGGATGTGATTACCTTTACTCGAGATGAGCCGGCGTTTTAGGCCGTTGAGATCCGAATTCATGCCAGTCGGATTCTTTCATCTTAATAGCAAAATGGTGCGCAGCCTGTTGAATGTTGGAAAATGCCTGATCCCGTTCGGAATCAGTAACACCCTCAACCTGATTGAACCTCGCCATGGCATCACGAACATGCGCTGCATCTGTCATTGGTTCTTTCCGTGTGCGGGGAAATGCAAAGGCAGTTTTTGGCAGCGAATCCTTGTCAACTTTGGAAAGTCTGCCGTGTGGTGCTGGGCTATACGGAGCCCATGTTCGATTAGTAACTCCTGAAACTCTGATTTCTTTTTTGATATACAAATCATGCCTGAGAAATCGCCACTCATCTATGGGGTCTAACCCTGCTTAAGCTGCTTTCTTGAGCGCTTCACCCTTGGAGGCAATTACCGTCATCAGCTCGTTCCAGGACTTCGTAAATGATTTTGCGCCCTCTTCCTGAAGCTGATCGGCCAGACCCTCCACGTCCACCCCGGCCTCGGCGAACTGCGCCAAAACCTTTTCGTCATCACTGCCGTCCGCCGGCATGATCGGGCCGAGTTCTCCGTGATCGGCGAAGGCCTTCAACGTTCCCTCGGGCATTGTATTCACGGTGAATGGGGTGGCCAATGCCTGGATATAGAGCGTGTCAGAAGCTTCGGGATCCTTGGTTCCGGTACTGGCCCAGAGCAGTCGTTGACTTCGGGCCCCTGCGTTAAGCGTGCGCTGTGACGAGTGACTGCACAGCGAATCGAGGTAGGCCTTATAGATCTGACCGGATACCGCAATCCCAAGCCGATTCTTTAATGTATTCGGAACTTTTCCGGCCACCGCAACATCCCAACGGCTGATGAACA
The DNA here is from genome assembly GCA_003136515.1 of Spartobacteria bacterium. Next base: position 11,596 of record PLEU01000012.1, read on the forward strand.
TGGAGGCCACGGAACCGACTTCGGGGTTCAGGCCTGCTGCAATGCGTCGTTCGATACCCCGCTGGTAGGCGCTGGCTGCGGCCGTATACTGTCCGTGGGAAAACAGCAGCGTTACGTTGATGGGAATGCCCGCAAAAATCGATTCTTCAATAGCTGGTAACCCTTCTTTGGTGCCTGGAATCTTGATAAATAGATTGGGTCGTGACGCCCGTTCGGAAAGTTCCCTGGCGGCTTTGATGGTGCCTGGTGTGTCATAGGCCAGCAGCGGGGAAACTTCCAGCGAGACCCATCCGTCCACACCGTTAGTACGGTCGTAAACAGGACGGAAGAGGTCGGCGGCCCGGGTAAGATCGTCCAGAGCTAGTTCGAAAAAGAGGATCTCGCCCGTCCTCCCCTTTGCCAGTTCCTCGCGGATCGCATCATCGTAAGCGGCACTATTTTTTATGGCATGATCAAAGATGGTCGGGTTCGAGGTTAGACCCGTCACCGAAAGTTCTTCGATGTACTGTTTGAGCGTGCCGCTGTTGAGCAAATCACGCGTGATGTTATCCAGCCAGAGGCTCTGACCGAGGTTGTGCAGTTGTTGCGTAGCTTTCATGATTTTTGGTTAGAGCTTAAGTTGAGGACCTGTCTTTGATTTCAGCTTTATGTCTCCGGTGGTGATTCTATGGGGTATTGGGCAACCCGACACAGGAGGCGGAGCCACGAGAAACCTTGGGCCAGATTCCACTACGCTTGGACATTTTGTCGTGTCTCTGAACAACCTCTTTGATTTGTTTCACCTTGTTTTTGTATATCTTAAAAAAATCTCCTGAATCGTTTGATCTGTCAGAAAATGATGTAGGAATCCCCACTTGCCTATGGGGTATTGAACCCAAAGGAACTGCCGGACGCTGACGTTGTCTTGAAAAAAGTGAGCCAGGGGCGGAGTAAAAATTTAAATTGATCCCATCAACCGACCCTCCCAATGAAGAACCTTTTGAGCCTCCACATCTCAGGAATCACGGAGCAAATCCCAAAATTGGCGATCGAACGTTTATGAAATCCCAAGACGAGCAAAGACGGGGATTTTTACCCCGTCTAAGATCAAGCCGAAAGCGAGAGCAGCTCCTAATTCACCAAGCACCACTGTGGCTGGAAGGGGTGCCATGGCGATACCACCAATCGCCAAGATCGAGATAATAAGAAGGTCGGCCACGGAGGAGAGGATCAGCCAGATCGTTGGTCGCACTCCCCAGAGATGCTGACGTGATCGGATTGCGTAAATGGTGGCCTGGCTGCCAAAGACGATCGCGACAACGCAAAGAGTTCTCAGCGCGTCGATCCCGAGGCTCAATTCGAATTTTCCGACAGCCAAAACGGCGGTGCAATACACTAGGAAGCAGAGACCAAAAATCACTCCCGCACTTGTAATCTTGCCGATTTGCCAGCTATTTGGCATTTTCGATGGGCTCACCCTATCCGTTGTGAGTGACATGGCCAGGAAGTCACCTGTAATCATCACGATCACCATCAGGAGGGGGGTCAAAATCGCATGGCCAGTAAGAACGAGGCCAATCGCCAGTAGGAAAACCTGTGCGATTTTCTTCGTCACGGAATTCAGTGTGTAAGTGAGAATGCGCTGAAACGTGATCCTTCCCTCTTTTACCGAAGCAACAATCCCGCCAAGCCCAGCCTTTGTCAGGACAACCCCAGCGGCTGATTTTGCCACATCGGTTGCGGTAGAAACGGCTATGCCGATCTGTGCCTGGCGGAGGGCGGGTGCATCGTTCACCCCATCGCCACACATCCCAACGGTGTGACCGCTCTTCTGGAACGCTTTGACGAGATCATACTTTCCATCCGGAAGAATGCCGGCGTAGACGTCAAAGTCCTCTGGTTTGACTCCATCTGGAATTGGTCCGGGCGGGCAGACAGCACCCTTCAATCCAACGGCATGGGCGACGATGGCAGCAGTCTCCTGCGCGTCTCCTGTTACCATAACAGTATGGACGCCGAGGGAATGGAGTTCCGAGATGAGTGTAGCTGAGTCTGTGCGGGGTGGATCGCTCAATGCGATCAGACCCAGCATTTTCAGTGATGCGCTTGGGCCACCAGCAACGGCCAGGACTCTAAAGCCTTTCTTTGCGAGTTCTTCCGCTATTCCGGAAGCTGTGGGAGAAGGAGCGGTGAGGCTGATGATGGCTGTGAATGCCCCCTTAATGATGCGCAGAGTGGCACCACTGGCATCAGTGACAGTTGCTTCAGAGGTCTTCTTTGCAGGGTCGAAAGGGACGAACTTGCTTATCTTGGGAAGATGCGCGCCTTGCTGCTTTGAAGAAGCCACGCGAATCGCCGCATCGACCAAATCCTCTCCCCCCTCAGAACTCGCGAGAGCCGCCATTCCAAGAACATAAGCTTCGTCAAATCCTGGCATTGGGCGAACGGATGTTACTGAAAGCTGATTTGCCGTGAGGGTTCCGGTTTTATCGGCGCAGAGGATTTCTATCGTGGCGGCCTCATCAACGGCGGATAGCCGTGTTGGAAGGACGCCTAGCTTGGCCAAAGAGCGAGCACCCAAGGCTGCTGCCAGGGTAAAGGTTGCAGGCAGGGCCACGGGTACGGCAGCGAGAATCGAAGTGAGCAGCAGCGGGGTGATATCGCTCCACGGCATCGCATGAGCGTATGCATACACTCCAATGAGAAGGATGACGACGCTGTTGAACATCGCCAGATTCAGGACGATGTGGAACACTGCTTTCTGCTGCGAACTTGCTCCGTGAGCCATCCGGACGAGCTCCGCAGTATGACCAAATTTGGTATGCATACCGGTAGCCGTGACCTGCGCCGTGGCTTCACCACGCCTAACGAGTGTCCCCGCATAGGTATCCGCTCCAGGCCCTAAATCAAGAGGCAAGGATTCGCCTGTAAGCATCGATTGGTCAAGTGAGACAGAGCCCTTGATCAAATGCACATCGGCTGCAACAACACCGCCGAGGGAAAGATTTACCAGATCGCCTCGCACCAACTCTGCTGCCGGTATGCTCTTCCACTCACCATCACGGCAAACGGAAGCATTCAGGGCAAGGCGTGATTTCAAGGCATTGAGGGTCGCTTGGGCGCGACCTTCCTGAAAAAAGGCCAAAGCTGCATTAAAAATCAGGAGGCCTCCAATGACAGCACCCTCGACAAATTTATGGAGAATGATCTCTAGAACGATGGAAGCTTCCAGCAACCAGGGAACTGGTGCCCAGAACTTGGAGAGTGCATTTTGAAGAGGATGAACTGACATATCAGGCATCGCATTCGGTCCATCCTTTTCAAGACGGGTGGATGCCTCATTGCTTGTAAGACCCACCGATGTGGAATCCGGATTCGGTGTTGCGTGCGGGCTAGGAGAAGGCGTTGTCGGGGAAGCAGCGATACTCATCGAGGGATAAATTGTCAGAGAGACTTTTGCCATCCGGCTGTCGCATAAAAGCAGGTCACCTGTTCACATCCTCCCATGCGAGATTGGCGAATATTTTATGAGTAAAACTTTTGGGCAATGTTACGGTTGAGATTCTACTTCATCAGGTGCTTACGCATGACCTGTAATTCTCTTTCTCGCTTGGGAGTCGTTTTGGGATACTCCATTTTAAGATCCTTGAGGGTATCCAGAACGATTTGGGAGACAATGAGACGGGCATTCTCCTTATTATCTGCGGGGATGATATGCCAGGGTGCATGATGAGTATTCGTAGCGCTCAGGCATTCCTCGTATGCCTTCACGTAGTGCTTCCAGTATTTTCTCTCATGAATGTCCGAGAGGCTGAATTTCCAGTTCTTGTCAGGCACCTCAATCCGCTGGAGAAAGCGCTTCCGCTGCTCCTCCTTGGAAAGGTGGAGAAAGAATTTGATGATTCGTGTGCCGTTTTGAAAAAGATGCTTCTCAAAATTGACAATCGATTCATAGCGGTCCTTCCAGAGCGCCCTTCCGTCATGCAGATCGGCCCCCAGTCCCTGAGCGAATAGATCCTGGGGGTGGACGCGAATGACAAGGACCTCCTCATAGTAGGAGCGGTTGAAGATGCCGATGCGTCCCCGCTCTGGAAGACGGCAAGTCGTGCGCCAGAGAAAGTCGTGTTCCAACTCTTCGGCACTCGGTTGCTTGAAGCTGAAAACCTCACAACCCTGAGGATTGATTCCTGAGAGGACATGCCGGATGGCTCCATCTTTTCCGGAGGCATCCATTCCTTGAAAAATCAGCAGTAGTGCATGGCGGTTGGTAGCATAGTGAAGCTGCTGTAAGGCACTGAGTTCTTCCGCATGCTGCTTGATGATGTGGTGATATTCCTTGTGCGACTTATAGTCGTCTTTGCCGTATGTTTCCCATTTGCTGAGGTGCACCTCTGTGCCGGGTTTGATGCGGAAGTCTTTGGTTCGGATATTCATGGTGATTCTGTTCTTCCGGTTTGAGTCATCCCTTAACTTTTGCGGATCTCCTTTTCCGCCTTCTCCCAGTCCTGGACGGCACCACCATCGTGACGCCCCTCCTGAACATAGAGTTCATAGGCTTTTGTTGCTATTTCCGGGGACAAATCATGGGAAGTGACGGTTGTTTCTTTTGCTTTGAGGGGATCAAAAATGTGGTAAGCGAGCAGCTTGATACGGTCATTCATGAGTGCCCACGAGATGGCATAGATCCAGACGAACCCCGCCCATTTCCAACCAAGTGGAGCCATGAAGATTCCGTAGACGGCGATCAATGTGGCCACGCACTGCGTCCCAAGCACAGCCATCCAGAGTATTTTTGCCGGAGCGATGGACCAGAAAGGGCCGCGTGTGCGCGTGAGGAAGATGGTCAAATGACCGGCAACCGAAAGCTTCAAATACATCAGGGTTTGCACCATGTCACGGCTCAGATGAAACGCCCGTTCTCCGAGATAAAACAATCCGAAGGCGGCCACAACACCCATCACTCCAAGGACCGTCGAGATCGAAAGTACCAGGCGCATATTCCACGCTTCAGGCTTGTTTCTATACAAGACGTTGTCATAGGCGATCGAGAGAATGGCCCCGTCGTTCAACAAGGCGATCATGACAATCATCACCGCGGTCACTGGATAAAAGTTGAAGACAAGAATTGCCAGCGTCATGAAGAAGAGCACCCGGAGCGTCTCGGCGATACGGTAGATGGCATAGCTGTTCATCCTTTGGAAGATGCGACGACTCTCCTTGATCGCGTCGATGATCACGGAGAGTCCGGAAGTTAGCAGGACGATCGAGGCTGCCGCCCGGGCTGCATCTGTCGCACCGGAGACGGCGATACCGCAGTCGGCCTTTTTGAGCGCAGGAGCGTCGTTCACTCCATCACCCGTCATGCCGACAATGTGGCCGGAGCTCTGCTGCGTGTTCACAATAAAGAATTTGTGCTCCGGGAATACTTCGGCGAAGCCGTCCGCCTTTTCGATCTCCTCGGAAATCTCCGGTGTTGCGTTCTTGGTTGTGTCGCCAAGCGCGCTGGCGTCCAAGACGTTGGTTCCCAAACCAAGTTGTTTTGAGGTTTCACGGGCGATGGCCATTTGGTCGCCCGTTACCATTTTGATTTTTACTCCCATTTGTATGGCTTTGGAAATGGTTTCCTTGGCGTCCACGCGAGGCGGATCAAATAAGGGCAGCATGCCGATAAACTTCCATTTCCCAAGCTCGTCCGCCCTGGCGACACCGAGCGAGCGGAAGCCGCGCCCTGCAAAATCTAGAATTCCTTTATCTACTGCACCTTTGACCTCGGCGGCATTGGTTGCCATTTTGAGAATTACCTGCGGAGCTCCCTTGGCGACAAAGAACTGCTTCCCGTCCGCCCCCTTGACCGTGGCCTCCGTGCGCTTGTGCACCGGATCGAAGGGCATGAAATGAAGAACCTTGAAACTCTTCAGTTCTTTATCGTCTTTCACCCCGCCAAGCACTGCCAGATCGATGGTATCCTTGTCTTCCGCACGTGAGGCCAAGGCTGCCCACAAAACCACGTCCGTCGGGGAAATTCCATCGACGCAGAATGGATCGCCCAGAGTGAGTTTGTTTTGAGTGAGGGTGCCGGTTTTATCAGAGCAAAGAACGTCAACTCCGGCCAGTTCCTCGATGGAGGAGAGCTTCGTCACGATCGCTTCTTTCTTGGCGAGCAGGCGTGCACCGACGGCCATTGTTACCGACAGGACAGTGGGCATGGCTACAGGGATGGCCGCCACCAGGAGCACCAAGCAAAATTCCAGTGTGGTGAGAACCTTGTCACCGCGGAAGAGGGCTACCACGAGAATCACGGCCACCAGTGCTACCGCCAAGATAATCAGATAGTCGCCGATCTTCATCACGGCTTTTTGGAAGTGGCTGACCGTGTGTGCCTGCTCCACCAGTTGTGCAGTCTTGCCAAAGTAAGTATTTGTCCCGGTAGCGTAGACCATGGCGTCAATCTCACCCTGGCGGATGATGGATCCAGAGTAGACAGCACCGCCGGACTTGGCGGTAACCGGCAGCGACTCGCCGGTCAGCGCAGACTGATCGACCTGGATGGAATCTCCATCGAGAAGGCGCGCATCTGCGGGAACGATGTCTCCCAACCGAAGACGAATGACGTCGCCGGGGACCAATTCACTCGCCTTTGGATTCACCCATTTACCGTCCCGCTTTACTTTCGCGAGGACCGCCAATCGGGCCTTCAGTGCGGCAATGGCATTGCCGGCCTGGTGTTCTTCCCAGAATCCGACCAAAGCATTGGAAAGGAGCAGCACAAGGATGACGAAAAAGTCCAGCCAGTGTCGGACAATGCCGGAGAGGATCACCGCAACTTCAATCATCCAGGGAATGGGACCCCAGAAGTAGGAAAGAAACTTCAGGTATTCGTTGGTCTTTTTTTCCTCGAGCTGGTTCGGTCCATACCGCGCTTGTCGTTTGGCCGCCTCGGCCTGAGTCAAGCCATCCGATGACGAGCCCAGTTTTTTCTCAAGCTCGGGCATCGGCAGGGATTTGAGTTCGTTCTCAGGCTTTGCACCCTGCTTTTCCCCAGTTTTTCCTTGGGGAGACTTCGGTTTGTCGGTCGTGGGTGTCGTCATGGGTTGTTTTTAGGATGAGAACTTAGGCTAAGAAGGGGGGGATCCTGTGGATGCCTTAGGTAAAAACTCAGGGAGATCAAGACGGGCCACGCCAATCCGGCTGTCGGCCATTCCGTAGTAGATATCGAAGCGATCGGGTAAACCGATGTCATCGCGGCGGTCGATACCGGTTGGGAAAACGATGTTGGGTACGGTTCCCGCCTTTTCCTGCGGCAACTCGGGTTTCAAGATTGGCTCTGCCGAGCGATAGAGGATTTCGTGAGGGTGGTCACGGGAGAGCACCATGACACCGGCTGAATAGCAGAGTTTGTGTTCCTCCGTACCTGAGTTCGGAATCTCACTGACACCGTGGTAAATAATCATCCAGCCGTGCCGGGTCATGATCGGGGGAGGGCCACCCCCGATTTTCAGTATCTCCCAGGGTGCAACCGGGGTTGCCAGTCGATAATGCGAATTAAAGAGCCCGAGCTGCTGAATCCGAATGCCAATGGCAGAACCACCTCCGGATCTCTCCGTAAGGCGATCAACTGGCTCATCAGGCCAATCCGGCATTGGGCAGTAGGAAATCCAAATGCTCTCGTGATTGAGATCCACCACTCTTGAGCAGTCCTGACAGACGATTTCCTCAGGAGTGCTGCCAGGGAAGAGGGGTCGGTGAAGAAGTGCCATCTGCATTTTTCCGACATGATTGGGAATGGCGATGGGGAAAAGGCTGGCATCCTTGTTATCCACATGGACGAAATCGATGCTTCCATAGGGAGCAAAGCTTGCGAGTCCCAGCCGTTTCCAATGAAACAAATCCTCCGAAATGGCGAAGGCAATCCGTGGACCAAGGGACGATAGCGCCGCGTAAGACATCACATAACGCTGAAGTGGTTCAACGAAGGTAACGCGCGGATCCTCACATCCTCCGCCTTGAGATGTGCGTTCGTAATCGGTTTCCGGTTCGAGTGCGATACCCAGTCGCTGAACTCCGCAAGGATCGCCCGCTTGGTTGAATTTGACGCGGGCGATGCCGATTCGCGAAAAGTTTCCCTGAGCAACGAGACGTGGAAACAGGTACAGATGCCCATCCGGCCCCCGAACTGCCGCCGGATTCAAGACGCCCTCGATTTCCTGAGGATTCCCGACCTCCGGTTCCATGATCGTGCCGAGGCGTTGTAACTGAAAGTCATTCATGAGGTTTCACCCAGGCAAGCGATGATCGCTTCAATCACGCGCTTGGTTTCATGAGGGTCTTTGACCCGGATGGAGACCACGCCCGCTTGCTTGGCCGGGTAATCGTTGCCGCCGGGAAACACGGCGTCCCCGACAAAAATCATCTCTGGTATGGTAATGCCAAGGGTGTCCTGGAGTTTTCGGATCCCGTAAGCCTTGTCGATGCCATGCTGAGTCACATCGATGGAGGTCGCACCCCCCAATCTGACTGAAAATTCCGGGATCAGTTGATCGAGCTGAACCTTGATCTTTTTCCGCTTGGCAAAGTCGGGATCCCATTTTTCCTTTTCTGAAAGCGGAGCCTGCTGGCCTAATCCAGAGTAAGTAATCTGGCTCCCCCGATCTTGGATAATCTCTCCCCATGTTTTCCCAGGTTTGAGATTGGGAGGTCCAGTTGCTTGCTCTAGAGAGTCGATAATTTTCGTCTTCTCAGCGGCGGTGAAATCTTCTGCGTAAAGGATCTTCCAGACGCCGCCATCGTATTTGTAGAACCTTGTTCCGCAGGTTGGCAGTAGCGAAAGGTTCTTCAATCGCTCGTCATGAGTAAGATTTGCAAGCACCTGTTTTTCAAACTGTGACCAATCGCCGCCGGAGATCACGGAGACCTTCACGATGGCAAGTAGGGAATTGAGCAATGCACCCATCTCGGCATCAATGGGTGACTTGCTCGGTGCAAGTGTGCCGTCCAAATCAAAGACGATCAGCTTTTTCATCGTTTTGCTGGCTCTTCGGGCAGTGATATTTCCAATACCGTAACCGGACCGTGCGGCTGGCAGAGACATTCTCCCACCACGGATGGCAGAAGCACGACGTCCCCTTTGGCGATGTCATAATTTTCCCCGGCGTGTTTCAAATGACCTGCCCCATCAATGCAGACGAGAATCCGTGGTGTTTCTGCTGCCCCGACGATGAAGGGCAATTCGCCGTGGTATCGATGGAGTCCGAAATGATCACACTCAATAAGCTGCTCCCGAAGAACAGGATGCACTTCATCCACTACAGCTTGTAGCGCCTGTATTTCAACCTCGGCCATGTCAACACACTCCATAGCCTCCTCGACTTGAAGAGGGCGAAGGGCTCCTGTCTTGGGATCGATATTTTCCCAGTCGTAGAGACGGAAGGTGACATCACTGTTTTCCTGAACTTCGAAAACTACTACATCACGGAGCGAATGGACTGTGCCAGCGGGGATGAGGATGGCATCGCCAGTCTGAGGGACAAAGCTGGAGAGTAGATCAGCCACATCCCCATTCTTTAACTCCTGCCAGAGAACGTCTCTTGCCGTCAATGGCTTCAGACCTGCATAAACTAAGCTTTCTTTACCTGTTTCCAGCACGACCCAGGCCTCTGTCTTTCCTGTCTCTCCTTCCGGGATATATTTCCTCTCTGAATCCGAGGGATGCACCTGAACAGAAAGTTTATGCTGCACATCCAGAAATTTCAGGAGCAGCGGAAAACGTTGATAATCCGAGGCCCGTTTTCCCAAGATTTCCTCAGATCGACCCTGCATCAGTTCTCGCAGGGTGCTCCCTTTGAGGGTTCCATGAGAGACGACGCTGGCATGATCATCGCGGTCGCTAAGGAGCCAGGCTTCCCCAATTGGCTCATCAGCAGGTAACGGGGGGGAGAGAAGGTGCGCTAGGCGGCGTCCACCCCAAGGACGATACTGGTAGATCGGTTCAAACCGCAGGGGATAGAGTGGTATTTTAGTCATTGTTCTCTGTTCGTTTTTCGAATCGAAGGAGTTGTAAAAACATTTCTTTCATGTCGATTTTTCCTCTCGTTGCGTTTGTTCGATCGCCACCTGAATGATTGCCAGAAATTGGTCGGCGTGCAGACTGGCCCCGCCGATGAGGGCACCGTCCACATTTGGCTGACTCAGTAGCGCAGAGGCGTTCTCCGGTTTGACGCTTCCTCCATACTGAATCACAACAGATTGGGCCTCTTTCCCAAACATCCTGGCGAGGCTCTCTCTGATAACGATATGCTCCTCCTCCGCCTGCTGCGGCGTGGCTTGGTGTCCCGAATTGCCAATGGCCCAGACTGGCTCGTAAGCGATG
>PLEU01000082.1 GCA_003136515.1 Spartobacteria bacterium
CACTTTGCCCCTTGAAAACGCAGAAAGACCTTTCCCCTCAGCAGAAGCAGACATGGCTCAAGGCTGTCAGTGCCATGGAGCTTAAGAACTACGGCTACGTCATGCAGATTTGCCAGAATCTGCTAAAGTTGGAACCCGATCTTCTGGATGCCAGAAAACTGGCCCGCCATGCGGCCAAGGAAAAGGCCAAGACTGCAAAAAAGGGATTTTTTTCCGGTCTGGGCGGCGGTTCACAGATCGCCCTGATGAAAGCCTCGGCACTTCTGAAGAAAAATGATCTGAGTGCACTGCTCCCAGCACTTGAGGAGATTCTGGCCGATGATCCTGACAACCTTCAGGCCAACTCGCTTCTTCAGGAAGCTGCCATGAAGTGGGATCCCCCCATGAAGGANNTTGATATCGACCCCAAGGATAAGGAGCAGCTCTACCGCTATGCCTCTTTCTGCATGGGGCATGATGAGAATGATTTGCCCCGCAATCCCACCCGGGCAGTAGAACTGTACAATGAAATTCTGGAGATTGATCCGAATGATCTCATCGCGATCAAGGGAAGCAAGGATGCCGCCGCTGCTCAGTCGGTGCATCAAGGGGGATGGGCGGTAGCCGACAGCTATCGGGACCTTATCAAGGACAAGGAGAAGGCCGAGGCACTGGAACAGCAGAGCCGCGTTGTCAAAAGCGACGATATCATCGAGAACCAGATCGCAGAGCTATCCGCCCAGGTGCAGGCCGAGCCGCACAATATCGACAAGTCGCGCCGCATCGCCGAGCTTTTTGAAAAGAAAGAGGACTACGACAACGCCCTAGAGTGGTACAACTATGCCCTCAGCATCTCCAGCGGTGCCGACCCAACGATCGTCCGCAAGATCAGCAACATCAAACTCGGTCAGATCGAGGCTGCCTACAAGGCGCGCGAGGAGTATCTTGCGGCCGTGCCGGATGATCCCGAGGCAGCGCGTTACCGGGAGGAGATGAAGGAACTTGGAAAGCAACGAGCCGCATTCGTTCTTTCCGAGGCCCGCGACAGAGTGGACCGCAACCCAACCGATCTCGTGGCCCACTACGAGCTGGCGCTTGCATTAATTGACGAGGGGCTGCTTCAGGAGGCAATTGGCCACCTGCAGCGTGCCCGTAGCAATCCCAACATCCGGATCAAGGCGATGGGTAAGCTTGGCGAATGCTATTTCACCCGCAACATGATTGATCTTGCGGCCAAGACATTTTCCGATGCCATCTCGGAGATTCCCGGTATGGATGGGATAAAAAAGGAGATGCTCTACAATCTTGGGCTGGTTTACGAAAAGATGGCGGACAAGGTAAAATCAATCGAATGTTTCAAGCAGATCTACGAAGTTGACTACGGTTATCGTGATGTGGCGTTCCGCGTGGAGTCCTCCTATGGCTCCGACTCTGCTGCTGCGTAAAACTGAGATCGGAGATCGGAATGAGGGTGGCGAAAAACTAAATTTTCCCTACTGCAATTAGTTCCTTGGCTTTTGCCAGAGCTGCCGGGATGGCTGTGACATTACGGCCACCACCTCTGGCACTATCGGGTTTGCCGCCTCCTTTACCACCCACGAGTGGAGCAATGGCCGAGATCAGTTTTCCAGCGGGGAGGGCCGACTGATGTGATTTGCCGACAACGGCCACAAGCGAGACGGCCTCACTGTTCGCCCCGGCTAGAAAAATGACGCCATCAAACAGACCCTTAAGTGCATCGGCTGCGGACTGAAGCGCATTTCCATCGGCTCCGGGAATTTCCTCAACGATGGCAGGGATGGTGCCTGATAACTTTTTCTGCAGAAGGTCTGCGGCGAGACGAGAAGCTTCGCGCTGACGGAAAGACTCGATCTCTTTCTCCAGTTCTTTTTGACGGCTGAGGGTCGCATCAAGTTTCTTCTCCAACTCATGAATCGGCGCATGAAGACTCTTAGCCAGATTTTCAATGAGGCGTACTTTTTTGAGGTCTTCTTCGAATCGGGGGATACCTGCAATCGCTTCGATCCGTCGGACTCCAGAAGCCACCGCCGATTCACTCACAATACGGAAAGACCCGATCTCGCCCGTCGCACGGACATGAGTGCCACCGCAGAGTTCCATCGAGTAGCCGTTGAGGGCACCACGAGTGCCTCCGATCTGCACTACACGGACGGTGTCACCATATTTATCACCAAAGAATTGCAAAATACCGGGCCGTCCCTTCACTTCGGAGAGAGGCAGTTCCTGCCAGCTTACAGGGGTATTCTCCAAAATGCGCTCGTTGACTAGACGATCGACTCTTTCAATCTGCTCAAGGGTCAGTGCTGAACTTGAGAAATCGAAGGTAAGCTTCTCTGGGCCAACAAAGGAGCCTTTCTGCGCGACGGTATCCCCGAGCACTTCCCGGAGTGCCCAGTGGAGAAGGTGAGTGACGGAGTGGTGTCGCTGGATCGCAGCACGCCGAGGGGTGTGAAGGGCGAGAGTGACTGATTGGTCTGGCAGAGGCGGATCATCATTCTCCTCCCCGATGAAATGAAGCCAGGTCGTGCCGCTCTTCTGGGTGTCGGTGATCTGCCAGAGGGAGCCTCCTCCATGCAGCACACCGGTGTCCCCCACCTGTCCGCCCATCTCTGCATAGCAGACCGAGCGGTCGAGAATAATGGCGGTGCGATTCTTGATTTGCACCACTTCCAGAACCGAGGCTTCCGTCTCCAGATTTTCAAAGCCGGAAAATTCTGTGGGCGTCGTGGTCGTCAGCTCGGAGAGGCTGATAATTTCCTTCTTCTGTGCGGCCCGTGCACGGGAGCGCTGCCGCTCCATCAGAATTTCAAAGCCAGCGTTATCAACGCTGAGTCCGCGCTCGCGGGCTAGTAACTCCGTTAAATCGAGAGGAAATCCCTGTTCATCGTAGAGTTTAAATGCCACTTCACCTGGGATACTCTCGCCTTTTGCTGCTTCAGTTTCAAAAAGGATGAGTCCTTTTTCCAATGTTTTGTGAAACGCCTCTTCTTCGCGCTTTAGCGTGTCGATAATCAGGGGTTCTTTAGAGAGAAGTTCCGGGAAGGCTTCGCCCATGAGTGCAGCCAGAGCCGGAGCAAGCTTATACAAGAACGGTTGTGTCAGGCCGAGGGTGCGACCGTAGCGGACTGCGCGACGGAGGATACGGCGCAGGACATAGTGTCGATCTGTATTCCCAGGCTGAATACCATCGGCAATGGCAAAGCTGAGAGTGCGTATATGGTCCGCGATGACACGGAATGCGACATCCTCTTTTTCCTGAGCGTTTTGGCCGGTTGTGCCGGAGCGGGGGAGTGTGGAGTGATATTTTTTGCCAGAGAGTGCGCCAATGGCTGAGAAAAGGGGGCGGAAAATGTCAGTTTCGTAATTGGAGATTGTGGTGCCGAAGTCGGAGAAATTCTTCGTGCACTGCATGATGCTGGCGACACGCTCAAATCCCATTCCTGTATCGACATGGCAGGCGGGTAGGGGGACGAAGCTTCCATCGGGATTGGCATTGAACTGGATGAAAACAAGATTCCAAATCTCGATGCACTCGGAGCTGCCTTTATTGACTAGGGCACCCTTGGTGTCTCCTTGCTGAGTGAGGTCGACATGAAGTTCGGAGCAGGGGCCGCAGGGGCCTGTCTCTCCCATCATCCAGAAGTTGTCCTTCTTGTTGCCGGGGACGATATGGATGGCGGGATCGAGTCCTTTGGCGAGAAACAGTTCCGACCACAAGGTGTGGGCCTCGGAATCGAAGGAGGCGGGATCACCTTGCGCTGGTGAATAGACGGTGGCGTAGAGACGCTCTGGAGGGAAGCCCCAGTGATCGACAATTAACTCCCAAGCCCACTGGATCGCCTCTTTCTTAAAGTAATCGCCGAAGGACCAGTTTCCGAGCATTTCGAAAAAGGTGTGGTGATAGGTGTCGAGGCCTACATCCTCTAGATCATTGTGCTTGCCACCTGCACGGATGCACTTCTGCGTGTCGACGGCGCGCGGTGGCGTATAGGGACAAGAGGTGGTGCCAAGGAAGATCGGCACGAACTGGTTCATCCCAGCATTGGTGAAGAGGAGGTTCGGCGAATCGGGAAGGAGGCTGGAAGAGGGCACAATCGTGTGATCCTTGCTGCGGAAGAAATCAAGGAAGGAGCGGCGAATCTCGGTGGAGGTCATGAAGTGCCAAAGGATGAATGAAAAATGAAAAATGAAAAATGAAGAAAATCCTATGGCACAGCTCAGGACATATGTAACAGCTGTGTTTCAGAACAGAGGTAATCTATGCCCTGAGTGATTGGTGAAGGTGTTGGTGATATGGATGTTGGTCAATGAGAGCAGATCCGCCCTTTATAATCTTCGGGCAATCGCATCCTTGGCGCAGGAGAACAAAGCAAGCGTGATCTTGCCATTGCGTGGAGCTGCGGCGCGGGACTTTGCCGCTTTAGGGGCATTGACGGATTCCTGAATTCAACGACGGTCTTTGATAGGCCGATGAAATTCTCTAAACTCCCTTGGTTTCTTCTCGGTGTTTCCATCATCAGTTGTTCACTTCTCCCGGCCCAACCGCTTAAGCTTGCTGAGGATGTGGATCTCTCCAGGATTCAGGGCGGATGGTATATTCTGGCAGCCATTCCTAACAGTTTTGAACGACATCTTGTGGGGATGTACGACTATTATTCCCTCCTGCCGGATGGAAGCATTCGGGAAGATTTCTTCACCCACAGGAATAGTTTTTCGAGCAGCCAGGAGCATTTTAGGGCTCACGATACGATCAGCGCCGGCACTCACAATGCATTGTGGCATGTCCATTTTTTCGGTCCCATCAGCGCCCCGTTTCCTGTTCTCTATGCAAGCCCTGATTCTAACTATCTGCTATTCGGATATCCCAATCGGAGGCTTGCATGGATTTATTCCCGCTTTCCCACAATTGATGAGAAGACCTATCAGGAACTGCTCCGCCATTTTGCGGCTGAGGGATACGAGACGAGTCGCTTCCGGAAGATCGTGCAGTTCCCCGATCAGTTGAACAAACTTGGGTTTTCCACTCCGCCGAAATAGAACGACGATGGGGTGCTACTTATGGGCAGTAGTTGATAAAGGAGCATTTTTCACCATGTCGAAGGCACTGGCCGGCAGTATCATGAGATCCGTAGCGTCCCCTTCATGCAGGGCCACTTCGTTATTTGTGACCGGACCGAAAGCATAGTCAGCGAGAACGACCTCTCCTGCATTCTCCTGAGCCGTATTTTCCGTGAGTTGGGCAATGAAGCGAATCCTCAAGGGAACGGTAGATGCAGGTGAGGTGTCCGGTTCTCCCAGGCCTCGCTGAGTAAGATGTTCCGGGGTGGCTGATTCAAAGCTGGTTGCCGATAGTCCCTGGATCTGGTCGAACCAGTCTTTGAGGACATGGCTGGGAATCACATCAACCTGCCCCTTGTCATGGCTTTGCCAATCATCGCTCTCCGGCTTCCGGGTCAGGGAATTCGTCATGCCTCCGTTAATGATCTCAATCCGGTCGACCGTATCGTACTCCACCGGCTTAAGGGTTCGGGATCGGAGGGTAAGAGGCGTGACGGCCAACGAGTTGGAAAGATCGGCGATGGTGCAGATGCCGGGACGGTCACTACACCTGACATAGTAACTGCCAGGGGCATCGGGTACCGACGCTCCGATGGTGATTGTGAGCGGGTTTGTCTCGCCCGATTCGAGCAGCGTGACGACGGCTGTGGGCGAATCCATGCCGCAGGCCGAGGGGTCGGTCCCCTCCGGCATCCATGCGGTGATGCGTGCGGAGAGCCATGTGTCCAGCCATGCCGTGACGGCCTTGTCTTCCCCCGCGGTCGAAACGGGGCTTTGAATTTCCCATCCATGAACACCCTTTTTGAGTCGAAGCTGCTGAAGTTCCGTCCCTTTAGTCAACGTGGCTTGCTCAAGATGATCTGTTGAGAGTGCGGTTAGTCTTGGATCCCGGTATTCCTGCACGGGATGGAAGGCCATGTCGGCGATTTTTCCATCAATGAGGTAAACGGATTTTCCGCCATCCAGACGGCTATAAATTTGACCCTGCGCGGGTCCTTCGACCCCAAGCCAGAGGGTGTGGCTCCTTCCAGCATGGAAAGCGATGGTGCGAATCGGCTTTTTCAGGTTCAAGGCCGAAAGGGTGACGGCCCCCCTGAGATCATGCGGTCTGAGGATGTCGAGGGGTGTGATGTCGGCAGCTGTTTCCAACAAAGCGCGGACGAATCGGGGATCAGCTCGGTCATTCAGGTCGCCCCGGATGTTCCATAAACCATTCGTTTTGATGAGGGAGAAACCTGCCCCGCTTTCCTGAATCTGAATGCTGTCGGCCTGTGAGGGATCGAGTCCGAGCAACGGGCCATCATCGGGAGGGGTATCTACAAAATTGGAGTAGAGAAAGTATCCGAGGGCCGTTAGCGCAATGATCAGAAGCGCAAAAGTGCCGCGCCAGCTCAAGAGCGCCTCCGCCAGAGCACGGCGCCTCCGATCAGTGCTGCGGAGAAGGGTACGGCAATCATCGTCCAGAGGGCTAGGATCTGGAGCTGAAGTGCATCCAGATTCAGGGTGAAAAATTCCTTCGTCTTCGGTGTCGTTCCAGTGAGTCGTGTGCGGTCAACCAGAGTATTGATCGAGCTAGAGAAAAAATCGAGTCCGGCTTCGGTCAGGGACTTGTCTTTGAGAAATTCGCTGTTTCCGACAACTATGAGTCGTGACGCTCCCTTGCCCCAGACCCGGTCGTCATGCACACCTCCGAGATCGGCCATGGCTGCGATTGTGACCGGATAGGGAGTGTCTTTCTCCTCGTCGAAATGCACCCCACGTCCGTCCGCATTTGAGTAGTCAGTGCATCCCCAGAATCCGCTGATAGCGTTGATGAGTGGGCGGAAAGAGCCTTCCTGTTTGACTGTTGCCTCCGGGGAGGTTCCGCCGTCCGGCGGGTTTTTTCTCAGGGCCAGGGATTCCGTATTGCCAAGAAGAAGAACGTTCAGGCCCAGCAGTCTGGCGGTTACTTCCGATCCCGGCACGAACTCTCCTGTCACATCGCGCAGGATGGCCATGGCGCTCCCGAGATTCACCAGACGCAGGACGCGGTCATTGCGCGGGCAGATGCCGATGTTTGAGAGGAAGGCATCGAAGGCGGGCATATCACCCGTCGGATCAAGCAGAACAAGCAGATGGCCTCCGGCATTCCAATAGGACTGGAGCGAGGCGATCTCGTCTGGAGAGAGGTCGAAGTGGGCTCCGGCTATCACAACGAGGGCCGCATCCGCAGGAACGGCTGCGCCGGTAACCAGTGCGAGGGGGGCAGTGACGATGTTCTGACGCTTAAGATTCTGTCCTACAAGTTCCAGCGGAGGGACTCCGGGTAACATTTCGCCGTGACCCTGAAGGAAATAGGCCTTCTTTTTGGAGCTTGGTTCAACGAGACCTATCAGCGCGGAAGTCAAGACCTGCTCTCCGCGAAATGCGACAAGACGGGGTGGCTCGCCGTATTGGGCAGGTGCTGTATCGTATTCTCCCATCTCAGGGACCGGAATAACGGTGCTACGGTCTTTGTAATCAACGATGAGGACATTTTCCTCCCCGGAAAATTTATATCTGGCTTGGAGTTCCCGTGCCCGCGCCGGATCGCTTCCGGGATCAACCCGATCCACAGTCAAATCGCGGTAATGATGCGCATTGAACTGGTACTCCCGGAGCATAGCGAGGATGTCGCCGTAGAGCTCCGCTCCCAGCGCAGTTGAGTTGGGGGCAAAATAGACCGTAATCCGTGCCGGAGCATCGAGATTCCACATAGTCTCCTTCGACTGGTTGGAGAGTTCAAATTTATGGGATCTGCTGAAGTCGAACCGTGCATAGTGTCCCAGCGACCAACCAATAATGCTTAAGGCGACGATGATGGCGGCGAGAATCTGCGTCACGACACGCAGCCGGACGGTCCGCAGGGAGTGAGGTTTTAGAGAGGGGGTCTTAGGCATTGTTTCAGGAACGCCAACGGCGGGATTGAAACGAGTGGAGTGTCAGGAAGAGACAGAGCCCAGTCATGACAAGATACCAGATGACCGGACGGGTATCAAAGATCCCCCGTGAAAACTGTGTCATCTGATCAATGGGGGAGAAGGTGAGAGTGATACCCTGAAGGACTGTGCTGACATGACCCGAGAGATAGGAAAGCAGGCCCGTGAAGAAAAAGAGCGAGACCACGCAGAAGGTCATTACTGCCGCCGTGATCTGATGGCGTGAGAGCGAGGAACAGAGGCAGCCGAGGGAAAGGTAGAACATTCCCATCAGGAGGAGCAGCAGATAGGAGCCGAAATAGGCTCCGATAGCTCCTGCTGCGTGGAGGCGGGTCTGCCACCAGAAGATCAGGAAATACAGAGAGGTAGGAAGCCAGAGCATGCAGTAGAGGAAGAGGACTCCGAAGAACTTCGCCAGCACGACGTGGGAATCGCGAACGGGGGCTGTCATCAACGGTTCGACGGTGCCGGAGCGGTATTCCTCCGAATAAAGCCGCATCGTGAGCAGGGGAAAGAGGAGCAGGAAGGCGAACCAGAAGAAGATTGTGTTGAAGAAGGATTCTACGACGGTGACTTCCGTCGGGCCGTGATTGAGCACCGTGACGCCTGCGTAAAAGTTGAACCCCGTGACCAACAGCAGAAAAAAAATGATGATCCATGCCATGGGGGTCTGGAAGGCTGAAGCGACCTCCCTTTTCCAAAGTGTCCAGAAAACGCGCATAATTATTTCTCTTGGCTTGAGGCAGTGCCGACAAAGGAAGTGAAGACTTCTTCAAGGGAGGATTCCCTCGCCGAGAGCTCACGTAGCTTCCATCCCTGTTTGACTGCCTCTTCAAAAAGAGCGATGCGGGGATCGCTGCCTGAAGGAATAATTTCAAACGTGGCGCTCTCCCCGGCTGCGCCAAGCACACTGACCGAGGCAATTCCTGGTAGATGGCGAAGATGCTGGAGCGCGGACGGAGCGTTTGTCGAAGAAGGAAGGAGGATCTCAAGTCGGACGGCACCCGAAAGGGTGACTCCAGAGCGTTCCCGCAATTCCGCGGGAGTTCCCGTGGCGACGATACGGCCCTTGTTGAGAATGAGCAATCGGGAGCAGGTCATCTCGACTTCGCTTAGGATATGGCTGGAGAGGAGAATTGTGTGGCGTGCGGAAAGTCTCTTGATCAGGGAGCGCACTTCCCGGATTTGATTGGGATCGAGACCGATGGTTGGTTCGTCTAGGATCAGGATGTCAGGCTCGTTGACCAACGCGTCCGCCAAGCCGACACGCTGTCGGTATCCTTTGGAGAGGGTGCCGATGAGTTGCCGCCGCACATGACTGAGTCCGCAAAGTTCCAAGGCATCCTCGACCTTTTCCGGAATGCGCCGGGAACGGACTCCCTTGAGAGCCGCCCTGTAAGCCAGATATTCCCTGACGCGCATTTCGGGGTAAAGGGGGACATTTTCAGGGAGATAACCGATGCGGGAGCGTGCCTGAATGGACTGACTGAAGATATCGAATCCGGCTATCCTGACCTCACCTGCATCAGCTGGGAGATAACCGCAAAGAATCCGCATCGTTGTGCTTTTTCCGGCACCGTTCGCACCCAAAAATCCTACAATTTCGCCATTGTTTACCGAAAAGGAGAGATCCCTGACCGCATCGGTGGATCCGTAGCTTTTGGTAAGTCCGTTAACAACAATCATGGTATGGGGATAAGTGCTCAAATCTAGCGACCACCACACTCCGGTGCAAGGAGGGCATTTCGGCGGCAATTGGGGATCTTGGGATTTCTTCAGTGTTTCCCTTGCCCCCCACCCCTGTTCTGCTAGATGTGAATGTTCTGTTTGAAGCGCAAAAATGCGATGAGATACAGGAGTAATGCGACGCGATTATAGAAGATTTCCATCCAATTCATGAGCACATCATTCACGGCCCGCTGGAACGAAGCGGTCATCGATGAAAACTACCAGAAGTGGCGCCACGATGCTGCTTCGGTAACAACAGACTGGTCTTCGTTCTTTGAAGGCTTTGAGCTGGGCTTTGCCCGTTACCAGAAAAACAGTACCAAGACCGCTCTGAACGGGGCCATTCCGGCTCCCGACGCGGGCGTTTCTCCAACCTCTGCCACGCTTGAAAGCCGAGTCGAGGCGCTCGTCTATACCTATCGCACCCTCGGCCACACGTTGGCCGACATCAATCCGTTGAGCAAAGAGACTCCCGTTCAACCGCTGTTGGATCTCAAGGAATTCGGACTCAATGCGGCCGATCTCGATGAGACGGTGGCCTGCCGTTCCTTTCATGACGGGGAGCCGCTGAAACTTCGCACCATCGTTGATGAGCTTAAATTGATTTATTGCGGCACTCTGGGCATCGAATACATGCACATACAAAATCCGCGCATCCGTCACTGGATTCGCGAGCATTTTGAGGCTCCTGCGGAAAAGATCAACACCTCCACGCCCCATTTCCGCATCCTGCGGACGCTGCACAAGGCCGAGAGTTTCGAGAATTTCCTCCACACCACCTATGTTGGTAGCAAGCGCTTCTCGCTTGAGGGTGGCGAGTCGGTCATGGTTGCCCTTTCGGAGGTTCTGCTGCGCTCCCCATCCCACGGCATCAAGGAGATTGTATTCGGCATGTCGCACCGCGGGCGGCTCAATGTCCTCGCGAATTTCATGAAGAAACCCTTCGAGGTCATCTTCAACGAGTTTAGTGACAAATACTCACCGGATCTTGGTGAAGCCAGCGGCGACGTGAAATACCACCTCGGTTATCAGACCACCCGGGTCAATGAGCATGGTGAGGAGGTTGAAGTTTATCTGGCTGCCAACCCGAGCCATCTCGAAGCGGTCGATCCCGTTGTGCTTGGGAAGGCCCGTGCCCGCCAGCGCATCCTTCAGGACACGGTGGAACGAAAAAAAGTGCTGCCACTCTTGATTCACGGCGATGCAGCCTTTCCCGGTCAGGGAATCGTGGCGGAATGCTTCAACCTCTCGCAACTTCCCGGCTACCGGGTCGGTGGAACCGTCCACTTCATTGTCAACAACCAGATCGGATTCACGACGCTTCCTGCGGACGCCCGCTCCACACCGTATTGCACCGACATCGCCAAGTTCGTGGAGGCCCCGATCTTCCATGTGAACGGGGATGATCCGATCGCCGTTGCCAAGGCAGCCCGAATCGCACTGGCCTTCCGGCAGGAATTTGGAAAGGATGTGGTGGTTGATATCGTCTGCTACAGACGATACGGGCACAACGAGGCGGACGAACCTTTCTTCACACAGCCCGATCTTTACAAGGTGATACGTTCGCATCCCCGCCCAAGCGAGGTCTTCCTCAAACAGGCAGAAACTATCGGAACGCTGACCCGGGAGCAGTTCGACGCAAGCTGGAAGAAATCCCAAGACCAGCTCAAGGCGGGGCTTGCCGCGATGAAGAAGGGGATTGAGACCGATGTGAAGTCCAATCAAAAAGCATTCGTGGGATCAACGGCTGTTTTCCAACCGGCTTATTCCTTTACGCCAGTCAATACCGCGATTTCCGGAGAGACGCTGAAAACCATTGTCGATGGACTAACAACCGTCCCATCTGATTTCCGCGTGCTGCCAAAAGTCCGTAAGATTGTCCTAGAGCGGCGGCGCGAGGTCTTTGAGAAGGGTGGGCCTTTTGACTGGGCTTACGCGGAGGCGCTTGCATTCGGATCACTCATGCTTCAGGGGATTCCGGTTCGACTTTCCGGACAGGACAGCCGCCGTGGCACCTTTAGCCACCGTCTTTCCGTCCTCTATGATGAGGTGACTCGAGAGCGCTATATCCCGTTGCTGCATCTGGCCGCAGGGCAGGCGCGCTTCTGCGTTTACAATAGCCCACTTTCCGAGGCCGCCGTGCTCGGCTTTGACTATGGCTACTCCATGGACTATCCTGAGATGCTCTGCCTCTGGGAGGCTCAGTTCGGTGATTTTGCCAACGGTGCCCAGATCATCATCGATCAGTTCATTGCCTCCGCAGAGACGAAGTGGCTCCGCCCCTGCTCGCTTGTCATGCTCCTGCCGCACGGTTATGAGGGACAGGGACCGGAGCATTCCAGCGCCCGCTTGGAGCGATTCCTCCAACTCTGTGCAGACGAAAACATGGAAGTTTGTAATTTGACGACCTCCGCTCAGTATTTCCACGTCCTGCGCCGTCAAATGCTCCGCGATTTCCGCAAACCCCTCATCGTGATGGCGCCAAAGAGCCTGTTGCGATCCGATCTTGCCGCGTCGACAACCTCGGATTTCACCGCTGGCGCTTTCCATGAAATTCTGGAGGGAAGCAAGCCTGTTGATCCCTCACAAGTTGAGCGACTCATTCTTTGCAGCGGAAAGGTCTTTTACGATCTTCAAAACTATCGAGAACAGCATGGATGGAGTGAGAAGAGTGCGTTGATCCGTCTTGAGCAGATCTATCCCTTGAATGAGACGGCTCTCAGAGAACTCACCGCCCCATATCTTGGAGCGAAGGAAATCGTCTGGTGTCAGGAGGAGCCTGAAAATATGGGTTCATGGAATCATCTACTGCCACGCCTCATGAAATTCTTTGGTCGAATGATCTATTATGCAGGACGTGAACCTGGAGCCAGTACGGCCGTCGGCACCAGCGCCGCCCATAAAGTCGAGCAGGCCACGCTTATTGCCCAGGCATTCGGAGAAAAATCGACTTAAAGACCAGCGAGCCACTTTTTCAACCTATCCCATCACCCGTTCCATGAGTGTTCCTGTCATTATCCCCGCCGTTGGCGAATCCATCACTTCCGGCGTCCTCTCTGCTTGGCATAAGAAGGATGGGGATCAAGTTGTGGTGGGCGACCTGCTTTTCACCCTCGATACCGACAAAGTTTCTTCCGAAGTCACCGCCCTAGAGGCCGGAATACTCAAAACCAAGGTTGCCGAAGGAGCAGAAGTGGCCATCGGGGAAGAGGTGGCCGAGATTGACA
>PLEU01000039.1:0-133 GCA_003136515.1 Spartobacteria bacterium
GTAGAAATCGAAAAACTCGATCGCTGTCCCGGCGAGGCTGGCGATGAGGATTCTCGCCGGTGAATTTGTTAAGGGGAGGTCCCGCTGCTTCATGAAGGTGCAAAGGAGAACACCGGCTTTATCCCTTTGGCAA
>PLEU01000039.1:143-11277 GCA_003136515.1 Spartobacteria bacterium
CAACTGAAATATCCGTATTGGAAACTTGGGGGATGCGTGATCTACTAAATGAGCATGACCACCCCCGGAAAATGTCTCTGCGCCGATGTGATTCTGGTGCTGATGATCTCTGCTTTGCTTGCTCTCACTCCGCTGGGTTTCTCACAGGACACGTCGACAGTTCCAAACCTTCGGGTCTCAGATGCACAACTCAATGCAATCATCGGTGATATGACGATCCGGAGATCGTTAAACTCGGAATTAACGACGGCTCTGGGGTTGACTCATAGTGGCGAGACATTGCCGACGACGCAGACTGCTTACGTCGACCATTCCGGATTTACGCAGTTTTTCGCAAAACCGGATAACTGCGACGGTTACATCGTCGGCGTAGTCTCTGCTGCTTATACCCAGTACTATTTACTCACTACAAATCTTGTTCTAGTCGCATCGGCAATGAATACCCCTAAAGACGGTACTGTTATCGTTGCGAACAATGACGCGCAGCCTCCGCTGAACCAGCAATGGCGTTTCTGGGGTCGTGTTGGAGGCGCTCTTGCTAAAGACGCTGCCAAAAGGAAATAGCTCTGCGCAGGCTTTGCCAGATAGAAGTGATTAGGCGGTAGTTTTACTACCAGCTACGGTAGTCCTTATAACTTTCACTCCTCCCGCTCCCGTGAGCCTCCGAGGATGGTTAGGATAGAACCCCAGAATCCTCTGAGGCTTACCTAGAATCTCATCTTAGAAACGATGTTTCCTGAGTTGGGTCGCGTGGTCTTCGAGTTTCTAATGCTCAGCCTTCTCAACTTCAAAACACTAAGCAAAGCTAGCACGCCAAGTCCAAGAAGTGGGTAGGCGGAGGGTTCTGGTACCGCCTGGAGAGTAAGAACTCCTGGGTTCACGCTCATAACGTCTCCCTCAGATGAATATATCGAAGCCAAAGGGAGCATGGCCACCTTTTGAATTGGACTGATGCTCAACTCCAAAGCTGAGGAGGTATCGGTGAGGCTATAAAGGAGGCCACCGTAATTAGTCGTTTTGCCTAGAAGAAGATCCGCCCCTCCCAGAAAGGAGCCGGAGAGATCGAGCACCTTCAGCCCACTACCTGTTAGCTTGGAGCCGGTAAGTAGCGAATAGGTGCCTAGATTGGTCCATGCTCCGGAGAGATCGATAAAGTTGTTGGTACCGGTAATGGAAATAGCACCACTGGATAAAATCGAACCATAGGGATTTTCAATGCCTAGAGTCGAACCTCCACTCATTGTAATTGCTCCCAAACTCAGGGTGCCGCTGGCCAGAGTGTCGATAAAGCCCGCCTGGTTCCCCTTGGCTGGAGCAATAAGAAGTGCTCCGCTGCCCAGGGAACTTGCCGCCAGAATGCCTTGAGTAATGGTCGCGCCTCCGGTGAAGCTATTGCTTCCGGAAAGGGTCACGCTTCCTGTCCCTGTCTTTAAAAGGGAACCAGTCCCCCCAATGACTCCCGATTCGCTAAGGCTGTTGCTTGTTCCCGTCACATTTACGGTCAATACAGATTTCCCAAGGATAGTGAGTGGGTTAGCGACATTAAGGGTGGAACTTCCGCTCAGAGTGCCATTTCCCTCTACATAAAGGGAACCGCTACCGAAGGCTGAGTTGTTGCCGATAGCCAGGGTGCCGCCACTCAGAACGGTGCCTCCCCCATAGGAGTTTTTTCCGGATAGGTTCAAGGTTCCGGTTCCGCTTTGAGTGATAGATCCGCTTAGGATAGTTCCGGAGAGGTTGGCCGAACCAGCTCCCGTATTAGAGAAGCTTCCAATCAGAGAAAGGTTATTGGAGATATTGAGCAGACCCGATCCGCTTTTGGTAAAGGAGGTTGCATTGATGACGCCCCCCCCAATGTTCTGATCCAAGATGTCAATAAAATTTACCTGATTGGCCGTCACTCCGTTGGTAGGGACAGTAAGTGTGCCGGTTGCCGAAAAGGTCGCATTGTAGAGGAAATTGTCATCGGGGGCAAAGACGAGAGCCGGTCCTCCTGAATTGGTATGCCAGTTCGTGCTGGTATTATCCCACGTGGTGTCTGCAATAGGTTGCAAGTTGACACCGTTGGTGGTGGCGATCTCATAGAAGCTCGAACCGGATCGGTTGAATGTGTAGGTGAAACTGCCAGAGTTGGTAAGACCTCCCAGAGGGATCACAAGATTGAGAGTGGAATTGGTCAAGGCCACCTGAAATGGATCATCCACGAAGAGAGGTGTGCCGGGGAGAATTGCATTGGAGCCTGCCTGCCAGGTTCCGCTGGTCAGTATGGTTCCCTTACCCAGTCCAAAGGTGATGTCAGGTGTAGTGAGTGTACCGGAGCCTGCGGAGGATGGGAGTGATCCGATGCCAAGTGTTCCTGAGGAGCCGGTCTGAGCGGCGATCATAATGCCCCCCTGAGCAACGACATTGCCTCCGCTGGTCACTGTGAGTATCCCGCTGCCAGCATTGCCAATCGTCACACTTCCGCTGTTGCTCCAACTAGATCCCGCTCCGGTCACCAAAACCGAGTTGCTCAGGGAGGTGCTAGCCGAACCGATGGAACCATTGACATCCAACACCGTTCCCCCATTGGATATCACCATGCTGTTGCCGCTGCCGGCAACTCCGACGGTGAGATTGGTAATGTTACGCAGCAACGTGTTGGGTCCGCTCACCGAGAGTAAATTCTTAGATGCCTTGCTGGAGAATCCGACATAGGTGTTAAAGTAAAGTTGTGAGCCGGAGATGAAGTTGGTTGCCGCCACGGTCGAGTTACTCCCTACATAGAGATTGGTCAGGATCTGCGCCCAGAGGGCATTGTTGCTGATGCTCAAATAGTAATTATTCACCCCGGGAAGTGAGAAGTTACCCGTTCCGAACTCGCTGTTCGTGGAGCCCCAGCCAAGCAGTTCGGTTGGGATGGAACCGAGCGCGCTTTGGCTTAAACTGAAATTATTGGTGCTTGGTCCCGCGAGAGAAAGAGAGCCAGTCACATCCAGGAAGTCGCCCTTGCCCAGTTCGGGGAGGGCCAGCGTACCACTGCTATTCCAGACCAGAGAGCCTATGCTAAGGTTGGTTTGAAGCGAGAGGGTGCCGCCGTTGAGACTCACTGCACTCACACCCAGCGCGTTGGTGCTTGCCGCCAGCAGAGTCCCTTTGNNATGCTTGTCCCGCTGCCGAGCTGCTGGATGGTTCCTACCCCAGAGATCGTACTTGTCAAAGCAGCCGTATTGCTCTGGTCGAAATTCAGGGCTCCGCTGCCGTTGCCGAAAGTTATGGCCGGGGTACTGAGCATTCCTCCAGGGCTGTTGCCACCGGGAGTGCCGATATTGACCGTTCCACTTGAGCCTTCCTGAGATGCTATGACGATGCTGCTGGCCGAAACTGCACTTGTTGCGCTGAGGGTCAAGGCTCCACTGCCCGAATTACCTATGGTCAGGGTTCCAGCGTTACTCCAGAGGGAGCCGGCGCCGGTCACGAGCACAGAGTTGCTCTGGGCGGTTCTGAAGTCACCGATGACGGCATCCCCCCCATTGATCACATGGGCGCCGTTTGTAATAACAAGGCTGTTTGCGCCACCGGTCTGACCGATGGTGAATGTACCGGTATTCGTCCAGACAGACCCCGCTCCGGTCACTAAAGCTGAGTTACTTGAGGAAATATTGGTATCGCCCCCATAACTACCGATGATCGCCGTCTGGCTGAAAACTGCTCCCTTGTTGGTGATGAGCAGACTATTCCCAAAGCCGTTTTCTCCACCGACATCGATCTCGCCGCTTGAGCCCACGCTCAGCAGCGATCCAGCTCCGGAGATAATCGCTGTGTTACTGTTGGCTCCAGGCTGAAACGATCCTACGCCGAGGTAACTATCCAGAAGAACATGGCCTCCGGCGGAGACCGTGAGCGAGTTGCCGGAATTCCAGTGACCGACATAGAGCTCTGATCCATTCCAGGCAGAGTTACTTCCGGTCACCAGCACCGAATTACCCGTTCCATTGGTGTAGCCAATGTTGCCGTATTTGGTATCCACCGTGCCGCCGTTGGAGATGACAAGCGAGTTGGAACTCCCATACCAGCCGACATTAAAGGAGTCGTTGTTCTGACTGGTATTGGTAAGGAGGGAATTGCTTCCGGTCACCGTCACTGTGCTATTGGAAGAGTTGATGGCATAACCGATTACAAATCCATTCCCGATCACATAATCATTCGTATTCGTATTTCCGGTCACGACAACTCTTCCTCCGTTGGAGATGCTGAGCATGTTTCCCGTTCCTTCATAACCGACATAGAGCACGCCGTTGTTGCTCCAAAGGGAATTACTGCCCGTCACAAGAGCCGAATTATTGGATGAAGCCAACCCCCTATCAATATAACCGTTGGAATCAATAACTGTGGCGCCACTGGAAATGACAAGCCGATTGCTTGTCCCACTAGCACCCACATAAAGATCGCTGTTGTTGCTCCAGAGGGATCCTGATCCGGTGACTAGCACTGAATTATTAGAAGAATTTACTTCAGGAGAATCGATGAAACCATTCTCATCAAAGACCTTCCCTCCGCCAGAGATCACGACACTATTACTCGATCCAGCTTCACCCACATTGATATTGAAACGATTGCTCCAAGTCGATCCCGCTCCCGCAACCAGAACAGAATTATTGGAAGCCTCAGCATATAATCCAATATTTCCGGTCGCATCAGTAACCACACCACCATTTGTGACCACCATCCGGTTGCCGGAACCAGAGACTCCAACCTCGAGATACGTCGAATTGGTGAGGATGGTTCCCTGCCCGCTGATAGTCAGGAGATTTTTGTCCGCATTGGTTGCGTATCCGACATAGGTATTTCCGTAGATGTTCGTGCCGGAGGTGAAGTTCGTAGGGGTAACCGTGGAGTTGCTCCCAACATAGAGGTCGGGGAGATTAATGAAGATCCAGAGGGCGTTGTTGGACTGACTCAGTGTGTAACCGGACACTCCCAACGCGCTAAAATCTTTCGTCGAAAGCAAGCTGCCAGAGCCATAGGAGAGAAGTTCCACGGGCGAACTACCAAGACTCCACCCACTCAGGTTGAAGTCATTAGTTCCTGCACCCGTGAGGGTCACTACACCCGTTGAGGTGAGATAGGTATTTGGGTTGAGCGCGACGGTGGCTGTACTGTTCCAGAGAAGAGAACTTACAATCAGATTGGTAGCAAGCGAGAGTGTGGCGCTATTGGTGAGGGTCACCTCTCCGGCGCCCAGAGCATTCGTAATTTCTGCCTGAAGCGTCCCAGCCGTAATCAAGGCAGATGTAGGATTCCCCAATGAGCTATCTATTTTCCAAGTTCCTGCTCCTTGCTTAATGAGACTACCTCCGAAAGATGTAGTGCCGGTAACGGCGGTGGACCAACTTGCTGTACCCTGACCATCCAAAGTCAACGTTGAGGATTGAGCCCCACCAATATCCAGTGGACCCTTGATAACCCCACCAGTAAAGAGGGTGGCTAAATTATTACTTCCGGCCATTGAGACACCCCCATTGATTGTCCCACTGCCAAGATTGACCAGCGTATTGGATGCGCCAGAAAACACCACACCAAGAGCTAGAGAAGGGGTAGGAGGACCAAACTGAGAAAAACCGTTATTTCCTCCAGAAATGGTGCCGCTGTTGATGAGTGTGCCACTACCAATAAAGCTCACTCCCATCCCACCGTTGCCACTTATGGCCGGGAAGTTTCCATTGTAGCCTCCGTTGCCGCTACTACCGCCGGCGATCGTGCCTGAATTAGTCAAAAATCCGGTCCCTCCAAAGCTAACGCCGTTGCCAGCGTTGCCACCTGCTCCACCCATGGCATTATTGTTAAGAGCGTAGCCGCCAGCACCGCCATTGCCACCGGCGCCACCAGTGATGCTGCCTGAATTGGACATAACTCCCATTCCTGCAAAGCTAATACCCCCGCCACCTGCTCCCCCACTACCCCCAGAACCAGCATAGCTAGCATACTCACTTGAATAATTCGCATTACCACCATAACCGCCGCTACCCCCATACCCACCAGTGACGCTGCCTGAATTGGACATAACTCCCATTCCTGCGAAGCTAATACCCCCGCCACCTGCTCCTCCGCTACCCCCAGAGGAACCTTCTGATGAACCGGTTGCACCGTTGCCACCATTGCCACCAAAACCTCCACCGATGCTGCCGGCATTCGACAAAATTCCTGTTCCTGCGTAGCTGACAGCCCCGCCGCCTGCTCCTCCACCACTGCCAGCGGTAGCACTGTATCCGTTGCTGGAACCACCCGAACCTTTGCCGCCATAGCCACCAGCAATGAAAGCTGAGGTGCTATTCAAAAAATTCGCCCCGTTTGTAGCCGTTAGAGCCTTTCCTCCGCTTCCTCCATCACTATTGGTATCAGTAAATCCCAAAATGCTGCTTGTACTGCTACCATTGCCCAGTTGAAGCGTGCCGCTAGATATGAGTACATCAGAATTTGCTCCCACATTAGTGACTGTTCCAGAAAAGAGGGCCGTTGAGGATGCTGCGGGATCAAACACCAGCTGGGCTGAGTTGGTGACATTTCCCTGAATGGAACCATCCGTGATCCCATCTCCGATCTGAAGTGTTCCCGCCGTGATTACAGTACCCAGGGAATACGTATTGGAACCGGTCAATATCGTCGTGCCAGTGCCAAGTTGCTGGATCGATCCGGCCCCAGTGATTGCGTTGGTCAGGGTAAAGGCATTGGTCTGGTTGAAGTTGATTGTGCCGGTGCCGCTACCAAAGCTGATTGTGGGTGCAATAAGAATACCCGATGTGTCGCTTCCCCCGTATGAACCGATATTGAGTGTGCCAACCGAACCGCTGTTGCTGGCGATCGTGAGACCACCTGCTGCCACGACCGTTCCACCGTTGGCCAGGGTCAGCGTACCGCCTCCGGAGTAACCCACCGTCAGCGTGCCGCTGTTGCTCCAGAGGGAATTACTCCCATTCTCACTCCCGAGCACGCTGGCATAGTTGCCTGAGGAATTATTGCTATATCCGATATAACCATTAGAATCGGTCACCACACCTCCGGCAGCCACTTCCATCTCGTTATTGCTGCCATTGTACCCGTTGTAGCCGATGTAGGCATTGCTTGAAAGATTCAGAACCGTCCCTGANNCACGATACTGAGTGTGTTGCTAACTACATTAGCTGTATTACCTACATCACTGTAGCCGACGAATGCGTTAGCGTAGTTAATAGTTCCAGAGGAGAAGTTTGTTGTAGCCAAGCTGGAGTTACTTCCCACGTAGAGGTTGGGATAAGGTGCTGCAAGTCCGACCGTCAATAACGCAGGGTAGAATGTTCCCACAATAAACGCTAAACGGACCATACCAAAACTTATATCTTTTAAAGCAAGATTCAAAAAGCTCCTGCTGGGTTGATCAGATAAACAGGGATGATTGATCATATAACTATTAGGGATGGAATATGTTAAGAGGAATAAGCCAAAACAATTCAGCGCAGGAGTGAATTGTGGTAACTATTTGGTGATTTCATTGTTTCGTCGGATTTTGCATCGCGGCATTATTGATGAGAAATTGAAGATTTTTGTGAGCTTGGGCTGACAGAAAAAGACATTGTAGTGATCGAGTAGTGCGAGGGGAGGAAAAAATCAGCGCCTACAAAGAGATTTTCACCAGATATGTTCTGGCAGAAGCCTCTTGAAAGACGAAAAAATACTTCACAGCAAAATCCATACCACAACCAAATCAACCAAAAGAGATCCGTGTATTTCGCACGTAGCCAGGTTTCACTCTGTCGCAGTTTACCGCCTTTTTGAAGATTCCAAAAGTAACGGCTGTATCTCGTGAATAATGGCGGCAGGAAACAAAGCTGCGATGCATTATGGCGTCTCGCTCACGGCCAGATCCTGAAGCTTTGAGTGGCTGTTTAACCGCAGCTCTAGGATTGCATCTCATCTGTGGGCCTAAAGTTTCGCGACTTTGGTTGACAGAAATGGTGGACTGGAGCGCATCCTCAGAGAATACCCGCTATGACCACCTCAGCAGCCAAGGAGCATACTCTTTCGGGATTCCTTGGAATGATCGGGTGCGCTGCAACAGCAATGGTAATAGGTCTCTTGTGGCTTGTGGCCCTAGGCTGCGCCGCATGGTCCACTGGCGCGCTCTACTACGATTTTCCCATAGCCAAAAGCGCAGCCGCCTGGGCATTCTTGCTCACCCTCATCGGGGCACTTCTTTTCCTGCGTGAAAGTTGGAGGAAACTCGGCGCAATCTTCGCGGCTTTCCTGATAGTCCTCGCATGGTGGTTGACTCTCAAACCCAGCAACGAGAGGAAATGGCAGAGCGATGTTGCCAAAACCGCCTATGCGGAGATCAACGGGGACTTGGTCACTCTACACAATGTTCGAAATTTCGACTACCTCACCTCGAGCGAATACACTCCGCGCTGGGAAATGCGCACCGTGCGGCTTTCCAGCATCACCGGAATGGATCTCTTTATCAACTATTGGGGATCCCCCTGGATAGCTCATCCCATTGTGAGCTTTCAGTTCGCCGATGCACCTCCCCTCTGCTTTTCCATCGAGACACGAAGAAGGGTCGGCCAGGAATACTCGGCCATCGGCGGCCTCTATCGGCAATTTGAGTTAATCTATATCGTCTCCGACGAGCGCGACGTCATTCGTGTCCGCACCAACTACCGTAAGGGAGAGGACCTTTATCTGTACCACATGCTCTCCACTCCCGCTCAGGCCCGCAACCGCTTCCAGCAATACCTCTCCTCGATCAACCAACTCCACGACCAAGCGCGCTGGTACAACGCCATCACGGCCAACTGCACCACAGCCATTCGGCAGCAATCCCCCTCGGGTGAGCGCATGCCATGGGACTGGCGACTCCTCATTAATGGCAAAGGCGATGAACTCATGTTCGAGCGTCACACAATCGCCACGGGCGGACTTCCATTCGCCGAACTCAAAAAACGCGCCCGCATCAACCCCGCTGCGCTAGAGGCAAACAACGCGTGGGATTTTTCTGCGCGAATCAGGGCGGGCAGGCCTGGGTTTTAAATTAGACTTATTCATGAGAATTGGGGGAAAGGATCACTTCTCCCGCCTCTTCGCAGCGCACCTTTGCGTTGTTAAGTTGAATCACTTGTTATCCCGACTGCAGAGGTTCCTACTTTTTCTTAACCTAGGAGCTTGTTTAATTTTTTTGTAATCGGAATCTCGATAACACTGGTTTCACTGAATGCCAGGGCATTTTTAAAGGCCAAAGTGATTTCGTAACGGGTGCCAGCGTGAGTGGAATTTGCCCCGTACCCCTTGCCAAGCAAAACAATATCCAGTCCCGGAAGATCGAGGCCGGGAACACTTGGGTTTCTTCCAAAACGGCAAACTCCTTGAGGATCCCGTATTCACCGTTGCGAAGTACTAGAAATATCACATGCGCGCCTTGCTGTACCACGGTGTAAACGCTCTGTAAGGAATATTGAAATGAGCCATCACCGATTATCGCCACCACGGACCGCTTCCGACCTGATTCCCTTTCTGCCAGTGCGTTGCCGGAGGTTGCGGTGAAAAGTCGCGGCTAGCTCAATGCGTCCGCAGGCACGGCAGCCCACATCGCCGTTGGAGGCTGCCAGTTCCCTGAACTGCACTCCCGTGCCCGTTTAGGTAGCACTTGGCCAGATAGGACGTGTCGAAATAAATCATCCCCGGTCGCGGTCCTTGGAAATGAAAGCCCGCTAGTCAATCTCCCAACGCCTAATTCCTTCAACCCCCTTCACAAGCGTGCGCTGCGAAAACGATAGGCCCCTTTCGCTTTCAGAATAGGGTATCATTCCGGCCACCGGATGCCTCCTGTCCAGAACGACGATGCCCTCCCTGCCAGCTGCTTTGCGGATCCAGTCACCCCTATTCATTTGAAGATCGCGGATGGAAAGCGTGATCATGAGCTCAATGTGACACAAAGGCAATCCCCAGCCAATCAAGGATGCTCGCTGTTGAGTCGCTGTTTTCCATGTTCTGTCGCCTTTGCTTTTTGGAGCCGATGGTAGGTATTTTTTCTTGGGAAAAAGAAGCCTCAGGTACCTGCAGGGGTAAGGGTGACACCGCGCAGATTCATGAGCCCAATGCCTGGATTGAGTTTATTAAATACTGTGATCTGCACGATTCCGAGAGAGGGTATTTTTAGCAATTCGGGAGCATCACCTACTTCATAATTCGACCAGGAACCTGTAATCTCGGGGTCGAAACTCACGGAACTGCCTCCCGTGGAGATCTCAGCCTCGCTATCCTTGCTACTGGGATCCAAGGCGTAGTTCAAAGAGACTTTAAAGGAACCGGGATGAGTCACCTTCACCGTCCAAACGGCGGAATCCCCCACCTTGGTCCATGAGCCGATATTGGGCGGATCATTCTCCAGGTGCAAAACGCCGCTCAGATCTGCGCCAGCGGCATTCAATGTGATGGAGCCATCTGGGGCCTGCGTGGCCGAGACAGGCGATATGGGCAGAGCAGGGCCGTCCAGATCGACTTCAATCACGCTGGCAATGGGGTCGGGGGCGCTAGATGGGAGGCTGATTTGCCATCCATCCGGTGTTGAAACCGTATCCAACTTGCCTGCCGAGGCGAGCAGGTGGGCGGAGATTTTCGTGTTTGAGATGGGCAGCGGGAGCTTGCCGTCCTTGGGCCAATCAAATACCTCGAGATAGAGCTTTCCGGGCTTTTGGGTGACCCGTCCCCACGACAACTGCCTTTTAAAAGGACTCGCCGTTGTGCCGTAGATAGCCTCTCCATTGACCTTAAGCCATGCGCCGATGGCTAGGAGTCGATCCGCCTCGGGTTGGGGAATGACGCCCTTGGAAGTCGGTCCGACATTGAGTAGGTAGTTGCCCCCCTTGCTGGCTATATCGATTAAATTGCGCAGAAGGGTTTCGGTGGATTTGAAATTCGTGTCCTTGGATTTGTAGCCCCAAGTATCATTGATGGTCATGCAGGTTTCCCAGTCACGTCCCGGAAAACCATTGGCAGGAATTGTCTGTTCGGGTGTTTCCGTATCGCCACGGTCACCACCCCCGAGACGATTGTTCCAGATGATCTGAGGGTGGTCCTTGAGCAGTGCCAAAATCTTGCCTGCCAACTCGGGAGTCATATCCGG
>PLEU01000039.1:11324-11515 GCA_003136515.1 Spartobacteria bacterium
GCCGTCCAGTCCTGATCCTGCGAATAATAAAATCCCAACTTGATTCCCTGCTTGTTGCACGCTTTGGCCAGTTCTTTGAGTGGATCACGTTTAAAGGGTGTGGCATCATAGATATTGAAGGGATTCACCTTAGAGTGAAACATCGCAAACCCGTCGTGGTGTTTCGTCGTGATCACGATGTACTTCATGCC
>PLEU01000039.1:11578-11764 GCA_003136515.1 Spartobacteria bacterium
CCCCAGTGGATAAACATCCCAAAACGGGCAGCCCTCCACCACGCCATGCGTGCATCCCGATGTGCCGGGGTTTCGGTGGCAAGAGTTGATTGGGTTGATGGAAGATTCTGAGCGCCGGCCTGAAAGCACATTCCCAAAAGGGAAAGAGACACAGCCGCAATAAAGATATTTCGGAGGAAGGAGGGG
>PLEU01000085.1 GCA_003136515.1 Spartobacteria bacterium
GCAGAGGTAACCCCTGACTGGTCAACCGCCATACAACTTGCTCGATATGGAATCCACCAAGGGCTATGATATTCGGCGACGAAGCCTTTTACTACAACCTGACGTCTAAAGGACTGCCAAGTCAACCATACAATTTCGCCCGACTGACGGAGTTCGTCAAACATTCGCGCCCTTAACTCNNAGTCGTTCTACAATTCTGCGGCCGCCAGATAGAGTGTGAACGACTAGCCGGTAGCGGCCCCCGAAGCGGATGGAGGATGGGATCTCAAAGCCTTGTAGTCCGATCGTTCCAATTTGAATGGGAGAATCCTGCAATGATTTCAATCACCTGCTCAAAATGGTGAAATTCGTGTTCGTGGTATTGCTGCACGTGGGTCTACACCTGTCATCCCCGGAATGGGCTTACCCAGGGTTCGTTCTAGGTGCTGGATTGCCCACCGACCGAGTGTGGAACCGTCGACGTGCAGTGTCGAGACGACTGGCGACCTGCGGTGAGGCGCACCTTCTCCGGTTTGGCCTTGTGCCCGATCCAGTAAACGAGGCTGATCGGTCTGAGCGCCTCGCTTGTTCGGGAGGGACTCACCTGAAGGCCAATTTGGCCGGTCGGTCCCAAGCAAGTTCNNGAGGGCTTTATGTGTTTTGTCGCGAATGCTCTGGACGGCCGCTGCCGGTGCAAAAGGTGTTGATCGTGAGGAGCCAAAGGCCACTTCTGACGGTCTAAGTTGTTCTTTCTGTAATTCCTGTGATTGAATTGGTGGGGTCGGGTCAGCCGTGGCCCACGTGACGAGCGCTTGGATGGTTTTCGATCCAATAATATTTGCCACCGACTTCGGCGCAATCTTGTTCAGCATACGGAACCAGGAGACGTCCGGTATTTGCGATCTTCGTCCTGGCGTTTCGGACCCTGAATTTGGAAGAACCCTTGAAAACCGCCCCGNNGCTGACCAGCGTCCAATACGCGTTTGCTGCTAATAACTCTTCTCTCTGGAGCCAAAAAATGCCGAAAAGTTAAGACACGCTTGAGGTCAAGGAACCAAGCGATCCGCGCGGAGTCTGCCCTGAACATACCCTAAAATCCTATTGCTATCGTAGGTGGGGCAAGAGTTGCTATAGACTACAAATCTTTCCACTCAAATGCCGCCCAGTCAAAGATATGTCCTTCAAGGATCCCTAAGGCTATCACGTAAGCTGCCCTCTCAACGGCCGAAAGCGAGAATGTAACGTCGAACGGCACCCCATTCCTAACCAGATAGAGACAGTCGATCAGGACAGGGTGCCGGGCAAGTTTCCCACTTGAGACTTAGGGTCCGGGATGTCCGCTCGGATTTTGAGCGCATTAGCGACAGCTAGAAGGCCTACATCCCCCAGGCGGTCGACAAGATTCTCGATTTGGACCTCAGTTAATGGGGCCGGCACCGGCACGCTATCGATCTCCAAGACGGAAAATGCAAGACCCGCCATGGATAGCCAGGGTTCATTTTGTGCTAAGATCGGACCTGCGGCCTTGAAAAGCCTCAGAGTGTCCAGTGCCGTCAAATTTCGCACTAAAAGACGCCGCCCAGTTGTGTCTACGATGATCTCAGGTTTGAGTGCCTCGTGTTGAATAGTTTGCGATGGTGTCATCAGATCCGTCTTTTACGAGTTGCATAAAACTCTAGTTTTTGTTTAACGCTAGAATCCCCCTTCCAGGATCCGGCGCTTGCCAACTTGAAGACTACGCCATCAAATTGGTATGTAGACGTTGAGCTATCCACCTCGGTTATGTACTGGTACATTGTACCAGGGGTGGTTCCACCGCCTGTGTAAAAATCTTGCTCCATCGATGAAATAAAGTCATCGAGAGCAGAAGACCCGCGTTCTACCTCAAAGCTTCCCTCCCACCCTTTCGGAAGTTCAGCCCCGAGTTGTGTGCCATCAAGACAACTAACCCGAATCGGGTTAGTAATTTGGCGACTCTCGAATGCGGTAACGTGGCTTATGTCAAGCCGACCGCTCGCTCCCATTACGATGAGTTGTGTATCCCGGCCGATCGAGAATGCTGTCAGTGCCATTAAATGACCTCCTAGTTAACTTGACCGGCGGGAAGTGTCTGTAAAGATACCTGAACTGTCTGGCCACCTTCGACATTCACAATAAAGCGCTCGTTGATCGCCTGGTACTGGATCTGGGCGTCTGATTGAACATATCCCAGGCTTGTCCGTGAAGTGGGGTTGTTGGAGTTGTCGCAAATCACGGTAAATGGGACGGTTCCGTCTGTGCTCCCAAGCATCCCTTGACCATACATGNNTTGGTCAGCCTGGTATAGTTGTCACCATCAACTGCGGCGTTGGAGGATGTGTTGTTTCCACCGCGGACGCCCCAATATGAACCACCCGGTTGTGGATTACAGATCACATCAATGCCTGCACCTAGAAGAGCACTTAGATCGGCTGAAGAGTATGTTGTATTCTGTCCAGACCCCGGACTTCCGCTGCGCTGACTTCCGATAATGCCATATATCTGTTTATTCAAGCTCGACTGCTCGGGTGACAGATTTGCCAAACGGCCAGCCACGAAGCCTTGCGGCGAAACGAGCCGTACGGTTCCATTGACCTGATCGGACCACCATAGCCAGTCACCAAAGATCAGTTTCGCTGAGTAACTGTCTA
>PLEU01000115.1 GCA_003136515.1 Spartobacteria bacterium
ATCTTCGACTGCGACGGCACGCTTGCCGATACGATGGGACTGCACTTTGAGGCATGGCAACTTGCGCTTGAGCCGCACGGCGCGATTCTCCCAGAAGACCTTTACTATCGTTGGGGAGGACGTCCCACACGGGAGATCGTGGAAGCCCTCAATCAGCAGCAGGGTCTCTCAATGAACGCTGAGGCAATTGTCCACATTAAGGAAGAACTCTACTTTGATCTCCTGCCGGGCGTGCAGCCGATACAAGCGGTTGTAGATATCGTTCATTCGCTTCACGGGAAAAAACCGATGGCTGTGGCTTCTGGCGGAGGGCGCAAATCGGTCACTTCTACCTTGGAAGGGCTTGGCATACTGCAACTGTTTGACGCCATCGTGACCTCCGAGGATTACAAGCTTGGAAAACCTGCCCCGGATCCCTATCTCGAAGCGGCGCGACGACTTGGCGTTTTTCCTTCGGAGTGTCTGGTTTTTGAAGATACAGAGATAGGTCGGCAGTCGGCGGTGGCTGCCGGCATGGCCTGTGTGATTGTTGATTCACGGAAATAATGGAAGGAGTTCAAGTCTAAGGGTTTTTTATACCCAGGCCAGAACGACCGCGCCGACTACGATCAAAAATCCTCCAAGCCACTGATGCCATGATACTGGCTCGTGTAGGAAGATAGCTGCCAGAGCAATGGCAAAAATGACACTGAGCTTATCGATGGGTGCCACCTTGGAGGCGAGCCCCACTTGGAGTGCCCTGAAATAACAAATCCAGGAAAGCCCGGTGGCGACTCCGGAAAGAACAAGAAATATCCAACTGCGGAGGGAAATGCTTACAGGTGTGAAGGGTGATCGGGAGATTGCCACCAGAAGCCACGTGGAGATAAGCACGACTGTCGTACGTATCGCTGTGGCGATGTTGGAATTGATTCCTTCCACACCGACCTTTGCCAGAATGGCTGTCATTCCGGCAAATAGTGCCGAGAGAAGGGAACAGAAGAGCCAGCTATCGAGGATGGCGCCCATGGTTAATTCGGGCCTCGGGGCTAGTGAGTTCCTGCCCCGGATGCCTCGGAGGACACCTGCTTGAGCAACGGAGCAAATTCACTGTTCCAGAGACCGGCAAGCGGCCGTTTGCTCTCAAACCCAGCCTCGCCCAGATTGCTGATTGTATAGAGCTTGGGGATGAGCCTGTAGTCGTTACCCCCTGGAATTGGAATGATCTGAACCTTCACACGAATTGTCTGAGGATCGCCATAACTGCCCCACATCACCCTCGCGAAACGGTCGGCCTCTTTGTCGAAAGACACAGATGTTGGAAAATGGGAGGTGCTTGGGGTATAACCGTAGTTTGGGAAGACGCCTTGGGCAGCATTAATGATCGCGCTTGGATTGGAGTTGGTCACGGTTACTGACCCGATTCCACCTGACTTCTCCACAGGTGAGACGAGGCACCCGTTTAAACTTAACGAGATAAAGGTGATGGCTGTCAGGAAAGGGCAAGTGCGGGTGGTTTTCATCAGCATTGAATCATGCGGCAAATTGAACGGGGGAGCCGTCTTTGGGTTTAAGAGAACGAAGCTTTGTAACAGTGGTTCGGATGATTTCAATAGCACGGTCTACATCGGAATCAGTGGTTGTCCTGCCCAGTGAGAATCGCAGACTGGCTCGAGCCTCATTGCGGGTTACACCCATGGCGGTAAGAACGTGAGATGGGTTGATTGATCCGCTGCTGCATGCCGATCCGGCCGAGCAGCAGAGGCCTTCACGGTCAAAGAGAAGGAGGGCTGACTCGGCGTCGATTCCGGAAAAGGTGAGATTAGAGGTGTTTGGCAGGCGGGGTTCATTCGTGCCATTGCGCCGCACGCCTTTTACTGTGGCAAGCAAATCCCCTTCCAGTCGGTCACGCAGCAAACCAATACGCTCTGCGGCTGTGTAAAGGTGGACTTTTGCAAGTTCAGCCGCTCTGCCAAAGGCAACTATCGATGCGACATTCTGGGTTCCACCACGGCGACCCTCCTCCTGACTGCCCCGTAAAAGTGGCGTATAGCGAGCGCGTCGGTTGAGATAAAGGGCGCCCACCCCCTTGGGAGCATAGAGTTTGTGAGCCGAGACGGAGACATATTGGGCTCCGATTTCTTCAAGATTGATCGGAATTTTCCCGGCGGCCTGCACGGCATCCAAGTGGAGCGGGATTTTTTTTCGGGTAGTGATAGCGGCAATCTCTTCTACGGGGAAGAGCACCCCCGTTTCATTATTGGCCCAGAGGAGGGAAACCACGGCTGTATCCGAGGAGATCGCAGCCTCCAGTCTGGATGGATCGAGTTCTCCGCCGTCACTAACCGGGAGCCAAGTGATCTCATAGCCCCGTGTGGCCAGATATTCGCAGAGTTTGATCGTGGCGCTGTGTTCAACCGCAGAGGTGATAATGTGACGTTTGTCCGGATCGATCGCGAGCGCAGAAAGTATTGCTGTATTGGTTGATTCGGTGCCGCAGCTGTTGAAGAGAATTTCCGACGGTTCTGCCCCGATGAGCGCCGATATCTGTTCCCTTGCCACACTCAAGGCCCCGGCTGCCCGGCGGCCAATCCCATAGACGCTGGAGGGATTGCCAAAGTCATTCTCCAGCCACGGAAGCATAGAGGCGCGCACCTCGGGATCGACCGGGGTTGTGGCATTGTGATCGAGGTAAAGAAGATCTGACATGGAAGTGGAAGGAGAGATTTTTTAAAAGATCCAGCCTTCCATGGCAATACGAGGTTGGGCCTATGACAGAGAGTTTTTTTGGGGGGCCTACTTAGGCAGATGCTCGATGCAATATTCAAATCCGTTGCGGGTTACGCGAAAATCCAGATCGGGATTGCTGAGTTCGGTCCTGCCGCAGTGTTCGCAATGATGAAGGGAGGAAGATTCTACCACCGCATCCAGGCGCTGAAACATGGATTTTGCCCCACTCTTTCTGGTAAGGTGCAGGAGGCCCAGAGAGGTGCGTAACTCCCGGTGAAAAAAGAGAAGGTAGTTAACGAACACGGCACCAAGGGTGGCTGCAAAGACAGGAGGTTGTCCAAGTGTGCCCACAACCGTGAAAAGCGTGCTGATAATTGCAATCCATGAAAGTTTTACTGGGAGGATGTACATCACCAGAATCTCGAGATCAGGGCAGATAGTGGCGAGAGCCAGTAAAAGCGAGAGATTGAGATAAATATTGGCTCCTGCAAAAACAATCCCTGCTCCCGCAAGCCCGAAGGAAAAGGCGACAAATGTGCAGAGCATCATGCCGCTTAGATAAAAGANNATCCAACCGCCTGTTCCAAGCCGTCACCCAGAAACAGTAGAAAAAAGAAAGCGAGGATCCAAAACGGGCTGAAACTCCCAGGAATGAATATCCAGGTAATCAGTCTCCAAAGCTCTCCTTGAAGGACAAGTTTGGGATCAAGGGCCAAGGTGAAAATAAAGTTCGGGGAGAGGTAATGGAGTACAAAGACAAGGGCGTTGAAGAGCACAACGTAACGAATGAGGCCCGGTATGGAGCATCGCTCGAGCATTCTTCGGATGGAGAAAAAAAATGATGAGGACATCACTGTATGGTGTCAGCTTTACGGAAAGATACACGTTTTCCTACATGACGCTTTATGTCAGGGGGATATGTTCCCACAACATTGGTGTGAGAGTTGACATATGGCGGTGGCATCGCTTTTTTGATGGAAACCGCGTCGATGAAGAGTATCTTTTAAATACTAGCATGACTCATCCAGAGGAATTCGAAAATTTTGATCCGTTTCCGGTGGCGCCCCGCACATCGGTTGTTCCGGCGCAAAGTGACGAGACGGGTGAAGTCCAGCAACCCAAAAAGCGTCAATTTACACCTGTTGATCCCTCAAAAGTGGAATATTGGCATCAGGGGGAAAAGGCCGTGGCATCCAGATCCGAAAGATTTTTCAGGCGCAAACCGCATGCTAAGAGAGCCGATCAGTTTACGATGCTCTTGCTGGTTTGCTCNNTTGCAATTTATTCCAATAACAGGAGATATCTCTTTGCTACAGCCCAGCCTGTCGAGACAACCACGCCCGTGGTTGATTTTTATCAAGGGAATCACGTTTTTTCGGAAAAAGTTGCTGAGGAGCGAGCAGCCAAGGAATCAGGCCATCCCGTGCATGGGATAACCACGGTCAATGATAATCTCGAGGTGCCCATCTCCGAACAAATGAGTTCTATGGATGACAAAATGGAGAAAGTTCGCATTGAAAAAGAGGCGCCTGAACAACTCCCTCC
>PLEU01000216.1 GCA_003136515.1 Spartobacteria bacterium
AAACAGACCGAGGAATACATCACTGGCCGTTTCGGCTGATCATCCCATGCATTCAGAGCCACCACGCCCACATACCCTCACTACTTTTACCGCGGCACTTGATCAGTTGCGGGGAAGTGTGCTGATGATGTCGAGTCTCACGCAGGCCAACTTGCAGAATGCGATCAAGGGGC
The DNA here is from genome assembly GCA_003136515.1 of Spartobacteria bacterium. Next base: position 174 of record PLEU01000216.1, read on the forward strand.
TCATGGAACGAGACGATGACTGGTGCAATAATAGCATCGCCGACGACGAGGAGATCGNNCTGGAGATGCAGATTGACCGTGAAGGCATTGAGGTGATGAGCCGTTTCCAACCCGTCGCATCTGATCTGAGGGAGGTGGTTTCCTCGATGAAAATCGGCGCCAATATCGAGCGGATTGCCGATCAGGGCGTTAATATTGCCAGACGGGCCCGCAAATTGAATGAATACCCCTCACTCCCAGAACTCCACCTTCTTGATGAACTCATCAGTATTTCCCTTTCTATGTTTGATGATGCAGTCCGTGCCTTTGCGGAACGTAACGCGGAGCTAGCCAAGGAAATGAAGTCACGGGACAAGAAACTCGATCAGCTCAACCGGGAACTCACGGATTCACTGATAAACCGGATGCAAGATGACTCAGCGAATCTCCCAAGCTATCTAAACCTGATTTTTGTCAGCCGGTGCCTTGAACGCATCGGGGATCATTCCGCCAATATGGCTGAGGACGTTGTTTTCGCNNGAAGATATCCGACACTTAGGGAATCAGAGGTAAGACAGTTTTGATTTTCTAGTTTGGAAGAACCTATTTTCTCCTTGAACGAAGGGGGGGGCCACCTAGCCTCTAATATTCTGCCGTCATGCGTCGTATCTTTCTGATCCCACTCCTCCTGCTTGCTTTTTTGGCATCCTCCCGTGCCCAATTCGGAAATTTCGGAGATAAGCCAGTCGAGATCACGGCTGACGGGGAGACGCGCTTCGAGAACGGGGTGGCCGTGGCCGACAACAATGTTCAGATCCATTACAACGGGATCGCCATTTATGCCGATCATGCGGAATATAATCCCGACACCCGCGATGTGCTGCTGGTGGGAAATGTCAGGATTTACAGTGGTGATTCCCTCTTCAACGGACAGAGGGCATTCTACAATCTGGAGACAAAGCAGATGAGGGCACTCGAGTTTGACGGGGGGCATTCTCCGTTGAAATTCAGTTCCCTTTCCGCCAAGGGCTTTGGAACCAGGGAGTTCCGTCTCCGCGATTCCGATATCACTACCTCTGATTCCTCGATGCCTGACTGGCATCTGCATGCTCACACGATCCGTCTCTATCCAAATGACCGTGTTGTTCTTCTCAACACAACACTCTATGTCGGCAACGTTCCGATTTTCTGGCTCCCCTACGCCTATTCGAGCCTCACTCACAATGGTCTCCAGCTTTCCCCGGGGTATGATTCCGATTGGGGGGGATATCTCCTGACTTCCTATACTTTTCCGCTCGGCACGGGGGATAACTTTCTAGCCACCATTCGCCAAGATTATCGCACCCTTCATGGCTATGCGATCGGGTTTGATGCCAATCTGAAATTCGGGAAGGATGACCGGAGCGTGGGGCATTTCCTTGCCTACTATGCCAATGACACCAATCCCTCTCAGTTTAACGATCAAATACCCGAGCCTACCAACCACGGCCGTTACCGGATCGGATACCAGCAGAAGCTCTATCTAACGGATGATATCTACGCCACTTTCGACATAACCAAGCTGAGTGATGCTGATTTCATGCAGGATTTCTACCCCGCCGAAAACCTTTTTAATCCGCAACCGGATAACAACATCACATTAACGAAACTGGATGATATCTACTCGCTTTCGCTTGTAACGCGGTGGCAGATGAACGACTTTCAGGAGACCACGGAACGGAAGCCGGAAGCCGCGTTTGATTTCAAGAACGAACCGCTCTTTGGATTGCCGATCTTTTACGACGGCACAACCGAACTTGGTCAACTAAACAGGAGTTTTTCTTCCAGTCCTCCGCTGGGTTCTTCAAATGTCCCCAGCAATATCGATTACGGAGCGGCGAGATTTGACACATTCCATCAAATCAGTGCTCCTCAGACTCTTTTTGGCTGGCTCTCCACCGTTCCAACAATCGGTATCCGGGGGACTTTTTACAGTCAGGGTGGGAATTATCAAAATACCAATGGAGAGATCCTCCCCTATGCGTATAACCAGACTTCGACCAATTCATTTCACACGACTGGCACGGTTTTCCGTCCCATCTTTAATGCCAGTTTAGAAAATTCGTTCAAGATATCCCGTGATTTTGAAGGCATCCAGTCACGTTGGCTCGGACTCGACGGACTCCGACATGTTTTTCAGCCTTATAGTGATTTATCCTACGTCTATGCTGGAGGACCAAACATCAATCAGGTTCCACAGTTTGACCGCCTTCTTCCCGAAAACCCTAATACCCCCACTAAGTCAGGCTATCAACCGAGTTCCACGCAGCTTGAGCCGCTGGACTTTCCGCAGTTCGCTGCCGTTGATGCAATCGATACTTGGGCGATCTGGCGACTGGGAGTCAGAAATAGTCTTCAGACGCGCCGGGATGGAATAACCTATGATTGGTTTACCCTCGATACATTTGCCGACATCAATGGGATCAATCCCTATATTAACGGTCCGGTTTCGAATCTGAACAACCGCATGTCCTTTGCTCCTGTTAGCTGGTTCAATATTCAGATTGGCTCTCAGATGCCGCTGGTATCCCAAGGGTTTACCGAGTTCAACACGGATTTTAATGTGATGCCCACCCGTTATCTGAGCTTCGGTTTTGGAACGCGCTATCTCAATAACTACGACGGAAACAATAACAACAATCAGTACCCGTTCTCTGCATTCTGGAGAGTTAACGATAACTGGTCCCTCAGTGTTCAAGAAATTTACAATACCCAACCGGGTCAGGCTAACTCCCTTATCTATCAGCGCTACCTGATTAACCGTGATCTCTCAAGCTGGGTGGTCTCCTTCGGTGCTGAGGTTCGTGGTGATCAGGCTAATGGAACTCAATCTGGGCAAACCCAATATGGAGCCCTCCTTACATTCACCCTCAAGGATCTACCGCAGGTGACGATGCCGCTGGCCTTCAGTGGTTCCAGCCAGGCCGGGTCCAGCCCCTTGTCTCCTGGAGGGAGCCACTAAATACCTGGGCGTTGTTCTAGGACTTTGAAGGCATCACCAGCGTCTCCCAACGTGCTGAAGCGACTAGGGATAGGGTGTCGTTTTGTTTCAGAAAACCACATTTGAACAAATTCCCGTTGGTTCAGCAGGGGGGAATGACGCCAACCCAGTTCTTCTCCCCATTTGATAAGATCGCTGAAGTTCACATCTGAGGTCAGATCCTGTTTTCCAAATCGGGTGTAGAGATCTTTGCCGACAAAACGTTGATGCCGCCAATAGGCGCGTAGTGAACCTCCTTTCCTGCCCTGATAGAGCTGACCCGCAGTTTCGCCGTAATCGATGGTGAGGCTAGCCCCTTCTTTCCAGTGTTCACTCCAAACATATAGCCAGTCCCTGAAGGAATCCAGACGCTCCACTCGCTGTCCTTCCGGAAGGTTGCCAAACTGCTCAAACCATGCATTCTCAGCCGCCAAGGCAATGAAAGTTTCAGACAGAGAACCCTCTTGGCTGATTTTAACACCGAGTTCGTTCCAACTCCCACTTTTCTGCTCAAAGACTCTGCATGGAAAAGCATCGGCCAATTCATTGCTGAAGATAAGGGCTTTTCCCCGGGAGCGGGTCAGTACACCCTCAAGACTCGTGATCCATTTGACGCCTTCCCAACTCAGGAATTTCTCCTGCTGCCGACGAAGTACTGGAGAAGTCTCATGAATCATGTAGCGGACACTCAGACGTGTCTTCCAATCAAGATTGCGAAGCACGGATCGGGCAAGAGCACCGCTTCCTGCTCCGATCTCGATGACCGGGATACGCCGCCAATGCAATTCTTTTGCCCTCTGGGAGATCCAGGCGGCGATGGCAACACCAAGCCCCTGATCAAGCGTTGCAGCGGTAGAAAAATCCCCCACAGCGCCGACGTCTCGGATGTGTGCAGCATAATACCCGTACTTGGGGTGGTAGAGGGCCTCCTGCATATAGCGGTGGAAAGGTATAGCTCCCCCGCATTCCCGCTGAAGCGTGAGAAGAAAGCCCAGCAGCTCGGCCTCACTCACCGCCGCGTATTGGGAATGGATTTTGTAGCGCGGCCTTGCATCTGGCAGTCTGAGTCTGTGGATCTGGTGCTTGCAGGAGATCGGATACGATAGCGACCCGTTTCGCACCCGCACCTAAAATTTGGGGGAGATTGCTTAGTTTGATTCCTCCGATACAAAAGATAGGGAGTCGCAATCTAGAATGAGTTTGTGCGATCAATTCAGTTCCGATCGGGACGTAATCAGGTTTTGTCGGTGTGGCAAAAATAGGTCCAAATCCAATGTNNCCAAGGGCTTGTTCGAGAGAGTGAGTCGATTTGCCGACGATGGCACTAGGGCCAGCGATCTGACGGGCATCGGCAACAGAGTGGTCATCCTGTCCTATATGGACACCGTCTGCACCCGAGCGAGCAACAAGTTCAGGATGGTCATTCAGAATAAAGGGAATTGAGGCGCCCCGACAGAGTGGGGCGATTTCCAAAGCCAGAGATAGAATTTCCTCCTCCGACATATTCTTTGCCCTTAATTGGAGGATATCGGCGCCACCCTGAATCAGTTGCGAGGCCATGGCACTCAACTGATCACGCCGCAGATAACCGGTATCTACAATTCCGTAGAGAACGCATTGGTTGAGAGGCTTCATACAAAAAGTCACAAATAGTTCAAAATTACCATAAAGTCGAAGGGAAGGATCGTAGCCATTTTTCTTCAATAATCGGTGCAATGCGAATTGCTTTTCATGATAGGTACGCTATTGTCACAGAGATTATCAATAGCCACCGCCTATCAGGCGTAGAACCGACGCAGCAACTCCCCCCTATTTTCAGAAATGAATTTCCTCTCAGGTATAAAGTCCTTCAAAGTTTCCCCTCTTGTACGGACGGTTATACTCGGCTCATTTGCCCTACTGCCCATCGCTCGGGCAGAAGCACAAACTTTCTCAACTATTTACAGCTTTGCAGCACCTGCAACAGGTACGAACAACTTCGGTGCTAATCCTCAATCATCTTTGCTATTATTGAGTAATACCTTGTATGGTACGACCTATTTTGGTGGCAGTGTATTAAACACAAACGG
>PLEU01000050.1 GCA_003136515.1 Spartobacteria bacterium
TTAATTAGTCTAATTATTATCGGATGATTATATATTGGAATTGTAAACACAATAGCTTATCTAATTACTATTTTAATTACTAAAAGATCAGATGCTTTACTCCTATCAGAAGTGTCAACTGGTAAAGTGCTGAAAGTGGAAGACATCGATGTTCCTAATTCATGGGATGATTTGGATGAGTTGTGATGATAAATCTTTAAGAACGTTCCCGTTTCAAGAGATCGTTGGGATAGTTGCCAACGTCTATATCCCTGAGCTAAATTATAACTCACCTCTCGATTTATATCTCCCATTGTATCCATGAGTATACTCCATAAAGCAGCTGCCACAGCCGTTCTAGGCCTCTTTATGGCCACAAACGCACTAGCCGCAAACCTGATCAAAAACGGCTCCTTTGAGTCTCCGAGCCTCGGAAGCACCTATGCGACCTACCCTGCAGGAAGCACTAATCTTACGGCATGGACGGTCGATGCCACACCCGCCGATGGTGTACAACTATTCTCAGCGGCCAATGAAGTCGCTTTTGGAATTCCCAACAATGGCACCCAGGTGCTGCAACTCACGGGTGGCCCAGCTAACCAGTATTTAGCCGGAGGTGGTATCAGGCAGACCATCACCACGCCGCCGAGCCAGATCTACACCGTTAGCCTTGATGTGGCCTCGCGCAACGGCAATCCGGCGAGCGGCAACTTCAGTTTCGGCGGAGAGAACCACGCCATTACCTCTAGCAGTCAGACCTTCACGAACCTGACTTGGCAAGTCACTGCGACGAATACGAGCTCGGTGATTGATATTACTGGAAGCACCTCCTCGGCCAGCGTCCAATTGATCATAGATAATGTGAGTGTGTCGCCGCCAGGGGGGCAGGTAAGTACCGAAACTTCCACGGCCGCGGCTTCCCCTAACTCAATCCCGGCGAACGGCACGACTACCGTCACGGTCAATTTACAGGATACTAACGGCAATCCGGTCTCAGGCAAGACTGTCTCACTGACCTCCAGCCGGGGAGTTGTGGATGCAATTTCGGCGGCATCGGGGCCTTCAAGTGCGTCAGGGGTCGTGACCTTTACCGTGCATTCCACTTCGCCGGGTACAGCGGTTTTCAGCGCCACCGATGTGACTGACAGTCTCACCGTCAGATCAACCGCCGCAGTTTTTGTTTATGACGCGGGAGCGAAAGGCCCACAGGCAACACCGAACCCCATTGTCTTCGACCAAACCGCCACGAATGACAATCTCTTCGTCCTAATGGCCGCCGCTTCAGAATACAGTTCCGATTTAACATTCTTTCAAAACGGACCTTCCGCTTATCCGAAGCATTTCTGGATCAACAACTGGAGCAACGGCACCAATGACTTTTTCAAGTGGAATGTGGCGTTGACCGCCGGGGCGCTTTACCATGTCTATGCCAAGCTCAGCGCCGGTGCGGCCGTGCCGCTCCAGTTGAGTATCGCGGGTACCAATACGGTGCTTGATTTCACAACGCGCAACATTGGGTGGGATAAGCTCGATTGTGGTACTATCAATATTCCTAGCGGCACGAACCAGTTAGTCCTTAGGAAAAATACCAGCGATACATCACATGTGTTATCCCTCAAATCTCTCGAACTGATCCGAGAGTCGGATTTGCCAGCCTATCAGCAACGCGTGGCCAATTTTAAGGCGGATACAACTTGGCTGAGCCAGTCCAAGTATGGACTAATGACCCAATTCGGTGCGTGGGGCTACCCTCCCACTGGACCGCAGCCCTCCTTGCAGGACATGGCCAATGGATTCAATGTGAATAGTTTTGTCAATCTGGTCACCAATGCCGGCTGCAAATATGTCATCTTTTCAATCACCTGGTGGAACTACCAGATGCTCGCCCCTATTGAATCTGTGGACCATATTGCTGTGGGGGACACGAACGTCACCTCGAGCCGGGACGTTATCGGAGAACTGGCCACCGCACTCCATGCCGCTGGCGTCCGCTTCATGCTCTATTATCATTGCGGCTCGGACAATCAGAGTCCAGGGGGATACGAAAGCACAGCCTGGTGGAAGGCTCAAGAGTTCCCTGAACCAAGCTTTACCGACCGAGGTGTTGGTGATCGGAGCATCTTTTTTACCAATTGGTGCAAGGTGATTACCGAGATAGGAAACCGTTATGGTACCAATCTGGACGGCTGGTTCATTGACGATGGCATGGTGTATTATCCGGCTCCTTTCGAGAAATTGGGGGAGGCTGCCAGAGCGGGTAATCCCAAACGCTTGGTCTGCTATAATTCCTGGATTGCCACTGAATATACTGATTTTCAAGATGTGTTTATGGGCGAGAATTCTCAGGGTCAGAGCCAATTCGGCAGCACTGCGGTCGGAGGCACCGGTATTTTTACTAACGGGCCGCAGGTAGGCTTGTTGCAGCATGGCATGTTCACGATGGAGCAGGACTGGGGGATCCACCAGGCCAACCAGCCCATCACAACCCAGATCACGCCAAGCCAAGCCATCGGGTGGGTAAAAAGTGCCAGTTCGCGAGGTGTGCCACTATCCTTTAACATGATGCTGTGGTCGGACATGACCTACTCGACCAATTCCTTGAATGTGCTCTTGAATCTAAAGAGCGCTATTTATGGGGGAGGGGCTGCCAGCTTGTCGTCCAATAATTTGGTGGTGAACGGCACCTTTGGAACACCCGTTGTTTCTTCCGGGAGCACCAATTTTACGGCTGGCAGTACGGCGATATACGGTTGGAAGGTTGATACTGCCCCCACAGACGGGGTCCAACTTGGCGCGGAAGGCACATTTGGCCCTGACAATGGTTCCCAGAACTTGCAACTAACTGGTGGAGGGAGTGGCGATGGCACTTATTCGAGGGGTGGAGGGATTTCGCAGACGATTGCCACAACCCCCGGCGCGACTTACACCGTCATCATTGATGTCGCCTCGCGACAAGGCAATGCAATCACCGGTAATTTCAGTTTCGGCGGACAGAACCATGCTATTAGCGTCAACAGCCCAGTTTTTACGACCCTGACATGGAAAGCCATCGCAACCGGAAGCAATACCCACATCAACGTCACGGGCTCTACCAACTCTGCCAGTACTCAGTTGCTAATTGATAATGTGAGCGTGACGCCATTTCGCGTTCCAGACGGCACGACTCAACCCACTTCGCCCCCACTAAGTTACCAATTGCACTTAGCGAAACGGTTTGCATTCGTTAGTTCAAAATCGAGCGAGTAAAACTCTTCATGAAATCGCTTCTGATATCAGCTGCTATTTTGATCGGTTTTATTTCATCAGTCATTGCCGACAGTGAGAAATTTGCTGTTACTCCGGAATCACTTAATCAAGGTGGTTGCCAGTTCTCTGTTAACACTAATTCTGTTCAAGACGGCGTAGCCTTTCATGTAGTTATTAAAAAAAGTCGAAGCGATATTTATTCTGATTAGAGCGCTGCTTTAGACACGGTCACACAAAAACAAGTACCAGCAGGAGAAAGTGAAGAGTCAATCGGGCCTGTTAAACAGACTGTACTCGTCATGTTAAAAAAGGAGAATCGAGCCTGGACGGCTGATTTCAGGGTCTCACACGATTTGCTAAAGAACCAAGAAATCTCATTTGTTTTTAGCGACATTGGACACTTGAAAGCAAAAGGGAAAATGATCGAGATGCCATCGGTAGAATTTATGTGCTTAGGTTACAGGATTTTACTAAACCCAAATTTTGCATTAGAGGTTTGAAAATTGGGTAAAAGGAGGGGCGAGGGAGTCAGCTTTTGAGAAGAGACCGTCGAGCCAGGGACGTTTTTTTTGGGAGAGGGCTATTTTGAGGATGCGTTTACGGGAGTGATTGGTGATCCAAGCTCCTAATGCAAAGCATTTGACCCTGAGGGTAGCCAAGGTGGGTTGGTTGGAGGATTGGAGCACGAGTTGACGGAAGAGGCTCATGAGGTTGTAAGCGAGGATAGCGAAGCGGAAGGCGGCCTCTGTTCCCCAGAAGTTCTTCAAATGGAAGCCCTCGATGCCGAAGTCGTATTTGAGCTCCTTGATGCGGTTTTCGGCATCTCCCCGATCACGGTAGAGACACCAGACGGCGGAGGCAGGAAGCTCTAGGCTGGTGAAGTAGGCGCTGTAGCGATAGCGGGAATCGATAGCCTCGTCCTCCCAGATCTCGAGTTGGCGTCCGGTAGACAGGGGTAAACGACCCACATCCTTGCGCATGAGTATGAGTCTACGCTCTTTGCCTTTGGAACTGAAGGCATGCTGAGTCTCACAGACTTCCACTCCGTCCTTGAGCTTGAACCAGCGGGCCGATCGCACCTTGGCTTTGATGCCGGCATGGAATCGGGCGGCAACGATGAAGGCAACTTCATTGCACTCAAAATACCCCATCATCTTCTCGCTGCAAAAGCCGCTATCGGCTCGAATCAGGCCGATACGATCCCGTCCAAGGATGCCGAAGGTCTCTGCAAGAAAATGCTCCACAGAAGAGCTAGCTCCGGTGTTGCCGGGACGCAGCCACGCATTGGCCACCATCCGGGGCTCCGCCACAAACGCTAGCAGCGGATGGTGTGATCCCCGTCCAGGCTTGCCAGGATTATATCCCCGAGCAACACCCTGCTGGCTCCCGTAACGCACAATCACCGAGCTATCCACATCAAGAGTCATCTTCTTCAAGGGAATGCCATCCATGAAACGCTGCTGCAATGCAGGAAAAACGGCCTGATTACGCGCTTGGCTGAACTTGTTGAAAAACCTCCCGTAGCTACTTCCAGAAGGCGTTTGCTTCCATCCAAAGAGTGCTTTGAGCGTGTCGTCATGCCGTAACACCTCGGTATGACTCATCCGGTAGCATCCCATCCAGACGTTCACCAGATAGCTCTCCACCACTAATCGGGGATCATACCCACGGTTGCTTCCTGGTTCAGGCAAGACCAGCGCCCCCAAATGTCCACTCACCCCACTGCGCTCTAATACCTCCTTCATCAGCCTCATCCCTCCCCATGCCGTTACCTTCTCGTCGCTGTACCGGATCTCGTATTGCGGGCTCACCATATTGGTGATCTTCCTTACTCTGTTATCTCATGCCTATCGAAAAATCTGGG
>PLEU01000112.1 GCA_003136515.1 Spartobacteria bacterium
ACCTTTGAAAGGTCGGCGCCAAGCGACACACCACGAGCCCCCCATGCTCGTCCATCAAAACCACTGATCTTAATAATGAGTTCCCGAGCCTTTTGGCTGAATGTTGCGAGTTGCCTCCAATCCTGAATATCAAGCCGTGGGTAGACAGCCTGCGGAGGCAACGGTTCGGGATTTAGAACCCAGGTATAAGGGATCCAGCGCTGGAGCGCCTGAATCCCGCGTTCCCCGAGATGCCTGAGCCAGAAATCCCGAAGTGGAGCCAACCAGAAAAGTGCAAACCAGAGTTTTTCCTCAAGCTGCGCCTTGGGCGGGGGAGTGATGTCGACCTTTCCTTCAACTGCCGCAGCAAAGAGCCCCGAAGAACAGGCGACATTGCCAAGGTCAAACATTTCAAAAAAGCGGTAGATGTTTCCGCTCCAGGATTCTCTTGGCGTGTCATCAGAGACCCTCCACCCAGAGCCTCCTGTTCCTTCTCCCTTCCATCGGCCGAGACGGGCCGCCAGCCATTCCATTTCCGGACGATAGGTTGCCGCCTCTTCGGAAACAACGATCTCTCCACCCGGAACAATCGAGGCAAATCCCTCCAACATTCCCGTGGCACCACCGAGTACATCGCAGCCAGTCGAAGAATAGGTTTCATTCAGCCAGGCCGTCAGGCCGATCCCGCCTGGAATCTGATCGAGTTCACAGATGGCAAACCCCTCTTCCGTCAGCACGAGATCCGGGCGAATAACCCGGGCTATGGCGCCCCGAAACGCGGGATCACGGCCCAGTGCTATAATTTGGGGTGGTTTCCCGCGGTCGAGCAGATCGGCGATCCAAGAAGGTTGCTTCCCATCCACACTTTGCCGGTAGAGCAGATCACAAGCCTCTGCGAACTGCATGAGACGATGCCCCATAGAGTTGAGTTCTCCTGCCAGGTCGGGCGCAAGACGGAAGGGAAACGGCGACCAGCGCCACTCCTTGCCTGCAAAGAGCTCCCCCTCCGGAACACGATCCCGCAGTTCCTGAAGCGAGACGAACGCACGCGGCACGAGTGTTTCCCCGCTCATGAGTGGAGATGCTTGAGCGATTCGCGCACGATGTCCTCCACGAGGATGTCGGTAGGGCTTTCCTTTGAAATCTGAGGCAGGATCGCCTTCACGGCCTTGTGGGCATCCACCTGCTTGTATCCCAGTGAAATCAGGGCAAGTACGGCGTCATGAAGATGCCGATCGATTCCTGAGGGGGCGTTTTCACGGCTGGCAGCCTCCCACTCGGCGGCCACGCCGAGCTTGTCCTTGAGTTCAAGAACAACCCTCTCTGCTGTTTTCTTCCCGACTCCGGAAACCCGTGAAATGGCGGCGATANNCGGACCCACTCCGGAAACGTGAGCAAGCAAAAGTCTGAACAGATCACGCTCCGATGGGGAAGAGAAGCCATAGAGGAGTTGGAGATCCTCGCGCACATGATGGTGGGTCAGGATGCGAAGCCGACTTCCAAGGAGGGGAAGCTTGCCGTAACTGGAGAGTGGAATGAGAATTTGATAGCCGATGCCCCCTGCATTCACGACGATCATCGTCGGCAGCACTTCCTCCAGCCTTCCTTCTACAAAAGTGATCATGACAGCTTCTCTTCTAAACAGGCCGTCCGGGAATGACCAGCGGTTGTCGCTGCCTGTTGCACTTCATTTTTCTTTACTGCTCCTGGTGTTTTTCCTGATGAGCTTTGGTCAGGCCTTTGCTCAGGAAAATGACGGAGTCCCGGCCCTGCTGATCGGACCAGCCTACCTAAGGCCCCCCGTTTATCGCTTTCTTCTGAATTCCAAAAGAACGATCCTATATCCTGCCCTGCTCAAAAGTTCTGGTGAAGTGGTGGCTGTCGATGGCCAGAATTATAATAAGCCAGGGGAGTGGGAACGCTTCGTCAAGGATGCACGGGAACGCTCCCAACTCCAGCTTGCCACACTAGATCCAACACTTGTTAGGGACAGCCATGGAGTGATTCAGATGGCTGTAATCTTCACGGACACACCGGTCACCGCCACCTGTACGCTGACCCCTGGATTCATCGAGCGATTCAGCGCCATCTTCGGGCCCGAACTACTGATTGCCTTTCCAACCCAGAACAAAATCTATGTCTTTCCAAAGCTGGCAAACAAGATTGAGGAGATGACGGAAAAAATCCGGGATGATTATCTGATCTCCCCCATGCCGGCATCCACGGAACTCTTTGAACTCTCCAAAGGGGGTCTTCACGCCGTGGGCTCGCTCAATCCCGATGATGATTAAGAGACAAGAGGCCGGAGTACTCTCTGAAATCCTGATATCCCGGGAAGATATTCAGCGGCGGGTTCAGGAACTCGGTGCGCAGATTACCGGAGCTTTCAGAGAGAAAATGCTCTGCCTCTGCCCCCTTCTGGACNNAATTTGATGCGCGAGATTGACCTGCCTCTCACCCTGCTTCCGCTAAAGGCCTCCAGTTATGCCGGAACGCAAAGCTCCGGTGTAATCACTCTTCCCTGGGGGATTCCCGATGAAATCAGGGGAAGGCAGATCCTAGTAGTGGATGATATTCTCGATACGGGTCGGACTCTGGAAACCCTGAGGAAGTTGCTCCTAGATGCGGGTGCATTCTCTGTAAATACCTGTGTACTGCTCCGTAAGGAATACGCCAAAGATCTCCCTGCCGATTATGTCGGCTTTGAAATTCCGGATAAATTTGTCGTCGGTTACGGTCTCGATCTGGACGGCCTCTACCGTAACCTCCCGTGCATCGGGGTGCCGAGATTGCCCACGTAGATCGAGAGGAACCAATGTTTTTTGGGTGATTAAGTCTAATCGAAAGGCCCAATTAACAACCATTATGGTTCCACTATGGTTTAAATATGGCGACAATCACTTTGAAAGATATATCAGAACATCTGCGTGTAGCCTTGAGGGAACGAGCAGCTTGACTCTCAGTTGCGGGTTTGGCTGGAACTGCCTTAAAAAATTCCCCTTCCCAACCAAAAGCCGATCTCCCCTCATGGAGTGCTGAGTCCTAGGATCTTACCACCGTAGCCAGTCATCTCGAAGTACCCCTCGGCTTTCACCGGCATATCACGGAGGTTTCCTTCTCCCTTAACCGCCCCTTCATAATAAGCAAAGGGAGGGAGCACCAGCTCCTGATCGGCTAGTTTCGTGACAAGCGAAAGATCCAAATGTTGTGAAGGAATGCGCACCTCCCAAGAACTGGGGTAGACACCTCCGGTGTGAGGGCTTTTCCAACAAGACTTGGAAGTCAATTCCAGATCATGAATGTCATGGGTGGCTCCTGAGGNNATCGCGAATTTGAAAGATCATCAGATCGTCGCCACTACTGAGATGTAAACCGGACCAATCCCAACCAGCCTCATCAGAAGCAAGTTGATTGCTAGCCCATTCGTGATCGAACCAGACCATTCCTTGCACACTACCATCCTTCCCATTGATGGAGACGGTACCAGCAGCCTGCAGGCGTGTAAGGGAGTAATAGTGTGAGGCATGACCCGGATGAGAGGATTTTGGACTGATGCCGCTCGCTCCGTGAATAAGTGGTGGCCGGGACTGAGTGAGGGTTATGTCAATGCCTCTCTCTTCTCCCCTTTCAGTGCCGCTAGCATGCAAATGGAGTTTTCCATCCTCCGACTGCTCTAGCACCCAGTCATTGATCCATGCGATCTTTCCAGGAGGAACGGCAAAACCTGCCTCTCCAAAGGATCCGCGGGCAGAACGTTGATAATATTGGAAAGAACGCCCTTCAACATCGGTAAAGGCAAAATGGGCGAATGGAATCTCCATGACGCGGAAACGAGATGATCCCGGCGGCTTTTCTCCCGGCTGGATCCCCTGACGGAAAAAAGTGAGCTGAAAACCATATTCATGACCCTCCGCATCAGTGAGGTTGCCCGTGGCATACCACCACTCGGTTTTGAACTCGCGATGAGGTCCGTGGTCACGGGGAAACTCAAATTTCCAGCCAGGCTCGGCAAGTTTCCATTGGGGTGAAGTTCCAACTGCCTCACCTCGGGCGAGACAGGCGGATACAATCCCTATCAATAAACAAAGGGCTCGGCAGGTGCGGGACATTCTTCAACTTTGCTCGCAATCAGAACCGCCGTACGCCGCCCTCCCTCCATCGGAAAGGTGGGGGTTCCGGTGATTTTCAACCATCCCATTTCGGCGACCTTAAGGGGCTTGTCATATTGCACCGTGACGCCCACCGGCTTCGCATCGGCAGCACAGCAGGTGATGAATAAGCGAATCATCTGAAAGCGATCTCCCTTGGGATTGCCCGTGGTAAGAGGCACGAATTGCCCGACCATCTCCACTTGCTTGCCTTCAAAATCCTCGCGATAAGAGGGCATCTGGACGGCATAGAGCAGATCGATAACTTGTGCAGGCATGATTCCATTGGTCGTGGTTTCCTGGCCGGAATCATCTCCTGCCGCTGAAGCCGCTGCCGGCACCGGCTCAGAGGAGGCTTTGGCCGCAGGGAGATTACTGATGTCCTGAACCACCCCGCGGTTCTGAATCGTGGTGAGTGAATATTGGCTTGCATGACTGAAGCAGATCATCGCCAGCGGTAGAAGCAGAAGGAGTGTCTTGAATAAGAGGGAAGCAAAGGATGGGAATCCCATCCCAGATTTCTCGTGATCATGATTCTCATGGTCATGATGTACTTCTTCTTCATGGGAGTGATCATGATGGGAACAGCCATGATGATCGGCTTCGCCATGAGTATGATCATGCTCATGAGACTGCTCTCCATGGAAATGGCCTTCGTCGGTTTGATCATGAACATGATCTCCGTGGNNGTCATGATCAGCATGAGAATGCTCCTCCAGCGCAGTTTCCTCGTGAACGTGCCCCAGGCAGCAGGAATGACCGTGAACACCCTTTCTTTTGAGGATGCTTCGCAAGATGAAGGCCGCCATGATCAGGAGAAGAACCCCGGCCGTTATCGTGTAGGGCTGCAGGGTGGGATGGAGGTAGGAGGAGAGTTGATTGCATGCCGCAAGCTTAAGGACAAAAAATCCCCAGAGCAGGAGCAGCATGAAGTCACGAACTTGGCGGTATGTCATTGTCATCACCATCCGAGATTAAGGGTTGAGATGCGCCAGCAGAGAAGACCGATCAGTACGAAGAGGCCGATTGCAAGCACGAGGATGAAACGTTTCGAGAAGGCGGCTCCATAGAGGAAGATCAACTTGAAGTCGAGCATCGGCCCAAAGACCAGAAAGGCAAGCTTCGCAGCCATAGGGAATGCGGTCAGTGTTGCCGCAATGAAGGCATCCGTCGTGCTGCAAACCGAGAGAACTGAGGCAAGACCCATCAGAGAGACTATGGAAAGCAGAGGGTTGGCAGCCAGCGGCTGTATGATCTGCTGATTCACGGCCGTGCTGAAGAGTGATGCTGCAGCGGCGCCAATCACGAAATAGACAGCCACGTCGAGGAAATCCTTGGTGGCGACTCCTGTGACATTCTGAAGCCGATCCATCAGAGAGCTGGCGGAATTGCTATGATCATGATCGCCTTCCGAGGAAGTAATAATTTCTGTCCTGAGAATGGCTGAAGCAGAGAAATAACTGACAGTCCATCCAGCCACCACAGCCACAAAAAGTCCTAGACCGAAACGCATGCAGGTCATCTCAATGGCGGCCTGACCCCGGAATGCGGCAAGAGTACTCAAGATTACAAGCGGATTAACAATCGGCGCGGAGAGCATGTAAGTCACACCGCAGGAAACAGGAAGTCCCTTGCGCATCAACCTCCGCACTACGGGGACGATCCCGCACTCGCAGACAGGAAAAATGAGACCCAGTAAT
This sequence comes from Spartobacteria bacterium, assembly GCA_003136515.1. Next base: position 5,828 of record PLEU01000112.1, read on the forward strand.
CCGCTGGCTAGGACGGCCATACGGGGGTTCTTGGGAAGCAGTCGCGTCATGAGCGACTGGGGCAAAAATTCCTCAAGGATGCCGGAGAGAATCGCACCACCAAGAAGGAAGGGCATTCCCTCCAGCAAAATGCTCAGAAAGGCATACTGAAAATCCGGCAGACTGAAATGAAACCAACCCGTGGTCAATGGCACACGTCAGGATAGCATCAAGCAGGAAGATGTCATCTTCGGGTTTGGTGGATTCCTGGAAATTCTTGATGGATCAATCGCGGCTCAATCTTAAATCAGCTTAAAGCGAGCGAGCAGCAGCGACGACCGCATCGGCAGTCATTCCAAGCTCCTTGAGAACCGTGGAACCAGGAGCGCTAAGACCGAAACGGTTGATGGCAACTGTCTTCCCATCTAGGCCAACAAAGCGGAACCACGGATCGGAAATGCCCGCCTCAATCGAGACGCGCTTGCGCACGGACGTGGGAAGGACTTCCTCTTGATAAGCAGGCTCCTGACGGAGAAAGCGCTCAAAGCAGGGAACGGAGACCACGCGTGTTCCGGAGCCAAGCGTATCGGCAGCTTCCATGGCGACATGTAGCTCACTACCGGAAGATAGGATGATTATTTCCAAGGAGGAGGTTTCCTTTCGGGCGACATAGGCCCCCCGGAAAACCCCCTTGCGACGGACATCTACGGGGATTTCCTTGAGATTGGGCAGATTTTGGCGGGAGAGAGCAAGGAGAGTGGGGCCGTCTGTACGCTCCAGAGCGGCTGCATAGGCGCCGACGGTCTCCTCGGGGTCAGCGGGTCGGATGACATCAAGTCCGGGAATGGCACGGAGGGCAGCCACTGTCTCCACTGGCTCGTGGGTAGGTCCATCCTCACCGACAGCAACCGAATCATGGGTGAAAATGTAGAGCACGGGTAGCTTTGAAAGCGAGGCCACCCGGATGGAGGGACGCCCATAATCGCTGAATACGAGGAATGTCGCACCGCTGGGACGGAATATTCCATCATAGGCGTATCCATTGAGGATGGCACACATGGCGTGTTCACGGATGCCAAAGTGAATATTGCGACCGGCATTATCTTGACGGTCAAAATTACCACCATCCTCGATGTAGTTGAGAGTCGAGCCATGCAGATCCGCACTGCCACTGATGAGTAGCGGCATCGCCCGGGCGATCGGTTGGAGAACCACGCTGCCTGCCTTGCGGGTCGCGATGCTCTCATCTTCCGGAAAGGCCGGGATAGCGGCTAGCAGATTGGGGACTTCTTGCCTGACACCCGAGTCAAGTAGGGCGGCGAGCTCGCCATTGGCCGCACTCCAAGCTGCATATTGCAGCTCCCAAGCGGCGTATGCGTCGGCACGCTGCTGTTTCAGTTCCGCGAAGTAAGCCCTGACCTCGGGTGAGACAAAGAATTTATCCTCGGGAAGCCCGAGTCCCTTTCTGGCGGAATCAGCATATTTCACACCGGCTTCGCCATGAGCCTTGTTGGTTCCCTCCACCTCGGGAATTCCCATCCCTATCATGGTGCGGGCTCTTATCATCTGGGGCTTTCCTTTTGCGGACTTGGCCTTCTCAAAGGCGGTCAGAATCTCTGCCAAATCATGCCCATTGATCTCCTGCACGTCCCAGCCATAGGCGCGATACCGCTCGGAAACATCCTCCGTTTGGCTTACCGGAAGCATGGCGTCAAGGGTGACGTTGTTGGAGTCGTGAATGAGAATCAAGTTGTCGAGACCGAGGTGTCCGGCCAGTGATGATGCCTCAGCAGAGACGCCCTCCTGAAGACATCCATCGCCTGCAAGGACGACGACATGATTGTCTAGAATCTCATGCTCAGGGGTATTGAATCGAGCAGCAGCCATCTTGCCCGACATAGCAAATCCGACGGCATTGGCAACTCCCTGTCCCAGCGGGCCGGTTGTCGCCTCGACTCCCGGAGTCTCGTGAAACTCTGGATGACCAGGGGTGATGCTGTGGAGTGCCCGGAATTTCTTGAGCTGGTCAAGCGGAATATCGAAACCCGAAAGGTGAAGCCAGGCATAAAGGAACATGCTGCCGTGACCGGCGGAGAGAATGAATCGGTCGCGGTTGATCCAGCGCGGATGAGCAGGATCAAGCTGGAGCGCGTGGCCAAAGAGAACTGCTCCCACCTCAGCCGCCCCGAGGGGAAGTCCCAGATGACCTGACTTGCAGGTGGTAACAGCGTCAATGGCAAGGCCGCGGGCGTCACGGGCGGCAAGTTGGAGGAGTTCGGTATTCATGGGAATCAGCATACGACAAGAAACTCGCGCACCCATTTTTGCAAGCCTGCAGGAATGATAATTTTGTAACGCGGCGATCGCCGGAGCAAAACCACCCCTCAAACTCTAACCCAGCGGCTGCTGCTGGGTCAGGCAATGGAAGGCCCCAAGTCCCCAAATCAATTCGCGGCAATCAATGGGAAGGATTTTCCTAGTGGGAAATAGATCAGCCAGAAGCGAGGCTGCGATCTGATCGGAATCCCCCCCAAAAGCAGGGAGAAGCACCGAGGTGTTGGCGATATAGAAGTTGGCATGACTGGCGGGAAGGCGCAGTCCCTCACGATCAATGCGAGGGGGCATGGGCAACTCCACCACGGCCAGCGGCGTGCCATCGGCTAGTGACATGGAAAGGAGTCGCTGCAGATTGGCATCCAACGGCGCGTGATTCGGATCGGATCGATCGGGCTCGACCACCGTTACGACAGTCGAACGGGAGACGAACCGGGTGATGTCGTCAATATGTCCATCTGTATCATCCCCCTGGATGCCATCCCCCAGCCAAAGAATCTGATCCACGCCCAAATAGTCGCGCAGTCCCTGTTCTATCACCTCCTTGGAGAGTGTGGGATTGCGGTTGGGATTCAGAAGACAGGATTCCGTGGTCAGCAGGGCACCCGAACCATTCGGATCAACCGAGCCACCCTCTAAGATGAATCCTGGTTCGAAGAGAGGCAGGCCGTAACGTCTTGCAATCGTCGTAGGCACCACGTCATCGGCTTCAAAGGGGGGATATTTACCACCCCAAGCATTGTATCCGAAGTCATTGACCGCCAAGGTCGGAGGCGCAGGACGTTTGACAAAAATCGGACCGTGATCACGGCACCACGGCTCATTGGTGAGAATGTGAAGGAACTCCACTCTTTCCATCGGAGCAACCGACGCAAGGAGAGAGCGCACTTCCCTCTCCTGTTCGGCACTCGAAATATTGATCCTGAGGATCTCGGATTCAGCCAAAGCGACAGCCATCCTGACCAATGTCGGCACAACGCAGTCATAACTTTTGGGAAAGCTCTGCCCATTCCGATCTGGCCAGGAAATCCAGGTGGCCTCATGAGGTTCCCACTCCGCCGGCATGCGATAACCAAGGGAACGGGGTGTGGCTGCGACTTCCGTCACAATACGGGCGGATGGATACTGTGAGGAGAAACCGAGCCGGTTTAGGCGGCTAGGGTCGCAGTCCTGAGTTTTTCCAACAGCGCAGACTTGGAAGCAAGCCCCGTCGACCTCTCAACAAGCGTCCCGTTCTTGAAGATGAATAGGGTGGGAATCGCGGTGATACGCTGAGAGCCTGCCACAGCCGGGGATTCATCAACATTGACCTTGGCGACGGTAACGCTTCCGGACAGTTCCGCGGCAATCTCCTCAATCACCGGGGCTATCATCTTGCAGGGGCCGCACCAAGGGGCCCAGAAATCCACGAGGAGGACAGGGGACTTTGCCACCGTCTCGGCGAAGGTGGCATCATTGAGTTCGAGAACGTGTTGCGAGGCCATAAGATTTGTATGTCAGAGAAGTTAGAAAAACCGGAGGGACTAGGAGAACATCGTCCAAACTTGGATGCCAACCGCGGCCGCTGCCAGCACCAAGGCTCCAATGGCAAAAGGCATTGGAAGGTCTTCTACAGCATTCTCCCCCTCGTCATCCTCACTCACCACGGGCTTGGGGGTAGAAACGGTTGTCTGCGTTGCTACCGGCTGCACCGGCTTGCGAGCCGCAGGAACCGGGGCCGCCTGGAGCTTGATCGTGGCCTGTGGCAGGGGTTTGGAGGGGGCGGGGGCCACCGCAATCGGCCTTACCGAACCAGGAGTGGTGGGTGGTTGGGGAACAGATGGCGTTGGGGGAGTGGCGGCTGGAATTCCGCCCGCTGAAGGCATGCTTGGCGGTTTGAATGACGGGGGCGGCGTGAGAGGCCCGGGAGAAGAAGGGAGGACACCTGGAATACCCGCGGCAACGGGCTTGGGAGGAAGCTTCAGGGGAGGAAGCTTGACGGGGCCGCCAGCCGACTCGGTAGCGGCGGCCTGGGGAGTGATTGGGTTTTCAGGAGAGGAATCGCTCACGGCTGTAAATGGGGGTTATTCTTAAGGAGTGAAAGCATGTCACAATAAGGCTCCCTGCGAAGGGTGTCAATATTGCGGCCTGTCATAATTCAGAGGTTACCGGCAACTCGATCCTCGGTTAACATTATACCGGGCTCGGCCGGAGGAAGTTGCTATTTGGCCGCTTGGGTCACGTTTCCCGCAGTACGGAGCGAGTGGGTCATCGAAGAGAGATCACTCAGAATATTGAGCGCTTCCGTGCGCTCGGGATCAGGAACATCGGTAGGCGGGGCATCATCCTCACCATCAAGGTCAGTAGCTTTGGCAGGCTTCTTTTTTGCAGACATTAGGGGAAGCACCGGCTTGTCAACCGTATCGAGCGAAACCTCGTAGGCAATTGGCTGCACGACGGGATGCAACTTCCTCTCCGCATTGCGTGCCTCCTTGATTTTCTTTTCCTGATCGAGCTCATCCTTGCGGACTTTCTCATTCAGCGAAAGCTCGTTCTGATCCAGCTTCTGACGGAGCGTTTTCATATCTTCTGTAATGTAGCGGAACTCGGGATCCTTCGCGACCCTCTCCATCGAGTGCTGTCTAAGTGCATCCAGGAGAGGCGGCACCGTTCCAAACTTGTTAATGGGCTGGGGATCCACCTCGTCGTATGCAAGGGGATTGGGCAGGGAGCTCTCGCCTATATCTGGCCTGTCGAAGGGAGAGGGCAGCACGATGTCAGAGAGAACTCCACGATGCTGGGTGGATCCCCCGGAAACCCGGTAAAATTTCTGAATTGTCAGCTTCAGTGAACCGGCGTTGGCACCTGACTGGAAAAGTGGCATGAATTTGCCCACGTCCAGAAGCGTCTGCACCGTGCCTTTTCCGAAACTTCTCTGATCCCCGACAATCACCGCCCTGCCGTAATCCTGCAACGCAGCGGCGAAGATCTCGCTGGCCGAGGCGCTGAGCCTGTTGATGAGCACAACGACGGGGCCATCATAGTACGGTTTGGTCTCTTCATCTTCGGAAGGCACAACATGTCCGCTGGAATCCTTGGCCTGCACCACAGGTCCGGGGCCCACAAAAAGCCCGCTAAGATTGATCGCTTCTTCCAGAGACCCACCCCCGTCGCGCCGCAGATCAATGACAAGCCCCTGAATATCCTCCTTCTTCATCCGCTCTAGAATTCTCCGCACATCCTTGGTCGTGCTAGCGGTCGGCTCACCGTCGGTATTCTGTCCCATGTCGTTATAGAAGGAGGGCACTGTGAGCCATCCGAATTTCTGGACTTTCCCGTCTGAATCCTTGCCGTCGATGATTTCGCCTTTGGTCTCGGCATCCTTGAGTTGAACGGTGTCCCGGGTAATCTCGACCACCGTGCGCTTGGAAGGGTCGGTCGTGTTCGCAGGGATGACCTGCAGCCTCACCAAACTCCCCTTCTCGCCACGAATCTTATCGACCACCTTGTCGAGTTTCATGTCAACCACGTCCTCAAAGGGTCCGCTGCCCTGGGCCACGGCAGCAATCTTGTCATTGATTTTGAGCCTTCCATCCTTGTCAGCCGGACCGCCTGGTACCACCTCGACAATGGTGGCATACCCGTCATCGGGACGAAGAACCGCGCCGATTCCGACAAGTGAGAGCTTCATCTGAATCATGAAGTTCTCCATGTCAGAGGGGCTCATGTAATCGGAGTGTGGGTCGTAGCTCTGAGCGAGGGCATCAAGGAACGTCTTGATCACGTCCTCGTCGTTCTGCTCATTGACGCTTTTAAGAAACTCGTCGTAGCGCTTCGCAACCACCTTTGCCGGAGGATTGATGGGATGTTCGTTGAGATGCTCCTGAAGAAGCTCCGCCTCAATGCGATCTGCCCAGAGTTTGTCGGCCTCGGAGGTATCGGCGGGCCAGGGAGCCTTCTTGCGGTCGATCTGAATCTTCTTGTCACTGGTGAAATCATGGGGCTGGGCCGCCAGCACCTTGTTCTTGGCAACCCTCTCTTCAACCCGTTGACG
>PLEU01000201.1 GCA_003136515.1 Spartobacteria bacterium
CTGTAATGGACAACGCAAGATTACAACACATTCTTAATTCCGCTCGGTCGAAACGCCTCCTGGTTCTGGGTGATCTAATGCTTGACGAATTCGTCTGGGGTAGTGTCTCCCGCATCTCTCCGGAAGCACCTGTTCCCATAGTCGAGGTGCACCGGGAATCAAGTTATCCCGGCGGTGCCGCCAACGTTGCCCGCAACCTGCGGGAATTCACCTCGGCGGTCACGATGCTCGGGCTCACAGGAATTGATGCTGCAGGCGAAAAGCTAACGGCGCTCCTTAAAGATGAGGGAATTTCACCGGAAGGCCTCTTCACTGATGCATCTGCACCCACCATCGTCAAAACACGCATCATCGCCCAGAGGCAGCAGGTCGTTCGCGTTGATCGGGATCAGCGCACGGCGACTGGTTCCAGCCGAAGCGACATCTTGGAGAAAGCTAGGACACTTGTGGCAAAGTCCGATGCTGTTCTATTTGAAGATTATGGAAAGGGATTCCTTGATCAGCCTTTCGTGAATGCCGTGCTTGAAGCGGCTCGTTCCCACGGTGTTCTTGTAACCTGTGACCCCAATCCCAAAAATCCGCTAGAGTGGCCCGGCATATCCACGATCAAACCAAACCGTACGGAGGCTTTTGCAGCGGCGGGCATAACGTTGACCAAGCCAGTCAACCCGGTTGAAGATGATGCTGCACTCCTTCAGGTGGGACGGAAACTTCTGGATCGATGGAACGCCGATGCCATCCTCATCACCCTGAGTGAACAGGGGATGATGCTCTTCAGGAAGGATCAGCCACCTTATCACACTCCTACCCGTGCGCGAGAGATCTACGATGTTTCCGGGGCTGGAGATACAGCCATCTCGCTTTACACGCTGGCTCTGGCAGCCGGTGCCACCCCGGAAGAATCTGCCGAAATTGCCAACCATGCCGCTGGGGTGGTCGTAGGAAAACTGGGGACGGCAACCTGTTCGCGGGCAGAGCTTGAAGAGAGCTTCTTGAATGATCTGCGCTCATGAGCCTTCGTCCCGCCCTATTCATAGACCGCGATGGTACTCTTATCGAAGAGATCGACCACTGTCACAATCCCGATCATATCCGCATCTATCCCGGAGCCGCTGCAGAGCTGGTTCGATCCCGATCCCTCGGGTGGGTCAACATCATTATCACAAATCAGAGTGGCATAGGGCGCGGCTATTTCTCCGAGGAACAGTTCCATTCAGTCCAGCGGGAACTCAATCGTCAACTCGGCCACACCATCGATGCTACGTACATGTGTCCCGATCTTCCTGATTCACAGTCCCCCCGACGAAAACCGGCCCCTGGCATGATTCTGGAAGCGGCGGTGGAACACGGAATTGACCTAAATCGTTCCTTCATGATCGGCGACAAACAAATCGATGTCGAATGCGGGCGTAATGCAGGGGTGCGCACGATCCTTGTTTCCACCGGATATGGACGCAACCTGCAAGACTGTCATCCCGATTTTCGAGCTCCCACTGTCACGGAGGCGATTCAAATTGCCCTAGGCACGTCGCTTGAAATGGAAGCGGAGCCCCTTCGGACTCTCTCATGAATGTCGGGCCTGTAGCCGCATCAAGATCGACACACTTGCCAAGCGTGACGGTCGTCATTCCCTCCCGGTGGGGTTCCACCCGATTTCCCGGAAAACCACTCCATATGCTCGCCGGCAAGCCGCTTATCGAGCATGTCTGGGAGAGATGCTGTCTAGCCCGAAACATTACTCGCGTCCTGATCGCCACCGATGACTCCCGCATCTTTAACGCAGCACGGCGTTTCGGAGCGGAGGTCGTCATGACCTCCCCGGATCATCCGAGTGGAACGGATCGGATCGCAGAGGTCTCCCTCAAACTCCGTAACATAACTCATTTTATCAATGTTCAAGGTGATGAGCCATTAATAGATCCCAAACTCATCGAAACACTAGCGAACACCCTGCGCCGCAATCCCAAGATAGCAATGATTACTGCGGCAACCCCCTTTGAGTCCCTGCTTGAAGCCAACAATCCCAACTCGGTTAAAGTCATTCTGAACAAGCATGGCGACGCACTTTATTTTTCCCGTGCCAGAATTCCGTTTCACCGGGATGACTTTGAATCGGAAAGCAACGTCACCCCACTTCTCCATCTCGGAATTTCCGGCTACCGGCGGGAAATTCTAAAACGGCTGGTGAAATTGGCTCCATCGCCTTTGGAGCGTTGCGAAAAGCTTGAGCAACTGCGCGCGCTGGAACATGGCATTCCGATCCGCGTTGTCAAAACCCCTCACCGTGGTATCGGTGTGGATACCCCAGAGGATGCTGCGCGCGTGGAAAAACTCCTCAAGCCATACCAAACACGGATAGAACGGGGCGCAGATCCACTAAAGGGATAACTCCAGCTGATTCCCACCGGTAAGCGCCCAGGATTCTAGTCCCTTCCTGCGAAGATCTTGCGCAAAGTCACCGGCATGACCGTGCAGAGTGAGGACCCGTGATGGTTTTACCCGATCCACAAGTTCCATCAGTTCGTCGTAATCAGCATGATCGGAAAGCGGAAAAACCTCGTCGCATTGATATCTCATTTTTGTCTTCTTATTTACTTTTCTACCCGTAATCACAGCTACCCGCCTTGATGTGAGTTGTTCCAGCATCAGAGAAGAGGCTGTCGCCAATGGGCAAAGAAGCACATGATCCGCAGCCGCTGAGGGGTCAAAGCTACCATATGGAGGAAAATTTTCTCCCATCTCCTCGTAGAGGCGCATCATCGGCCAGATTGATCCATGTAGCATGGAAGGCAACCCCGCATCGGACAATGCAGTCAGGATCTTGTGCGCTTTACCGAGGGAGAATCCCAAGATAACCGGGACAGCATCTGCCGCAAGAGACTCCCTGCAGAACTGGACGAGCTTTTTAAGCGTCTTCTCAGGAGGAGGAAACCGGAACTTGGGGTGTCCGTAAATAGCCTCCATAATCAGGGTTTTGGCACTCGTGTTCTCCGGCGGCTCAGGATCAATGTTGCTACGCAACTTAAAATCCCCAGCATAGAGAAGGCTCTCGCCTGCGTGTTCAATCAAGATCTGAGACGAGCCAAGGACATTCCCTCCGGGAATCAGCTTGGCCTTGAAAGCACCGAAATCGCGCTGTTCACCAAAGCGTAACACATGCTGAATCTTTCCCCCCGAACCAAGCCGGGCCCTTATAAGACGGGCTGTAGCCTCGGTGAGAATGGTCCTCTGATGATGGCCCCCATGAGTTCCCTGGGTTGTGTAGGCATGAGAGACGAAGGCGAAGGGACGCGTTGTCTGGGGATCAAGCCAAAGTTCACAACTAGGCAAGTAGATTCCGCGATCATAGACGACTTCGATCATGGGCGGAGCATCATGTCCTCAGTAATGCCTTCGGGTAACGCGGCCTCATCCAGGCCCAGAACATCAGAACAAGACCGATCACAATCATGAAGAGAGAGAGGAATTGTCCGCGCGTCAACCCCCCTGTGAGCGGTGCATCCGGCTCACGGAACACCTCACCGCAAATCCTCAACATTGCGTAGGCGATAAAAAAGATCCCCGTCAATGCTCCGTCCGGAAGCCGCACGCGAGTCCTCAGAATCCAGAGAAGAAGGAATAAAACCAACCCCTCCAGAAAAGCCTCCACCAGCTGTGAGGGATAGCGCGGCTGAAGTTCTCTTGCAAGATAGTCATGCAGTGGGATTGAGGATGAAACGCCCTGAACAACAGCTTCGGGGGAATCAAAGGCGGGATTTATCGCTGAAACCTCTTCCAACATGCGATCGAGATGATCCTTTGAGTAAGAATATATTTCCTTTGGAAACTGCATCGCCCAAGAGGCATGCGACACCCTCCCGTAAAGTTCACCGTTGATAAAATTGGCGCATCTCCCGAAGAAAACTCCGACTGGTCCAACTACCACAAGATTATCAGCCAGATTCCGCCAGCAGAGATGGTGATGTCGTGCATACCAGAATGTATAAAGCGTCAACCCAAGAATGCCACCGTGGCTGGCCATGCCACCGTCCCAGACCTGAAAAAAAATCAGTGGATCATGAAAAAATCGATCAGGATCATAAAAGAGCATGTATCCTAGCCTGCCACCCAGCAGCACCCCGAAGAGAGCCCCCATTGTAATAAAGTCCGTCACCTGCGAAGGAACTAAATCCGAATAACCCATCACGGCGAGACGGCGGTAAAGGAGAATGCCAGCCACAAACCCAGCCAGATAGGCCAAGCCATACCAGCGAATTCCGATCCCTCCGCTTATATGAAGGAGAAAGGGACTTAAGTCGTGAACGTAGTAACCCAGAAACATGCAGGGTGATCCTTGCGAAGAAAGAAATCATCGGCAATTTCTTTGACAACAAATCCATAAAAACCCTTATCATGAGGAACTGTGAATCGCATCATCCCCCCCTTTCTTGTTTNNCATTTTTTCCGTTCTTCTGACCTCGTTTGCCTGCTCAGCTTGCAAAAGCTTGACTAGGATCGAAAATCGCCGCGACCTCTATCTTCCTCAAACAGTATGGGGACCCTACACGTACATGCTCCATCACGGTGTCCCCAAACCTATGCCTCTTCAGCAATCCTCAACGCCAGATCAGTCCGATGACGGCAAGGATGTCGTCAAGCCCCAGAACTAGCTAAACTTTCGAAGTCGGTCACGATTTCAGAATGGGCCCGCCTAGTTATCACAGAGGAGCCTACTGCGGCGGCGGTTGAGGAGGGAGGGGTGGGGGCGGTACGCCACCAGGGTGGAGTTTCTCCAAGAGGCCTTCAATCGACGGGTCTGCCTTAATCATGGCATCATGGATGGCCTGATGGAGGCCTTCAAAGGCAGCACGCCGGGTTTCCGGAGTGGTAGCCTGCATCAGGGTATTCCTCGCAGCCAAGACTGCCGGATCGGTTTTCACCTTCTCGTGGAGGGCTTCAATCTGCTGCTGCTCGGCCGGAGAGAGGGTTGCAAAACCCGGAGGTATACCCCGTGCTTTTGCATTTGGCGTTGCCATCGCAACGGCATTTGTCATCACGACAGTATTGGTGGCTGAATTAGCAGAAGGCGGAGCCCCACCCCACGCCCGCTTGGAGGGGGCGATCTTTTCAAGAATGGGCTCTACGGTGGGATCGGCCTTGATCATGGCGTCACGCATCGCCTTGCGAAGATCATCCATCTCCTTGCGCAGTGCCTGCATTTTACTTTCCAGTGAGGGATCCTGCTGCATCGCCTTGTCATGGGCAGCCTTGAGTTGTTGACGCTCAGCCAGGGTAAGAAGAGCCATGGGGCCACCTGCCGGGCCTGGGGGTAAAAGAGGTGGTGGTGGCTGAGGGGGGATTCGGGGAGGGACTGAATTTGAATTGGTCGATTGGGCACAGAGCCCCGAAGTCGACAGCGCTGCAATCGCCAGCAGCGAAAAAACGGTTCGAGGGTTGTTATATATTTTCATCATTGAAAGAAACACCTTCCGTTAAAAAAAGTTGCTGGCAAATCTAAAGCTTTTCAGGAGTGTTGAGCAGTTGGGCGACACGTTGGAGGAGCCTTCCGGCGGCACCGCCATCTAGGACTCGATGATCAAAACTTAGCGTGAACTGAGCTTCCGTCACCGGAATAAAAGTTCGGCTCTCCGCGTTCCAGAATGGAGTAACACGTCCCGCCCCCATTCCCAGAAGGAGTGTCTGCTCTGGCAGGGGAATCGGTGTCGCCATGGTCAACCCGAAGACACCATAGTTGGTAATGGTGGCAATCGACCCACCTGTATCGGAGCCTGGGAGACGCCGGGCACGCGCAAGTTCCACAAGACGGTTGTAACGTTCGACCAGATCAACCAGTGGAAATTGGTCAGCGTGACGTATCACCGGCACCAGCACGCCGTCCTCCGCTTCAACCGCAAAGCCGATATCGACCGAACGGGGATGAATAACACGGTCCCCAATCAGGCGCCCTGCTGTGGCCGGCATTTCCGACAGGGCAATGGAGAGTGCCCTCAGAGCATAGAGGGCGGGGCCGGCCTTGACCGATTGTTGCTTCCTGTGGTTCAGCAGCACATCGAGTTGCACCGGCAGAACTACCGTGGCAAGGGGTCGGGTCCAACTCCGTCGCATGGCATCCGCAACAGCCACCCGCATGGATGAGGCCGGCGAGATTGTGTTACGTTCAAGATCCTGTAAGAAACGCTCCAGATCATCGATTGTCACCCGTCCCCCCGCGCCGCTTCCTGCTACTCCCGCAAGATCGGCGGCGTGAAGACCCAGTTCGGCCATACGGGCCTTCATGCGTGGAGAGAGGAAGCTGGCACCGCCTACATGCGCGGGAACTGGAAGCCCTCTCACCGTAGGCTCGACTGTCTTTTTGGCAGACTTGGAGGGCTGTTCTCCAGATGACTGTTTCTTCCTGGGTTTATCAACCGGAGGCGGCGGGGCGTCATTGAGCCCAAGCCTCTCGGCATCTTCCTCGCTTATCTCCAAATAACCAAGTGTGGCTCCCACAGCGTAGCTTTCTCCAATCGTCGCGGTCAATTCCTTGAGAAGACCGCTGCAGGGAGCAGTAACCCCCATCACAGCTTTATTTGTCTCCACTTCCAAGAGATCGGTATCCACTTCCACGTGATCGCCCACTGAGAAGGCTGCTCGCACGATGGTAGCCTCGGCAATGGACTCCCCAAGCTGAGGCATGATGATGGGCAAGAGTGGCATGGGAAAGGAGTGGTGGGGATTATGGAGTGAGAGTCTGTAAAAACAAAGCCAAGTGAGAAGCTATAGTTCCAGCAAATGTCTTAGTGAATTGACCACTGCAGTCGCTGTGGGACGGTGAGTTCCCCAAAGTGCCGGATGATACGGCACCGGGGTTTCCTTAGCATTGAGTCTCTGTGGCGGAGCATCAAGCAGTCCAAATCCTTCAGCAGCCACACGGGCGATTACCTCGGCGGCAACTCCACCCCATGGCCATGCTTCTCCGACGACAAGCAGACGCCCGGTACGAGCCACCGATGCAAGGATTGTGTCCGTATCAATCGGTCGCACGGAACGGAGATCGACAACTTCGATATCGTAACCATCCTGGGAGAGTTCTTCTGCCGCTGCTAGTGCCTCGTGCAGCATCGCACTATAGGCCACCACCGTGGCATCTCGTCCCGGTCTTGTTATCCTCGCCTTTCCAAACGGAAGGGCTTCTACGGGAAGTTTGTCGGCCTTGAGATGGTAATAGAGAAATTTATGTTCACAAAAAATAACAGGATCATCCAATGCAACGGCCTCTAGCAACATCGTGTAGACATCCTCAACGGTAGCCGGTGTCATCACAACCAGACCGGGATAATGGGCATAAATCGCTTCCATGCTCTGGCTGTGAAACGGTCCGCCGCCCGGAGTCCCACCACTCGGCAAACGTACCACGAGCGGGCACGGTGTGCCGGTGCGGTAATACAGTGTCGCCGCCTGATTGACAATCTGGTTGAAGCCACAGGTGGAAAAGTCGGCGAATTGCATTTCCACGATCGGCCTCATGCCTTCTACGGCAGCCCCGATGGCCAGGCCCATCATGGCATCCTCGCTGATCGGGGAATCAAGCACACGACCTGGAAATTCTTTTGCAAGATTCTTGGTCGCCTTGAAGGCACCCCCAAAAACCCCCACATCCTGACCGTAGATGAATACTCTCGGGTCATCGGCAAGCGCCTGATGCTGGGCGAGACGGATGGCTTCCAGATAAGTGATGCTCATTCGTCATCCTCCCCAGAAAGATTTCTCCCGACCACAGAAAAGGCATTCCAGTCCTCCTCAGCTGGATCAGGCACAGGCTCCCTAAGTACCTTGGCAGCGGTCTGTTCTACTTCCTCCTCAACAGCACAATGCCATGCTAACGCCTCGGACTCCGTAAGCCAACCCTTTTCCAGAAGAGCGAGCCGCGCCAGATCCAGACAGTCTAGCCCAAGGGCGGAATCCTTCAGCTTTTGCGGAATATAACTGGCGTCATCATGCTCGCCATGGCCGACAAGTCGGAGCAGGTCGGCAACCACAAGTTGTGGTCCGCCTCCGGATCGCGCTGACCTAACGGCAGTGCCTATCACCTCAAGACAATCAAGAAGATCGTTCCCTATTGCACGATACCCGGCAACACCGTAACCAGCGGCTCGAGTGACCATATCAGCGCACGCAAATTGACGATCATTTGGTGTGGAATAGGAAAATTGATTATTCGCCACCACGACAACAATGGGGAGCTTCTCGACGGCGGCCATATTCAAACCTTCATGAAAGCTCCCAGTGGAAGTCCCTCCCTCTCCGATACAGGTGGCTCCCACAGCCCCCGTCTCACCCCTGAATCGTTTTGCCATGAGACCGCCGCAAACCGTCGAAACCATCGCCCCGAGATGACTAATCATTGCATGATAACCTTCTGATGGTCGACCCCTGTGTATATTCCCATCTCGTCCCCTCATGGGACCGAGAGATGAACCGAGGTAGGTACGCAGAGTCTCAAGAATCGTATCGCTAAAAGCCAAACGTCCTGCCTGATCGCGGATTAAGGGTGCATAAATGTCACCCTTTCTCAAATTAACTCCAAGAGCCACGCTTAGCGCCTCCTGACCTCGGCCAAGAAATACCCCGCCGACTATCTTTCCCGAGCGGTAGAGGGCTGCAAGCTTCTCTTCCAGAATACGTGATTCCAGCATTACGCGGTAGGAGCGCCGAGCAATTTCTCTACTTACAATTGCTGTGCCACCCTTTTCTGCTGCACTGTGATCGGGGGCTGAAAATTGCAAAGAAGTGGAACCCTTGGTCATGAAGGAAGACAAGAAGGAGGGATGTTTAAAAAGACAAACTCCAAAGTATTGCCTCTTGGCACAAGCCTTTATCGAGGCAGGGATTTGAAAAGCAGAAAAAGTATCCCGGCAAAAATCACACAGAGGAGAATAAACTGCATCCGTGCTGAACGCTCTTCAGGCCGCGTCATACGCCGAGAGGACGATCCGCCGCGAGAGACCGAATGCCGTTTGTCCCGAGGCCTGCTGAACCCATCGGCCGTGGTTGCTGTCGAGATGGCACGGAGGCGAATCAACTCACGCTGCTTCCGCTCTCTCTCTTCGATCTGCCTAGGCAGATCTGCGACTCGCCTCTGGATTTCCTCATGCTCGCGCTTGAGTTCGAGCTCACGCTTACGGATTTCCTCAAGTTCCCGACTCAGTCTGGAGTCGTCATGCTCAAGCGGAGGATTTTTGGTCTTTCGCGTTGGTCGGATTCCACGACTACCGGAGGAAGGGGACGTTGCCATGCTGGAGAAAAATCAGAGGAAGGATATCACCGGGGCGCCGCTGTCAGCAGATGCCAGATCCAGATAAAGAGGGCGATGGTTCCGAGGCTCAGCAGTGGCAGAGTAAATGCCAAACCACTCCTAAGCCAGTAAACAAATCCCTGATCTCCAAGATCTGAAAATTGAGAAATCCCCTCCTCCGTCAAGTTTGTGTCCGGATCAGTTGCAGGGGCGATCTTGGCATGAGAGCGGGCGTATGCTGAGCGGGCTTCATCAACAGTTCCCAGGGCACGCATTAGCTCTCTTGGCAGATCGCGGCCATGCCATGATTTCGGATTTATCTCCTCAAGATTCCGAAGGTGCTCAGTGAAGGAATCATGGATGGTGTTGAGCTGCTCCAATCGTCTTTGTGCCTCCTCGGTCTCACGTTGCAGGAGCACAATGGCGCGGGAAAGTTTCTCGGCCAGTTCATTCCTCCCCTGTTCAAGTTCATCCTGCTTTCGAGTCAACTCTTCCAACCGGAGCTTCTCTTTCTCGATCTGACTCTGTCTCTCCCGCAACTGCATCAGCTCCGACTGAGCCCGCTTTACTTGATTCTGAAGTTCTTCTGCAGAAGGAGTCTCTCCGAGGTCTAATAACTCATCTCGAAATTCATCCCGTTCATTTTGAAAGTCTGACATGACCACTACCTGTAGCGTAGTCCACTGTTTTTGACCCGAAAAATCTTCAATTAGGAGTATTTTTTTAACGTTCCCCAAATAACGCCGATCCGATCCTCACCAAAGTCGCCCCCTCCTCAACAGCCACCTCAAAATCCCCGCTCATACCCATTGACAAAGTGCCCAGTGGAATTCCCGCCCGAAGTGCTATCTGGTCGCGGAGTTCCCTGAGTAGCGCAAAGTAGGGCCTTGAGGACTCAGCTTCCTTGGCAAGGGGCGCCATGGTCATCAAACCCTCCACCTGCAAGCGTGGCAGGGCAAGCAAACCGTCCATCTCCCGCTTGAGGATATCAGGAAAAAATCCCTTTTTGCTTGCCTCGGCGGAAACATTCACTTCGAGAAGCACGCGGGGGAAGAGACCCAACTCCGCTGCGATGCGATCAATCTNNCCTTGCGGATCTTGTTGGACTGGAGGTGTCCGATAAAATGCCAGCGCAGACGCCCGGGAAGTTCAGGGATCTTGAGAATTCCTTCCTGCACTCGGCTTTCGCCAAAAAGTTCCTGATCCGCCTCTTCAAAAGCCTCCCTGATACGCTCGATCGGATAGGTCTTGGAAACCGCCACCAGCTCCACCTCACCGGCCCCCCTATTAGACCGACTTGCAGCCGAGACGATCCTCTGGCGCACTTCATTAAATCGTTCTGAAATCAAAGTCATCGGTGGTGAGAAAAGCGTGAGCTGGCGATTTTTTCTTGGGAAGGATGAGTTTAACAATGCAGACTCTGCACCATGAATATCGAGGGCTTCAAGGTCTTCTGCGATTTGTGTGATACTGGAAGCTTTTCCCGGGCAGCCGAGGCAAGCGGCATCACGCAAAGCGCGGTAAGCCAACAGATCCGCGCAGTGGAAAAAAGTTTTGGCGTTCCTCTGATCGACCGCAGCAGCAACTTCTTCACCCTCACCCCCGAAGGTCTTGTCTATCTGGAAGCCTGCAGGGATATTCTGGCCCGCTTCGACAGTCTCGGCACCATGTTCCGGATCGCGCGAGGCGCCCTTGACGGAAAACTTCATCTGGCGAGCGTCATCAGCATCGCCCTTCACAATCTCCCACCCGTTCTCAAACGATTTCGGAAAGCACACCCTGGAGTTGAAGTCACTGTCGACTACCGCAAGGCAGAGGAAATCTATGAAAGTGTGGCCAATGGGCGCGCTGATCTGGGATTAGTGGCTTATCCTAAAGCTCAGCCTGGACTTCGTGCCATCACCTGCTGGCAAGAACGTCTTGTCCTCATCATGCCACCCTCACACCTGCTCTCAGGCAAACGTCCCATCAACCTCAGCCAGCTTCAGGGACAACGTTTTGTCGGCCTCACTCCCGACATTCCCACACGGCAGCATCTTGATAAAATCATGCGCAAAGAAGGTGTGCGGGTCGTGTATGTTGCTGAACTCGACAATATCGAGACGGTCAAAGCCGCTGTCGAAGCGGAACAGGCCGTCTCCATCATTCCCGAAAGCTCGGTGCGTCAGGAGATCAGGCAGGGAACCCTGCACGCCCGTCAAATTCATGCCGACAGGATGTGGCGTCCGATGGGAGCTATCACCCGTCGCCCAATGCCCGAAAAAGCGGCGCTATTGGAGTTTCTCAGCCTCCTCACTCCTCGGGCTAAAGCTCTCCTTCCTCCACTGGTCTAGGGTTTTGCAAAATCGGGCGGAGTTTACGAGGATCTGCCGATAATTTTTTGCTTTCGTTTCATCTGGGACGTGCATCTTTGATTTTTTCTGTCAGGGTTTGGCTCATTATGTTGTGCCGATCCCAAGCATTCTGCTTCATCTCCATTTTTGCCTTGCTGACAATCACCAGCTCCCGGGGACAAACAACAGTTGCGAGCAACGCCGCCACGACAACAGCCCTACCGGCATCCTCTCCTGTTGTTGGGGGAACCAATAATCCAGTCCTGCCAACAACGAATGCACCCGCCTCTGCCGGAATGCAGACCCCTCCAACGCCCGCTCCTTCCAACGGACCGCGAAGCAGCTATTCATCCGTCCATGTGAACGGCCCCTACATTGCAATGACCTTCGATGATGGACCGAGTGCCGCACTCACCCCACGGCTCTTGGACATCCTTAAAGAACGCCATATCCACGTAACCTTTTTCGTACTGGGCCAAATGGTAAAGGCCCACCCTGAAATTTTGCAGCGTGAAATAGCTGAGGGCCATGAGGTCGGCAACCACACATGGGATCATCTTCCCCTGACGAAAGTGGTGTCCATCGAAGGTGGTCTTGACCGTGAGATCGGCAATACCTCCGCGCTCATCAAACAGGTAACAGGCAAGGGCCCTATCTACCTGCGCCCCCCCTATGGGGCCACAAATCCGCGTCTCAGCCGGGCCATAGAGAAACAATACGGCTTGAAGGTCATTCTCTGGTCGGTGGATCCCTTTGACTGGAAAGACCCTGGTCCTCAGGTCGTGGAACAACGTATTCTTTCAGGTTGGAAAGAAAGCGGAGGGGTCAAGCCCGGGGCTATTATTCTCTCGCATGATATTCATACGNNCGATAGAGGCAATGCCAGCCACACTGGATGCCCTCCTTGCCAAGGGATATAAATTTGTCACCGTTTCCGAATTGTTGGCCATGGAAAACAAAACCCCTGCCACAGCTGGTACACCCTTACAGCCGCCAGCCAAGTCAGCCAATTAGAGATTATCAGGGATCGTACACTCAGCTTTAACCGACTCGGATCAATCTTACTGTTGGTGTGGCTGATGACTGAGGTCGGATTTTTGCTCCTCTGAAATTGTGAGGTAGAGTTCGGAGGCCATCTCCCGAGCTTTCTGGTTAAATTCCTTAGCGCTCATTGCCGTTGAATCAGCAATGTAGATTAGATGGATGCCGGCAGAGCTACCAGGCTTCATTGTGGAAATGACATACTGCAAATGCGATGGAAGCAGTTTGCCACCTTGCAGGAAAAACTCCCTAAACCAGTGAAATCCATCTGTAAAAACATCGGGGTCATCACGAGACTGCTCAATCTCAACACCTCGATATTTCAGACAGATCTTCAAGGCGTGGTGACGGTGCATTCCACTTGGGTTATACCATACAAGCCCCATTCCTTCGGGCTGACCGGGCATAATGATGGAAAACCCATCGCCAGAAACCGGCTTGCTCACCGCGATTTTCGGAGGAACAAGGGTCTCCGTCTTAGCGGCAAAAAGAGTCGAGGCCAAAAACGGGAGCAGGAATAGAATTGAGACCCCGGTGAGCAGGCAACGCTCCCTCCAAGTCCAACACTGTCGTGAAACTGTGGAACGAGTATAGGGCTGATTAACGAGGAATCTCTTCCATACCACAAATGCTATTGCAACCCAGGTAATCAACTCTGCTCCGGGAAGCAGGGCAAAAAGTGGATGTGTGGAAAGCGTAAGAATTGCCCCTTCAATGGAGAATATCCACCTTGCATCACTTATGAGCGGGCACACAATCAGCCACGGCAGCCAGAATGACTCCATTCCGGCAAAGGCAAATAAACCACCCGCGAATAGCCAAGCTACAAGTGCAATCAAGCGGTACTTGGAAATTTGTTCGGGCAACTCGCAATGAGCAAGGCCAAGCACTACAGCAAGAGTCATACCCACACCGCCTGGCCCATACGACAGAGGTGCAAGCAATGCTATAACCGCTGCAACATGAATTAACTCGAAGACTCGTGCCGACAGATGCCTTGGACTGGGCGGCATGGCGATCAACGCAAAAGGAACAAGCCACACAAGCCCAAAAAAATAATGGAGTTGGGGTGTCTCAACCGCTGGATAAAAAATCCCACGATATCCAATGAGAGTGAAAACCCTGAGGACATTGGCAATGACCGCTGCTGGAAGCATCCCAAGGATCTTCAACCAGTGAGTCAAGGTGAATGGCTCGTTCCGATTTAGCCAAATCGCCACGGCAAGGAGTAGCACGAGGAGATTCAGTCCAGCACAGTCACTGGTCCAGGGAATATCAAGTTTTCCAACGCGCATGGTATCGCCTGTATTTGCTACAGAAACGTGAAAGAGCCCAAGGATACCGATAACGATAGGTCTACTGATCAGCGAAAAAAGATCCTGGGCAACTGATATACGTGCCAGCGCGACCACCATCACAATGGGAAGTAGCCCGCGGATGATACCCCAGACTTCCCTCATGCTCCCATCATAGCCTACACGCTTCATCATTATTGGTGAAAACTTATACACCACTTCTCCTCCGTAGCTTCGAGGGATGTCTCAGTGAGACACCCCTCGAAGGTACGGATCAGGGTAACTCTAGCTTCTAATCTATTGATCTTACTCGGCGCATGGCCTGAAGAATAAGAACTCCTGCAAAGGCCAGACATGCCGTCATGGGCGGAGCAGGGGCTCCAGGCGCCGCAGGCACGAAATTCACACTGCCTGATGCGGTGCCAACACTCACTTCATTGTTAACAGTCGATACACTGGTGATATCGGTTGTTGTCAAAGTGCCATTATCATTTTGCAGGAGAACCACAGGAGTTCCACCCAAACTTCCGTCAACACTAGGGTTCCATCCGTTGACGCGGGAGGTCCAATTGTCAGATTCAAATCCAGAACTTGCCGTGTCTGATAGCACAACCTTGTTCCATTCAGTGCCAGTGCCCGCATAAAAATTAATGAAGCCAAAAGGCTCATTAGGATCCAGCCCTCCAAAGGGTCCCGCATAGTTAGGGTTGCCATTGTAGGAAGAGGGGAGCTTGTCCATCAAACTCGCCGTGCTAAAAGAGCCCACAAGCGTATTGCCATTATAGAAGGAAATCGAGTTATTAGGATCACCAGCAGACCAATAGAGACCAAAGTAAGAACTGGAGTTATTTAACGTCAGTGTCGTGGTCTGTATTCCACCAAGGGCCGAGCTTGCACTCTGCACGGCATAGGGGCTGGCTCCTGTCCCATTGTCGTAAGGAGCACCACCATATTGGTTTGCATTGAGAACACTAACTTGATCAATCGTGCCGACACCCGACCAGTTGACATTATAATTGTCCCCTATGGATAGATTGTTGAAATTCTCCACGGAGGTACCGGAAAGCGTTGTATTGAATGAGCCTACTCCCTCTGCGGTTGTAACAATGATCTCGTCCGATTGGGCATTCGCAGATCCCATTAAAAGAAATAACGAACCTGTTGAAATGACTGTCATGAGGAGGGAGTGACGTGTATTCATTTCAAAACAAAATGAATACACGTCTTGCTTCATGCAAGATATTTTTTCATTTCATTTTGAAATATTTTTTGAAGACAGGACTTTCTTTAACAGTAGCAGAGCTTCATCCGCCTCATCCTTGGTAATAGTAAGAGGGGGCAGGAGCCGGATTGTCCTCTCGCCAGAAGGAATCACCAGCATCCCCTCCTTTATCAATTCCCTCGTCACCCGAAGTGCGGGGGTAATCGCAACATCGACGTCTGGAGCTCCTGAGTCAGAAGGACTATCGTTGAGTTCTATTCCGATCATCAGGCCGATCCCCTTAACCTCGCGGATCGCTGTGAGTTGGAAATCTTCCAGAGATTTCCTCAGATAGGCTCCCAGAATACGGGCATTCTCCAGCAACCCTTCCTTCTCAATGGTCGTTAAAACCGTAAGCCCGACAGTGGCACACAGCGGCGAACCTCCATAGGTCGTCCCGTGAGTCCCAGGGCCAAGTAAATCACAAAGAGCACCCCTCTCTTTACCTTCGGAATCCGCACCTGCTCCTCTGCTTCCGATCCAAAAAGCCCCTAGCGGATAGCCATTCGCAATCCCCTTGGCCCAACTCACCCCATCCGGCTCCACTCCTTCAACGAGTGTCCTCCAGGCACACCAGTCCCCAGTTCGGCCTAAGCCGCACTGCACCTCATCGAAAAGCAGCAGCAGATCGTGTTTATCGCAGAGGGCCCTCACTCCCGTCAGAAATTCGGGCGTGGCGGGGTTGATTCCTCCCTCCCCTTGTATCGGCTCAAGCAAAATTGCCGCTGTGTTAGTGGTGATCGCTGACTCAACCGCTCGAAGATCATTAAAGGGAACATGAATGAACCCCTCAACCAGCGGTGCAAAACCGACTTTGACCTTCTCCTGACCAGTGGCACTGATGCCGGCAAGCGTCCTTCCGTGAAACGAATTGGTAAAGGTGATGATCCCGTAGCGCCCAGTCGGAGCTCCGAATTTCCTCGCCAGCTTATAGAGCCCCTCATTGGCTTCAGCACCACTGTTACAGAAAAAGACCTTCCCGTCCTGTCCCACGATCTCGACAATCTTCCGAGCCAACTCCCCTTGGGGCCGGTTGAGGTACAGATTGGATATATGTACTAGCGTTGCAGCCTGCCCGGCCAGCGCTTCTGCCACCACAGGGTGGCAATGCCCAATCGAGCAGACGGCAATGCCCGCACCGAAATCGAGATATTTCTTCCCCCCCTCATCCCAGACGCGCGCTCCCTCACCACGCACCAAGACAAGATCAAATCGTCCGTAGGTCGGCATTACATACTNNATAGTCGCGGTAAAGATCGGCGGTTGACGGAGTGGTCATTTGATAAATTCTGAGGCAAAAATAAAAAATCTGGAACTCAGGAAATCAGTAGAGCTTGAGATAGTTAGCTGTCATGGGATATTATGCAGATTTCAGAAGTGTTCTGAATGCCTCTTCATCCAGTATCGGAACTCCGAGCTTCTGGGCTTTCTGCAATTTGCTGCCAGCTTCTTCCCCGGCGAGGAGATAAGTCGTCTTAGCACTGACAGTTCCTGAAACCTTCCCCCCATGGAGGCGAATTATCTCGGCGATCTCCTCCCGCGACATGGAAAGCGTGCCGGTGAGCACCCACGTACTACCCTTGAATTTCCCGTCGAGGCCTGGGGTAGAGCCGTGAGGATCACGCTCCCCAAAATTAAGACCCGCCGCACGGAGTTTTTCCAGCAATGCTACGACACTCAGATCGCGAAACCATGCATGAATGGCAGTAGCCATGACGACACCGATCTCGTCCACGGCAGAGAGTTCCTCGACGGTGGAAAGAGCCAATCGGTCCAGTGTTCCAAAGGAAGATGCCAGCGTTCGGGCTGCCGCAACACCGACATGTGGAATGCCTAGGGCGGCCAGCAACCTCCAAAGTGGCTGTTCACGACTAGCTGCAATTGCCCTCAGGAGATTATCCACGCTTTTCCGACCCAGACGCTCCAGTGGCAGAAGCTGTTCCTCCTTCAATGCATAGAGATCGGACACATCGTGCAGCAAACCCACTTCGCTCAACTGAGCAACAACCGCCTCTCCGAGACCCGCAATGTCCATTGCCGATCGGCTTGAAAAATATTCGATTCTACGACGCAACTGGGCGGCACATCCGGGATTTGTACACCTCACCGCAACCTCTCCTTCGAGTCGTGTTACTGCTGAACCACAGACTTGGCAATGGGCTGGCATCTGAAAAACCCTTTCCGTTCCATCTCTCTCTTCGGTCAGCACTGCCACCACGGCGGGAATGACATCCCCCGCCTTCTCAATGAGCACAACATCACCAATCCGAATATCTTTGCGCGTGATTTCCTCTTCATTATGGAGGGTAGCACGCGAGACAGTGCNNGGGATGACTTCCCCGGCTTTCTCGACGATGACGAGGTCGCCGATCCGAATGTCCTTCCGGGCGATTTCCTCCTCATTGTGGAGCGTCGCGCGGGCCACGGTGCTGCCGCTGACGAAAACCGGGTCCAGCTCGGCCACGGGGGTGAGTACTCCGGTTCGTCCCACCTGCACGGTAATGTCACGCAGTCTGGTACGGGCCTGCTCCGGCTCATATTTGTAGGCGATGGCCCAGCGGGGAGCTTTGCTCGTCGATCCGAGACGTCCGTGAAGCGCAATCTGATCCACCTTGATCACTGCACCATCTGTTTCAAAGGGAAAACCATGACGGATCTCTCCAAGCTCACGAATAGCGGTCATGACCTCAGCGGCCGTTCTAGCTGTCCAAATTTTGGGATCGGTAGGCAGTCCCCAAGCGCGAAGGTTTTCAAAAAATTCCTGCTGCGTTTCCGGTGGAGCTCCCCCCTCCTGTGCAACCATCGCACCAAACCCATAAAAGACTGCTGAGAGTCCGCGCTCGGCTACCATCGTAGAATCGAGTTGTTTGAGAGACCCGGCAGCCGTGTTGCGGGGATTAGCAAAGACAGGAAGCCCCTGCTCATCGCGCTCGGCATTGATCCTCCTGAAAGTTTCCTTGGGGAGATAGACCTCTCCTCGCACCTCGAGTACTGCGGGCGCCCTCCCGGAAAGAATTGCGGGGATCGCTGTGATTGTGCGGATATTTCGTGTCACATCATCCCCTGTTGTCCCGTCACCGCGTGTGGCAGCCCGGACGAGTCGACCGTTTTCATAGAGCAGGGCGACGGCCACTCCATCGACCTTGGGTTCGATCGTCAGCGGAATCTCCTCTCCTGGCAGTAGGCGATGTAGACGATCGACAAAATCGGCGATTTCCTCAGCCGAGTAAGTATTATCTAGACTCTGCATCGGCACAAGATGCGTGACCTGTTCAAATGCCCCCTGAGGTCTGCCGCCCACCTTCTGCGTGGGGGAATCCGGCGTCACCAGCTCCGGATGAGCCCGCTCCAGCTCCACAAGTTCCCGATAGAGGAGGTCATAATCCCGATCTGATATCTCCGGCTTGGCTCGTTCGTAGTAGAGACGGTCATGGCGTGCTATCATCTCACGCAGGGAAGCCGCCCTGCTGCCGCTAGAGGGAAGGGAAAAAGATTGCTTGGAGAGGAGATCGTTGCCGGACATGGGTGCTGTGGAGTTTTTAGCGTTACTGGCGATCTTTGAGCATCAAAAAGGTTCATTCCCAGAAAATCCCCTCTTGGACAAGAAGCCCGAGAGTTGGCACGGGGTGTGCTTTATAAAAGTTGGTTTGTGGTTGCAGCCCGGTCGTAAAAATTTCGAGATTCTCGGGGGGGAAAGCTCGGAAACTCCGACCGGGCTGCTCTTTTTTAGAAGAGTGGCTGCATCCCTCGGGATGGCGCACATGAATGAGGTTGAGGTTGGCAGATCTACCTTTAGATTCATCGTTCGCAGATGTCCGTTCCACAACATATCCTACGGAGGCTTGGTTCAGAAAAGGCAGCTCGACGACTACAACTCGAGGCAAACCTGATCAAAAAAAAACTCGAACGTGAGAAGGGTGCATTTTCCCTGAGAAGGATATTGACGGTTAATCGGCTCGTTCAACTAGGGATTAGGCTCAGCGGCCTTGAGAAACGTGGATTTGAGAATGCCATCGCCATACAGATCGTGGAAAATGAAGTATTTATTCCCAGTCTACCCGCTGCCTTCGACGGTTTTCGATTGCTACAGCTTGCCGATCTTCACTGCGACCTACATCCACCCCTTATGGAAAAAATCCGCAGTATGATCGCTACGATCCCGCACGATGCCGTCGTCCTGACCGGGGACTATCATAATGAAATCCTGACTCCCATCGCGGAATCGCTAGAAGCCATGCGGCTACTCATTCCTCATCTGCATCCTCGACGCTTCGCCATCCTTGGCAATCATGACTACCTTGAAAAGGTCGAGCACTTCGAAGAGTGGGGACTTCCTGTACTTCTCAATGAATCACAACCCATTGAGAAGGACGGTCAACGCATCTGGATTTGTGGCGTAGATGACGCACACTTCTTCGGCACCCATGATCTGCAGGCGGCACGTTCAGTAATTCACGATGATGAGATTAAAATTCTCCTCTCTCACACACCCGAGACCCATCACGAAGCTGCCGCCCTCGGCTACAATCTTCACCTGAGCGGCCACACCCACGGGGGCCAGATCTGCTTGCCCGGTGGCATCCCGATTTACCACAACTCCCCGGGTTGCCGGAGGGAACTCCTTGCCGGTGCGTGGAGGGAGGGTGAGATGCCTGGCTACACTTCCCGAGGGACGGGCTGCGCAGGTGCGGCCGCCCGCTTCTTCTGCCCGCCGGAAGTGACCGTGCATTCACTTCGTTCCAAATCGACTGATCTGGGTTGACCATGATACCTTATAGGGCAATCTCACATCATGCTCCTCCCCGCAAGATCGCGTTTCCGGTTATCAAAGCTCACCGCCGTCCTCATCTTTCTTGGAATTTGCGGTTCTCTTCGGAGCCAGGATCTCCCTCCTCCCAACAAGCAAGATCTACTGAAGCAATTGGATCAGGTGGCGGCGCAGTCGCAAAACAGAAACCAAAAACGCCGATCCGCAGCCATCTCAGCAATCAGCTCCCAGTCTTCCTCGGGCGCCGGAGCGGTTGATTTGTATCTCCGCGCACTGGATGGCACCAGATTCAAAACAAATCATCCGGCTTTTATTGACTGGAATAGGCAAAATGACCGGCTTCTCCACACGATTTCCTTTCAGACTGCGGTGCTGCTACAACTCCGCTATATTATCCTCGCCCTTCATCGCGACGATCAACATGACGAGTATACTCAGGTGCCCGAGGCGCTCGCCTATCTAAAGGATCTGGCCACTATCCAAAGAGCCACGGTTTCCAGCGAGGAACTTTCTCCGGAAGCCCTCGGGTTCATCCAGCAACCATTATCCAATTCGGAAGTCGTGCAATGGCTCCATATCTCCGATCTGCTGCCCGCTGGTAAAAGCTTCGCGCCCGCTCCCGGCGTCTATGATGATATTATGGAGAAGAATGTACGTGGACCGCTTCGAGATAAGAAAGACAGTCGGCTGCCGGCTACTTGGGACACCCAGATCGATGCCGAATCAGCCATCGCCTCCGCAAGCGGCGACCATGAAAAGATAGAAACTTTCAATAAATCGCGCCTTCCCGAACTTCTTTTCAAACAGGCTCTGGCTNNTGGATACGGCTCTCATCGGGCAGCCCAATCGCTCGCTTGGCGAAGTGATGCTCCTGATCCAGAAATACCCCGACAATCCTCTGGTCAGTGACTGGATTGATTATGCACGCGATGCACTCACCACGACGAATTCCGAGGTGACTCAAACTCCTGGAGAGTCCAATGTATCGACAACCGGCCCGGTACCATCGGCGGTGCCTGCAGCCACTCCGATGGCAACAATGACCCCATCGCCGTTCGGAAGGGTTGCCCCTCCCTGACCAAGAACTAAGGATCAGGCCGTGACAGGAACCTTCTCTCCTCTCAACAAGTCATCCCATGTCTGGCGCTCGCGCACGACTGTCACCACCTCCCCGTCAACAAGTACCTCCGGTGGCAGTGGCCGGGCGTTATAAGTAGAGGCCATCGCAAATCCATAGGCTCCGGCGCTCATCAGCGCAATACGATCACCAGGAGCCAGCACGGGAATCTCCCGATCCTGGGCAAAAAAATCCCCGCTCTCACAGACCGGGCCAACCACATCGACCTTCTCCAGCCTGGCATCCCTAGGTTGAATCAAGGGCTCAATCTCATGGTGCCCCTCGTAGAGGGCAGGGCGAATCAGATCATTCATTCCGGCATCCACCACAACAAAGCTCTTGGTCGGCGTGGACTTTCTATAGAGCACCGTGGAAAGCAGCACGCCTGCATTACCCACAAGATAGCGGCCAGGCTCAAAAAGAATCCTAAGACCCAGTCCCTTGAGCGGACCAAGCACCTCAGCAGCATAGCTCTCGGGCGCAAGACGCTCACCTTCAATACCGCGCCACCAGCCTGCATCACCACTTGCCAGCGCACCATGGTAAACGATACCAAGGCCTCCTCCGATACTGAAAAATTCCAGACCATGCCGGCTCTTTAATTCCCGCACTAGCGGAGTCAACTTGAGAATCGCCTCGGCAAAGGGAGGAGCCTTCAGAATCTGCGAACCGATATGGGTCTGAAGTCCCCGGATGCGAAGATTTGGGAGAGTTGCAGCCCGTTCATAGACCGAGGCGGCACGATCCAGACCGATCCCAAACTTATTCTTACTCTTCCCGGTCGAGATATACTTGTGCGTCGGCGCATCGACATCGGGATTCACCCGGACTGCAATAGGAGCGGTCAAGCCTGCGCGACTCGCCACGTTATTGATTCTCTCCAACTCTTGCTCCGATTCGACATTGAAACTGTAAATGCCCTGTCGTAGGGCATAGTCGATCTCTTCCTCCGTCTTCCCCACTCCGGCAAAGGTACAGCGATCGGCCCGCCCTCCCGCCTTGAGCACTCTGAAGAGTTCGCCACCCGAAACGATGTCAAAGCCCGATCCTTCCTTAGCCAGCAGACTCAGTACTGAGAGGTTGCTATTGGCCTTCATGGCATAACAAATCATACGATCCTCCAGCGGAGTCAGCGCAGCATCCAAGCGGCGGTAGTTCCCGCAAATCGTGCCGGCGGAATAGACATAAGCCGGTGTCCCAACCTCAGAGGCGATGGCGTTCAGATCCACATCCTCGCACTTCAACGATCCATCAACATAGCGAAACAAATGCATCGAAGAATGCTAGAGGAGGAGAGCTAAAATGTGAAAGCTGCGTTTTCACACAAAGAACTCAAGGAATTTTAATCCGCTGAAAAACCATGTTCCTTCACGCTTCTATTGCCTTACGGCCTTTGCGTAAGTAGATCGTCTGACTTTCTACCCTCAATAACTGAGATTCCTCTTTTTTAATTTTTACCCTCATCCTTTAGGTCATTGCCCCACCCGTTGTGGTTTTCTCGCCCGTATTAAAGAAATGCCACAATTTGGAGATTGAGTTCCCGTTCTTCTGATGTATACAGGGGGCGAGTTGAGTTCCTCCAACCACCAGATTCTACCGGTGTGGTTCGAGCATTCCCGGCACTTCCAGGGAATCTCTGATGCGATGCACCGTCTCGTAATCGCATTCTCGTCGTCAGAATTGAACTCAGACGTCCCCTCCCCAGTCTCTGCATACTCGGGCTTCAAGTCTGCCTATCTGCCTGAGGTTTCATACTCATTGTATCAGGTTACAGCCTTCAGCTTTCAAGTCTCTCAGTCGTACCTACCCTTCACCCACACTCACCACACCCAATACTGATCCCTATGCACCGAACCGCACTGCTGGAAACCTCCGAGGAACAGAGTCTGTTTTTTTCAACAAGCTCCAAGTCAACGAGGAGTACCGCACCGGGACTGGTGAAAAATTTTCTGCTAGATACGAATGTCCTGCTGCATGACCCCCACTGCCTGAATCGCTTTGAGAACAATCACCTCTTCATTCCCGTCGAAGTGCTTGGGGAGTTGGATCGGTTTAAAAACGAGCAGAGCGAACGTGGGGCAAATGCCCGCACCGTCCACCGTTTCCTGACCCAAGTATTTGACCATCAGACCAAAAAGGTTACCCGGGGCGTGAAGACCGCCGGAGGAGGCACCGTCCGCATCTATATCAACGATGCCTCACGGCGGGAACGCCCTTCGCCCGCCATGCGGCGCTTTGCCAAGATCTTTCCCGACCGCGAACTAGTAGATCACCGGATTATGGCCGCCTGCCTGTCTCTTCAGGAAAGTGAAGAGAGTCCGACTATTCTCGTCACCAAGGATCTCAACATGCAACTCCGGGCAATGGCACTTGGCATCACCTGTCAGGACTACCTCAATGACAAGGTCGAGGCCAAGGATGCAGAGGAATTCGAAATCCGCACCATCACTGTGGAGTCCCACGAACTCCAGCGCTTCGGCAGTTCCCAGAGTATTGTCATCGAAGCTCCCCGCACTGGCCCCCTCGAGATCAACGAGTACGTCCTGCTTGCCGCCTCAGAGCAGAAGCTCATGCCCGCCCGACACATCGGTGGGGGGTATTTCCAGCGGCTTAAAGTTCCCCAGAGCCTGCAAATGCCACGCGGCATCGAACTAAAGGCGGCTAACCTTGGCCAACTCTGCTTCCTTGATGCACTGCTCGATCCGACCATCTCGCTCATCACTTGCTACGGACAAGCTGGCACCGGCAAGACCCTCACAGCCGTGGGCGCAGGACTCTACCTCACCACGCAGAAGGAATACACCGGCATGACTGTGAGTCGCCCGGTTGTCGCCATGGGCGAAACCCTTGGTTTTCTACCGGGCACCCTGAACGAAAAACTCCATCCTTGGCTGCAGTCCATCTACGATGCCTTCGAGGTGCTCATGCCGCTTCATCCCGCCCGACCCGAGGGACAGACCGGGCACGCCTCTGAACGTAAGCAGCAGAAACGCAAAGCCACCCAGCAGCAGGAAGCCTTCGCTGCGGGACAAAAACCGCTCAAGCCTTACGAACAGCTCATTGAGCGCGGCCTGTTGGAAATCGAGGCCCTCTGCTACATCCGTGGCCGCTCCATTCCGAACCGTTTTTTCGTCCTCGACGAAGCCCAACAACTCACTCCGCTGGAGGCCAAGACCGTCGTCACCCGCATGTCTAAGGGGTCAAAGCTCGTGATGGTCGGAGATCCAGCACAGATCGATAACCCCTATGTTGATAGCCGTTCCAACGGCCTCGTCCATACCCGCAACCGGCTCAGAGGTCAAAAAATCACAGCTCATATCTCCCTGACGAAGGGCGAACGCTCACCACTCGCCGAAATGGGTGCGACGATGATGTAAACGAATCAATTTTCTAGGAATCATCCCCTCTACGTAGATATTTTCGTGACCCATCGGGATAATTCCTAAGGGGATTGGAGAACTCTAAATCGCACGGATCGGACTACACTTACCCTTAAGTCACTCTAACTCGCAGCCTACACAAAAGGCGTGACTCCTTTTTTGATCAGGATGTTGCCGTACTTTCTGGTTTCACCGCTCATGACGACGGCGAAGGCTTCCCTAGCCCTGTTGTAAAAAGCAAAGCGGTCGATCCGCTGTGGAGCCTTGGCCGAGGGGGCATGGTGGCGTATCACGTTCATGTATTGCTCCTCAACCGCCGGATCGAGCTGGTCTCCCTCTACCGCAGACATCATGACCAATGGGGTGGCGTAGCTATCGAGTTCAAAGAGGGGCAGGATGCCATCCAGAAGGGTGGTCACAGTAAGACCGTCGGCGCGGATCACCCGTTCATTGAAGGTGAGTCCGGGAAAGTGTGCATCGGCCAAGATGATCTCGTCGCCATGACCCATTTCGGCAAGGGTGAGGAGAAGTTTGGGACTAATGCAGGGATGGATACCTTTGAGCATAAATAGTGGAGAGATGTGACGGTAGTGTAAGGTCCTAGCGGTTTTCGGGCAAGATCACTGCGAGAGAGTCCCTGTCGTCACGCCAAGCTGGGCTTTGGCCCGTAGTTTTCGCCAAAGTTCGGAACCTGCGGTTCTGCCTTCGATTAACTCGGAATAGGCATCAAGGATCCTCTTCGTATCCTCGGCGGATTCCTCCAGTAGTTCGATGCGGTAGTGTCTGAGACCCGCTGCTCTGAGTTCCTGGAAATAACCTGCGCCGGTCTGAGCCACGGCGTTGAAAAGGGTATTACGACAACCGACATCAGCACGGAGCGGATGCTGCATGCCGACACGATCCCGCAGGTGGACACGATGACGGTCGCAGGGGCGTCCGCAGTCTGTATGATCTTTCCCATCGGAGAGAAAAGCGGCGAAGACGCAATGCTCCATATGAAACATNNAAACATCGGCATGTGCTGATGGAGCGTCAACTCAAACCACCCAGGAGGAGCGGCCGAGAGCAGATCAATTACCTGGGTGATATTCAGATCATAGCTGATCGTGAGGCGATCAAGTCCTGCGGCTTTGAAAAACTGGGCGCTTAGGGGGTTCGCAACGTTCAGCGAGAAATCTCCAACCGTGGTGAGTTTTGATGAGGCAAAGTGGGTGATCGCNNGCTTTCTGAATCCGGGGTGTTGCCAGCAGAATAGAACTGTCTCCATTATTTCGCACAAGAGTCACTGCATCTCTGTAGCGACGGATATCCTCAAAATCGGCATAGATCACTTGGACATCGGAATCAAGCGCTGCTTCCAACTGCTCCATGGAACGGCAGAGAACGCAAAAGGACGACTCTGTTTTTTTCGACTCGATAGTCCGCAGTTCCATAACAGAGCGCTCAAAAACCTCTTTCCATGTTCCAGACTTCTCAGGCCGGGGCACAGTGGCGGCAATCAGCAGCTTCTCCAGAAGCTCGCGCCTCATGCGATTTATCTCTGCCAGAGGGAGAATCACATCCCCTTCGATCAGGAGTGTCAGATCCCGCAACTCCATTCCGCTTTCTCCAGTCTTGGCAAGTTGCGATCGGATTTTCCGTTCCGTGAGTGGAGCCGTTCGCGCTTCGTCCAGTACGATGAGGGAGCGGACGACAATCCCAGAGGATTCGATAAGAAGCACTTCGCCCGCCCGCCCAGAGACCGTGACATCGAAAGGTGCGGCTCTGCGGGCTTCAATCCGTCCCGTATAGGTCTGGCGCAGTCGCTTGCCCAATTCAGGATCATCGGTTTTCCAAATCCGGTTTCCCTTGGTGAGGCGGGAGAAATCGAGATGTCCGTGGCGGAAGTAGTAACGGTTGCCCCGAATCTCAAATATCCGCCCACCCTGTTCCTTGTTGGTATCCTCGCCCGTGTCGAAGACAACCCCATCGCCCGGCTTGAGCGGTACCTGTGGATCGATGCCTACCCATTCTTCCCCAAGCCCTACTATCGTCCCAACATACGGACCACGTTTTTTGCCGTAGCGCCCATCCACGAGTTCCTGATGGTTGACACCGTGCATCCATCCGGAATAGAGCCCACGCGAAAATGTCATCTCCAGCTGGTAGCGATCGTCGGCATCAATATCTACCTCCGTTCCCTCTTCTAACAATCCCGCAAGAGCCGCATCAACGGCCTTACGATAGACCTGACAAACGGCGGCGACATATTCCGGAGACTTGAGCCGCCCCTCAATCTTGAAACTCGTGACACCTGCCTCGATCAGCTTCGGAATGTCATCCACCGCAGCGAGATCCTGTGGAGAGAGAAGATAGCGGCGATCCCCCAGATCACGCAGGACTTCATCTACGATGAGTTCATATGGCATCCGGCAAGCCTGAGCACACTCGCCCCTATTGGCGCTCCGCTGGCCGAGCGACTCACTAGTAAGACACTGGCCCGAATAGGCAACACAGAGCGCACCATGGACAAAAACTTCCAGTGGCATCCGCTGCGGATCGAAGCGTTTCAACTCGCGCAGGGAAAGTTCACGGGCCAGCACGGAGCGTGTTATGCCTAACCCGCGCGCCACCTCCACTCCTTGAGGCGAAGTCAGCGTCATTTGCGTCGAGGCGTGGATCGGAAGTTCCGGGACGGTGGCTGCCGCGAGGCGCACAAGTCCTATATCTTGCACGATCAGGGCATCGACTCCGCAGCGGTTCAGAAGGCGGAGATAGCGTGTGGCATCTTCGAGTTCCCCGGTGAAAACCAGCGTATTAAATGTCACATAAGCTTTCACCCCGTGCCGGTGACAAAAATCCATCACTTCGGGTAATTCCTTCTCAGTAAAGTTGTCGGCACGAAGGCGTGCATTGAATCGAGGCAGTCCGAAATAGACCGCATCGGCACCATTAGCCACCGCAGCCCGCAAACAATCCCAGCCTCCTGCGGGAGCAAGAAGTTCAGGGCGACTGGATGATTCGATGTTTCCCTTCATGTCACCCTCCTGCGGCCACCGAGAGAAGTTCCAGTCGATCTCCCTCGCGCAGAATAACAGAGCCCCATTCCGAACGGGCCAGAGCTATCCCATTATACTCGATCAGAATCAACGGTGACTGAAGTCCGAGTTCTGCCAGCAGTGACGGTAGCGTTGCAGCCTCCGTCTCCAGTATTTCCCCATTCACCGCGAGACACCTCATACGGAGCTCCCGACAAGCGAATGAGTCAGTATGGCTGCATCCCAATCTTTCCAAACCGCCTCCAGACCTTGCTCCCGGAGCATCAGGGCCACGGCCTCCGCAGTGCGATCATCACTGATGGCAAACTGCTCGGTGGCCGATGTAGTCTCACCCACAGGAGTAGAAAGCGACACTTCAATCTTTTTCCCGCGCAGAGTCTGATGTACTTGATCCGCACCCTGACCGGTGTAGCCCCCCGGTTCGGTATGGCTTCCCGCGCTCATCATCGTCACGCCAAGCGCAGCGAGGGCATCGCGAAGCTGTGCCGGTTCCCTCGTGCTGAGGACGATCCCTATCTGGGGAAAAGTGATGCGCAGGGCACAAATAAGCTGAGTCAAATCCCGGTCTTTAAAAGGAAAACGGGGTTCAAAGGAACCGGCTGCTGGGCGGAGCCTCGGCAGACTGACGGTGATCTGGGATGTCCAGCATACCCGCTGCAAGTGGAAGAGATGAGCCGCGAGAGCCGTCGCCTCTTCCCGCCAATCGGAGAGACCGAAGAGCACTCCGACCCCGAGGCGGCGGAAACCCGCAGAATGGGCCCGCTCCGGGGCATCAAGCCGCCAATCATAATCTCTCTTGGGTCCTGCGGTATGCAGTTCACGATAAGCTTCCCGATCATAGGTCTCCTGATAGACGACGAGCCCCTCTGCTCCGGCAGCCACTAGCGGAAGATATTCTTCGGCTTCCATCGGCGCCACTTCCAAGGAGATACTTGGAATCTCCCCAGTCAGGCGCTCTAGGCAACGTTGCAGATAACCACCGGAAACGAATTTTGGATGTTCTCCCGCAACTAGGAGGACATTCCGGAATCCCTCCTGAGCTAAATGGCGCGCCTCGGCCGCCACCTGCTCGATCTCAAGCGTTACACGCAGAATCGCATTGTCCCGGGAAAAACCACAGTAGGCGCAGGAGTTGATACATTCATTGGAGAGATAGAGCGGGGCAAACATCCGCATTGTCCAGCCAAAGTAACGGCGTGTGAGTGCGGCGGAGCGGCGTGCCATTTCCTCTAGGGCACGATCACTGCAGGGTTCCAGAAGTTTCCTGAAAGTACGCAGCTCCTGGGGAGGAGTCGCGCGGGTTGCATCGATCTGTGAGGAAAATCCCATGTCTTCTAATCTCTCTCAATCCAAGACTGGTTCAATCTGGAAATCCCGACCCGGTGCCGGCGGCTTCACCGGCCACTTTTCGGCCGAGATCTTCCATCTCATTTTCAGTCGGGGGTCGGCCTTCGCGACGACAGGAACTCGTGAGATTCGCCACACGCATCACCTCGCCTTCCTTCCAGACGAGGGAGTTTGGGAAACAGGGGCCGACCTTAAGGGGATCACTCCAAAGGTGTATCGCCAGCGTTCTGGCGGGATGGAGTGCCACTGCGAGATGCATCGGTCCGCTGTCGGAGCTGACGATAAAGGACGCTCCCCTCAGGATGGCGATGAGAGCCAGAAGATCGGTGCTATTGCTCCAATCCTCCACCTGGTGAGGGAGATTGGCTACCGGGCCCCGACTATTTATTCCTACAATTACGACGCGTAGTTTCCCCGCCCCGCGAGCAAAAGCGCGGATTTGTCCCGAGTTAAGACTCTTTCCCTCACCTCGCGCATAGGGATGCAGCACTATGTACGGGGGCTCCTTTTTGAATCCCACAGGCAGTCTTCCATCCGGTAAAAAAAACTCCGGTTCCACTGGCTGTGGAATTCCAAGGTGATCGAGAACGGAGAGGTAACGCTTCACGGCATGATCATGTCGATTCACCCGGACTGTTTCCGCATAGAGCATGCGGGAGCCTTCACGGGCATCGGAAAGTCCTACTACCCGGGGAGCTCCAGTAATCCGTGCAAAGAGGGCGCTTCGAAGGAGGCCCTGAAGATCAAGCGCCAGATCGGGCTTCCAGTCCCTCAACAGGCGCGTCCAGGCTATCGAACCNNGATCGTGTCAGAAACCCCGGGATGCTCCTCCACAAGAGATCTCCACGCCGGATGAATCAACCAGCGAATCTCAGCCTCTGGCCAATGGCGATGCAGAGCCGAGACTACTGGCAGTGTATGAATGACATCACCGAGGGAACTCGGTTTGACGATCAGAATGCGTTGTGAAGCCGCCATATTACCCTAGTTCCCCTGAAATAGCCTGTTGGCCAATTTCTCAGGCAAACCTGCATTTATAACAGCCTCACGAGCGCCCTCGACATCNNAGCAGCACGCCAGTCTCCATCCCGGGGCTGACCGATCGAACCGGCATTAATGAATACCTTCTTGTCTACAGGAATCTTAATGCCCTCCTCGGAAAGAAGCACTTCCCCTCCACCTTGGACAAATATACCCGGCACATGTGTGTGGCCAAAAAATGCCATCGGTGTTCGTTGGCACGCGAAACTCAACTCCGCCGTCAAAGAACTCCTGACGTAGGCCCAGGAGGTAGGGGAATCCAGCGTCGCATGAACCAGTGTCGATTTCCTTATTTGACGAACGGGCCGGAGCGCCACAAGCCACTTTTTCTGTTCCGGGCTCAATTGACAGCGTGTCCACTCGAGTGAGGTTGAAGCCAGAGGACTAAAATGAGAGAGGGAACCCTCCACGCCAGCTGCCTCGTCATGATTTCCCAGGACACAAACGCCGGGAAGTGAACGTACGATCTCAACGCATTCCGAAGGATAGGCATTGTAGCCTACCACATCTCCGAGACAGAGAAACTCAGTGCATCCATATTCGCGAGCATCCGCCAGAACGGCTTCCAATGCGTGAAGATTGGCGTGGATGTCGCCTAGGATCGCGGAACGCATCAGCGGGAGGCAGGAATGGCGGGGGTGGGATAGGCATGCGGCGACTCTCCTGGGATCACACGTTGATCGGCCGGGATTTGGAGTTTCTGCTGCAGTACTGTAATATATTTCAGAAGAGCCGGGGTGTGCTGACCGCCTTCATTCTTGTAAAGATCAACGAGCCGCTCATAGGCCTCTCTCTCCTCTCCCGGAACCTGCGCCAGCTCGTAAGCCGCGAACCGTTTTAAATAAGGAGGAGCGTCGGGAAATGCCGCCGCCTTGGCGTAGGCATCCGCTGCTTCCGCATGATCGTGCTCCTTGCGTTGGGCAAGATTCCCCAGACTCTCGTAAAGTTTATATTTGTCGGGATTATTGCGAATTCCCCGTTCCAGAAAATCACGGCCAAGTGCGATATATTGCCGGCTGGAGCGTTCCCTCAGCACCTCACTTTGTTGTTTGGTATCCTGCAATGCCGCCACGCTTGCATTCCATGCCATATGCCAGGCCGCCATATCCCAGTAAAGAAGTGTATGAGGTTGGAGCGTGGTCACGGTGTCAAAAAGACCTGCCATACGTCCCCATTCTGTCTTTTCCCAAGCGAGATGCGCCTCGATCCAGAGAATAGCTGCAAGTGGAGCACGAAAACCGCTTAGGGCGGCGAGGAAACCCGACTGGCCGATCTGCTCCCGCAAACTCAGATCCATCGGGATGTTTCTGAATCCATAAGATTTGGCGGATCGCTGTAGCTCCGTCTGCCAGGGAAGCAGAAGTGCTCCGGCAGCAGCCAACAGCAACAAGCCACCAATCAGGCGAATAGGTGAAATGCGTCCGGTCATTGTCGTTGCAAATCTAAAGTTCCCTGTTCTGAAAGAGAAAGCAGGAGATTGCGTAATAGACCGCGATATACACCCCCCCGAGAGCCATGGTCTGCCAAAAGATGCCAAGTGTGATTGGGATCCCGTCAACAATGTCATCGGTGAGATTGAACGCCTGAAGGTCGGGGAAAAGAAGGGCTATCACAGCAGTGAAAACCCGCGTCCACCAATGCACACCGATTCCATCAAGCCAGTACTCACGAGCCGTTACCTGAAGGTGACCTATGAAATAGGCGCAGACTGAAACAAGGATGGCAAAAATACCGGAGGTGGCGAAGGTGGAGATCAGCAGGGTAAGCGAAGCCAGAAGAAGTGATTTCACCCAGAGAATCGTCATTGCTGGAAACAGATCCCAAGAAAATGCCGATTTCTGCACCTCGACAAGGGCGGCTACGAGTTCCTTTGGAGATCCGGCCAGTGAACTCTGAGTCTCGGCTAGCACCGATTGTTCATGCAGAAAAAGTACCCCGAGAAACATGACTCCCATGACCAGTGTGGAAAGGCTCAGAAGAATCACCACCCCAAGCAGTTTCCCCAGCAGGTATTCATGCCGTGGCACCGGCTTCGAGAGGATCGTAAAAATCGTTCGATCCTCCAGATCGCGCGGCAGGAGCATGGCCGTAGTAAGGATGGCCAGCATCGAGAGAAAGACCGACATGGCACCAAGCGCCACATCCTTGAGCATCTTGAATTCCTCTGTGAAGGAAAACTTCGTCATGAAAACCGAACTGCCGATGATCAGCAGGGCGAAAAGAAGGAGAAAGTAGAAAACCTTCTGACGCACAAGTTCTGTGAAGGTATTTCTACCGATTGCAAAAATCCTACCTGAAGCCAACGTCAATGCATTCATGAAAGTTTGTGTCTCCTAACAGCGGGGAAGCGGGTTCCTGAATCCATCCCCTGTACAGCTCCGTGGATCTGCCCCTTCTTCCGACCATGAGCAATTACGGTCTCAACACCCGCGGCCACGGCAGTCTCTACCGCCTGGAGCTTGGTTGTCATACCTCCCGTCGAGTGTTCTCCCTTCTCTGGGGTGACATGACGGAAGGCCTCCCTGATATCAGTCACAACAGGAATACGGCGGGCTTCGGTGTCATCCTTAGATGACCTCGCAAGCAAGCCATCCGCACTCGTAAGCAGTATCAGGAGCCGAGCCCCAACCAACTGCGCCACTTCTGCGGAGAGTCGGTCGTTGTCTCCAAAACGTAGTTCCTCCACAGCAACCGAGTCATTCTCATTAATGATTGGGACTACTCCTGGTGAAGCTAGCAGTTTTTTCAAGGTAACGCTGGCATTCCGCCGCCTTCCTGCATCAAAAATATCCTCATGGGACAGCAGTAGTTGGGCGGGACGAAGGCCATGCCGGGCAAAGTGCCGGGTATAGGCCCCCATCAGGGCAGGTTGTCCGACCGCAGCACATGCCTGTTTTCCGGCTAGATCCACAGGGCGACTCGGCAATCCAAGAGCATCGACACCCGCAGCCACAGCGGCGCTTGAGACAACGACACAGGGGATGCCCCCCTTTACCAATTCCGCGATTTCTGCGGAAAGCCTGCGGAATTGGGTTGGATCAAGAGAACATCCTCCTTCACGGGCGAGAATACCTGTGCCGAATTTCAAAACAATAGGTCGTAATTTCATCAGGTTCTATTCTGCCTTGGAGGCCATGGATAATTCCAGAAAACCCGCTTCTAGAGCCAGTGCCTCCTGAATACCCCGCTCAAGCGACAATCTCAGTTTCTCGATCGCATCGAGGCAGCGAATCAACCGGCGGGATGCGGCCTTGTCGGGAGTTACCCCGCTCTCATGTAACCGCCTGAGAGCTTCCCCGAAATAGTTTGCTACAAGTCCAAGCAATCGGGATCTCTCCTGCAAGGCCTCGGCCTCCGCGCTCGCTTTGAGCAATTCCTCACGCTCTTCCCAGTCTCCCTCGGTGGTTTTACCGAAATGCGATTTTTCGGCAGCAAGCTCTTCCTTGGTTCTCTCGGAGGCAACCTCACGAGCCTCTTCCAAAAGATCCCTAAAGATCCGCGTAAATCCGAAAGCCGTCGTGGCATCGGTGCTGGAATCAGAGCCAAAGAATTGCTCCATCATCGAGGTCAGGCGTTCCTCTCGTGAATCCGATGGCGGCCTTCCGCGCGAAAAGAGCACCACGGCAATGCAACGGGAGCGGATCGTCTCCAGTAAGGACTCTGGCATCTCGCTCGTTAACAAAAGCAATGATCCCGAGGGAGGTTCCTCCAATGTCTTGAGAAAAGCATTTGCCGCCTGAGGCATCAGACGGTCAGCATCCCGAATCAACGCCACTTTGCGCGATCCACGATCCGCGGTTCGATGGATTGATTGCTCGAGATCCCTTACCTGTTCGATAAGAAGACGGCGAGATTTGGAACTTGGTTCAATGGCATGGAAATCGGGGTGAAGCTGCACCTGAATCTCGCCGTTTCCAAGGAAAAGTCCCGCGAGTTCATGAGCAAATTCATTCACTCCCGAGCCGGGGTCGCCTGAGATCAGATACGCATGGCCAAGCCGCCCTTCGGCGAGGGCTTGCCCTAGCAGATGTAGCGCTTCGTCTTTAGAAAAGGCCATGAATACGCTCCCGAATAATTTTTTTGATTGATTCCTCCACCTGCTCCTCTCTAGCGGAGGCATCAATGATTGCAAATCGCCCTTCACCAGCTTGCGCGAGCTCCAGATAGCCTTGTCGTACCGCGTCATAGAATTTGCCACCCTCCTGCTCCATCCGGTCTGCAGGACCGATTCGCCTCTCGGCACGACGGCGACCTTCCGCGGTATCGAGATCAAAAAGGAATGTCAGGTCGGGGAGCAGTCCCCCAATTGCGAAGTTGTTGATGGAAGTGACATCAGTCATGGTAAGCGCCCGCGCCACGCCTTGATAAACCGTTGTCGAATCAAGGAATCGATCGCAAAGAACGACCGCGCCTCGCTCCAAAGCGGG
The DNA here is from genome assembly GCA_003136515.1 of Spartobacteria bacterium. Next base: position 34,323 of record PLEU01000201.1, read on the forward strand.
TCGAATCGCTTCGCGCACGAGTTGCGCTCTACTTGCGGCAAACAGCAAAAGCTCTGCCTCGGGAGTCATCCCGGCGGCGGCGGCATCATGCTTCAGAAGATGCCTAATAGCCTCTCCAACCGACGTCCCACCAGGTTCACGGAGTGTAATCACTTCAAGCCCTTTCTGACGCAGAAATCCGGCAATGCGGCCAATCTGTGTTGATTTGCCGCATCCTTCGGAGCCCTCAAATGTAATAAAAACGCCACTTCCTGCCATAAGGAGGTAATTATAGGGACAAGCTGGGAGAGCCCACAACTCACGAATTTCGAGTGCCTATGCTTTGAAAATCCACCCCGGCTTCGACACCTTGAAAAGGAGATGTTATAGGGACTTCATGTCACACCACTGGCTCGTCAAATCTGAACCAAGCGCCTACTCATGGGAGACATTGATTAGGGATGGCTCCACTGCATGGACTGGAGTGAGAAATTTTCAAGCGCGTAATAACCTTCGTTGCATGAAGAAGGGGGATCTCGTTCTCTTTTATCACAGCGTCACCGATCCCTCGGTCGTCGGCATCGCCAAGGTCTCCCGTGAAGCCTATCCCGATCCGACCGCCAAAGAGGGTGACTGGAGTTGCGTCGATCTCGTCCCGGTGAGGCCACTTTCAAAATCTGTAACACTTGCCTATATCAAGTCCCATCCTGCCCTGTCAGAAATCGCACTGATTCGCCAATCACGCCTCAGCGTGATGCCTATAAGTCCCAAGGAATACGCCCAGATTACGGGCGTGAGCGGGAGTAACAAATAACCTACTCCCGATTTTCGGGAGTAGGTTAGAAATGGGAACGAAAACTAACCCTCCATCTCCTCGAGTTCTTTCCCTTTGGTCTCGTTTACGAACTTGGCCACAAAGAAAATAGAGAGCACCGCAAAGAAGGTGTAGACACCATAGGACCCTCCCAATCCCATCTTGCTAGCAAGCATGATGGGAAATGTCACCGTGATGGAAAAGTTAGCGATCCACTGAACAAATCCACTGATGGAAAGTGCCGCACCACGGAATTGATTCTGGAACATTTCACCCAGCATGACCCACATGACCGGTCCCCATGAAATTCCGAAAAAGAAGACATACGCATTCGCGGCGATCAGGGCAAACAATCCGTTCGATTCTGAAAGCTTAAGATTTCCCTCTTCCATAGGGGAAGTCCCGAAAAGATAGGCAAGTATTCCAAGCGTGACCGCCATGCCTACCGAGCCGGTGATAAGGAGTGGTTTACGCCCCAATTTATCAATCAGAGAGATGGCAATAAGAGTAGAGACGATGTTGACACCCCCGCTGATGACATTCTGAAGAAGGGCATTTGATTCCGTGAAGCCGGCAGCCTTCCACAGTACTGCTCCATAGTAAAAAACTACATTAATTCCAACCAACTGCTGAAAGGCCGCGAGTCCAATACCCGCCCAGAGAATCGGATGGATACGCTTTTTAGCAACATCATAGAGATCTCTCATGCGGGGTTTATGATCGGCCCGAAGTGTGTCTTGAATCTCCCGCACTTTGACGTCTACATCAGAGGGATCAATCAGAGAGGCAAGAACCTTCCGCGCCTCATCAGGCCTTCCTGCAGCCACCAAATAGCGGGGAGACTCCGGTATAGTGAAAAGGGAAAATAGAAAAACTCCGGCGGGAATCATACCAACCCAGAACATCCACTGCCATCCCTCGTAGCCAAGCCAGAACTGGCCCGATGCTCCATGAGCTCCGGAGGCTATGATATAATTGCTCAGGAATGCTGCGAAAAGCCCAAGCACGATGGCTAGCTGCTGGAGCGATGAAAGGCGTCCGCGGATACTCGCTGGGGCGATCTCGCTGATATAGGCTGGGCAGAGTACACTGGCTGCACCAATTGCAAAACCGCCGAATAGGCGGAAAATCACGAACTCAATGGAGGAAGTTGATATTCCCGATCCCCAGGCACTGATTGTGAAGAGGAGTGCGGTTCCGATCATCACCTTCTTCCGCCCGAACTTGTCCGAGAGATTTCCGGCTATAAAAGCACCAACTGCGCAGCCAAGAAGGATACACGAAACATTAAACCCCGTTTGTAAGCTATCCGAATGGAAGGCTTGCTGGAGTCCATCAACCGTTCCATTGATCACTCCGCTGTCGAAGCCAAAGAGGAATCCTCCGATGGCTGCAATAGCACTTATGAGAATGATGAAAGGTGTATTATTCTTCTCTTTTGCAAGACTTGTTGTCTCGTCTTGTGGCAGGGGGGTTATCATAGGGGAGTCAAAATTTTCAGAAACGAGCCGGGAGTTCAACTATTGAAATCCACGTTTTCAAAAATTCTTTGGCAGGTAAACTGGGGGGATTTGAAGCTGATTTAACCCGCTATTAGGAACCGATAGATGATGGTGTTTTTGTAAATCTCGCCAGGATTTAAAACAACAGACGGGAATTGTTTGTGATTGGGTGAATCGGGATAATGTTGCGGCTCGATGCAGAATCCATTGCGGAAGCTGTAAATCACTCCTTTTTTCCCCGTGAGCGAACCATCCAGAAAATTGCCGGTATAGAACTGAAATCCGGGTTCCGACGAATGCACTTCGAGCACACGTCCGCTTTTAGATTCCTCAACCTTTGCAAGCAGTCCAAGTTGGCCGAGCGGCTTGTTGGCAATCCAGTTATGGTCGTATCCGTTGGCAAATCGAAGCTGCTCATCAGACTGGCCAATTTTTGCGCCAATCAGCATCGGTGAGCGAAAGTCAAACGGGGTTCCCTTCACCAAACGAATCTCCCCGGTGGGAATCAAATTCTGATCGATTGGGGTGAACTTCTCCGAATAAAGCTTTGCCCCATGATCCAATATGGAGCCACTCCCGTGTCCTGCCAGATTGAAATAGCTGTGATGCGTGAGATTGACGATAGTCTTTTTGTCCGTCCTGGCCGGATAAACGAGTTTTAGCTCATTCCGGTTCGTAAGTATGTAGGTGGCGGTGACAGAAAGTCTTCCAGGAAACCCCTCTTCACCATCGGGACCGGTATACTCCAGTTTCAGGGAGGGACCTTGTTTGGATTCACGAGGCGTAGCTTTCCAGACCACCTTGTCAAATCCCAGGAACCCCCCATGTAAAGAATTCGGTGGATTGTTGATCGGGATATGATAACTCCNNGTGTCCTACGATGCAGCCGAAGTAGGGACTTTTTTGCTCATATTCCGCCAGCGTCTTAAATCCTAAGACAATGTCGGCAAACTTCCCATTCCGATCAGGCATCACGAGCGATGTCACCGTACCTCCGAAGTTGATGATCGCTGCGGTCGCACCCAACTTGTTTTTTAATCTAAAACAGGTCACCTTCCGACCATCGGAAGTTGTTCCAAAACTCGACGCCTTGATAGAGGGTAAACTCGAATTCATAGCCGCATCAGGCTTTCCCAAGAAGAAGCTTCAAATTTCGGACAGAATCAAAGCATTCCAGCGCTGTGGCTCGAGCTGCCCTTGATAAAATGGACCAGTCTTTCATCACATGCCGGGAAGCTTCAACCGCCTCTTCCAAGTTTTGCACGAAAAGCATGCCCGATTTGGAAGGGAGGAAGCGCTCCGCCCCTGTCGGTTCCGTAATGACAGGCCGCCCCGTCGAGAGAAAGGCAGCGGCACGATCACTCAGCCATCCGCTCCCCATCCGCGACTCCAGTTTCACCGCAGTGAACTCGGCAGTGGCCTCAGCGAGATAGCGGTAATAGGCAGAGGGGGTTCGAGTCAGACGATGCGGCGAGACCACTCGCCATCCAAGCGACCGAAGTCGCTTCCGTTCCAGATCATCGGGATTCAAATTCACAGCCAGTTCAAAAGTGACCCCGGGCATACATCTAGGAAGCTCTAGATAGGGAACAAAGGCCGCCTGTTTGGAGTAATCACGCCATTCACCCCCGATTGTGATATCTCCATCCCAATACCATTGACCGATTGTGGTGAAACGTGGCTTGTGCAACATTTTCGGTCTTGGCATGGGCTGGAGCAGCTCTGTATCGACAAGCGGGAAATAGCTTTTCCACTCAACAATTGGCTTTGGCAAACGCGGGTCAATCCGATCCATGCAGAGACCGATTGACCAGAACTCATCATGGCACGACTGTCCCATTTCGATCTGATCCATCCAGAAGAGCACCTCGGTTGGATCAAGGCTACATAGTAGGCGACGTCCAAAGAGTTTGGCTAGTGGTGGCTTGATTGAGTAGCTGAGATTTAGCAGGGTGGCGTGCGGTGCAAGCCTCTTGAGAATGGCTATCGGCATACCGAAAACCTTCATCGATTTGAGGTGATGCTCTTCCGGCCCTTTTTCCTTCTGAGCCGATTTCAGTAGTAGGCAATACTCAAGACCATAGGCCGCCATGCGTCGCTGAAAGGTGCGGATGCAGAGAGAATCCTTTTCCGGATCGCCACTTTCCTGCAGAACCTCCAGCCAGACACCCCGAAAACCATCGCCCTCCATCCGTTTCAGCCCAGTTAGATATTGAAGCGGTACGGAGAAATTCCCCCCGCCCTCTGGGTACTTCGCGGCGAAGCCACAACCAACAAAAACGGGGGCATTCATTTACTCACCAGCACGCTCGATAAGACTTTCCAGCACCTTTTCCGCTTCAAAGACTTCTTTGGCGATCTCCTTGGCCGCCCGGCTGTGAGTGGGATAATCGGACCGGATCGCAGCCACTCCCTCGACGATTTCTTCCATCGTGGAAAAAGCGATGAGTCCCCTCCCGCTTCCATAATGGGCGGTAAATCCCGTGTCCTGTGTAATGACAGGACGACCCGAGGCCAGAT
>PLEU01000108.1 GCA_003136515.1 Spartobacteria bacterium
CTTGAAAGTCTAATCAGTCTAGAGAAGTTCTGCAATCTGGACGGCATTAAGCGCAGCGCCCTTGAGCAACTGATCCCCACAGACCCAGAAAGTTAGGGCATTAGGCAGGGCGCAATCAAGACGCAGGCGGCCAACACGGCATTCATCTTCCCCACTGACCTCAATGGGCATCGGATAGATGGCGTTGGCAGGGTCATCAGTAAGCATCACTCCCGGAGCGGCAATGAGAGCCTCTCTGGCTTTTTTTACAGATACTGGGGTGTCAAATTCCGCAGTCACTGACACAGAGTGAGCCCGGTATACTGGGACTCTTACACAGGTCACGGAGGCCATGAGTGAAGGGAGATGGAGTATTCTCCTTCCCTCATTCTGCATTTTCATCTCCTCGCGCGTATAACCATCCTCCAGAAAGGAATCGACATGAGGTAGGACGTTGAAGGCGATCTGATGGGGATAGACCTCTTTCACTAGTGGCTTCCCGGAAGCAATCGCCTCCACCTGATTTCTCAATTCATCGATAGCACGTGCACCGGTTCCGGAAACCGCTTGATAGCTGGAAGCGATGATCCTTCTGAGTCCAAAGGCCTGATGAAGTGGATGCAAGGCCATCAACGAGATGGCCGTGGTGCAGTTGGGATTGGCAATGATGCCTGAATGACCTTCTACATCATCCCCGTTAATCTCTGGAATGACCAGAGGCACCTTCGGATCCATACGAAATGCCGAGGAGTTATCGATTACAATAGCACCCGCCTTCACGGCATGGGGGGCAAATTCCCTTGAAATGCCTCCGCCGGCACTGAAAAGGGCAAGTTTGATTCCTCGGAAACTGTCCTCCGTCAGAGCTTCGACGGTCAGATCTTCACCACGAAAGGAAATCCTTTTCCCCGCGGAACGCGGAGAGGCCAGCAGACGTAGGGATGAAACGGGGAAATTCCTCCGTTCCAGTACCCTCATCATTTCAATACCGACAGCACCAGTAGCACCGACAATGGCCAGATGTCCGGGAGCGGTTGAGGAGTACTTCTTAACTGGTGTTATCATAAGGCGAATTGTAATCATTGCCTTTCCGTGGTGATGTCTGCAAGTTTCTCCTCGCTTTATCTCTTCTGAAGCCATGCCTGTTTCCCCTCACATTCGAGTTGATGTGCCAACGCAACGGCTTGACCTCCTCTCTGACGGAGGGGAGATCGTGGCATCTTATCCGGTTTCAACCTCCCGATACGGCTTGGGATTTGAGGAAGGAAGTTTCAAGACGCCGACGGGAAATTTCCAGATTGGGGAAAAAATTGGCGGGGGAGAACCGGAACGAATGGTTTTCAAGGAACGAATCCCGACGGGAGAAGTAACGGAAACGGGAGGTGAGGAAGATCTTGTCTTGACCCGCATTCTCTGGCTGAAAGGTCTCGATCGGGAGAACGACAATACCCGTGAACGCTACATCTATTTGCATGGGACCAATCAGGAAGACTTCATTGGAACTCCAGCAAGTCATGGGTGCATTCGACTGCGAAACAGTGATATCGTGGATCTTTTTGATCGGGTGGAGGTTGGCACATCTGTGCAAATACGTCCTTAAATGGCGNNGGTTTCAGAAAAGATTTCAGGATTTTTCTTTGTGCTGAGCCTTCCAAATCGTAAGTTCTCCTTAACGCAACTAGCACAGAAAGGAGGCGAAATTATATCATGACCATCACCAAAATCGCAGCAGTCGTCGCTTTGGCGGCAGCTACCCTTACACTAGGAGCTTGTGCCAAAAAGCCAGCCCCTGAGCCTGTAACGGCAGTAAAGACCAAGTAAGGGCGGGGATTGTCCGGGTTCGGGCAGTTCACCATTTTTAAAAAGCCGGGCTATTTCGATCAAATCGAAGTGTCCGGCTTTTTATTTTATGGATGACTTTCAGCCCCTCGGCTGGGGAGACTCACGAATTTACATCTTGGGAGAAAAAATCTCCAAGGATACTCCCTCGCCTGAGTGATCCCGATTCGGCTCGAAGCATGGATAGTGGCCAAATCGGTTTTCCCAAGGGAAAGATTCCAGCCTTTTGCACTGATTGGGTCGATCCCATGATGCACTCCATTTATCTCAAGTGACTGGGTTAATTTGCCAGGACCGTTGCAGAGTTCCTCGGCCTTAAGCCGATTTCTCCGCTGCTTCATGATCTCAATGCCATGCAGCGGTTTAAGAGCACGAATTAGTACAAATCCATCGCTCTCCCCTCCCTTTACCAGAAAATTGAAGAGCCAGTGCAATCCGTAATTCAGATAAACATACGCAGAACCAGGCTGATGCTTCAGCACAAATTCTCTCGCACTTGGTCGCCTCCATGTATGGCAAGCCGGATCACCCAGCGCCGCATAAGCCTCCGTCTCCACGATCATACCAGCACAACCAGCAAAACTGAGAGTGCATCCAATGAGTTCTTTGGCGCAGATAGTCGGATTGCGTTGAAAAAAGGCCCTTTCGAGTTTTCGTCCCGACTCCATCCATTACAAACCTGTTGGGTGATCCAAGAAGATCCAGGGCAATCCCGTTTTTTTGGAAAGATACGCTGCGAGCGCCTTCACGCCGAAAGTCTCCGTGGCATAATGCCCGGCGAAGAAAACATTGAGTCCCATTTCTTCAGCGGCAATGTAGCTCCAATGAGGCCCCTCTCCGGTTACAAAGGCATCCACCCCTAGTTCCGCCGCTTTGCCCACTTCACTTCCAGCCCCTCCTGTTACGATCAGTACAGAGCGGATCGTCTCACTGCCACCCGGTGCGATATGAACATTCCGTCCGACTATCTTAGATATTTTTTCCGCGAACCCTTCTCGAGAAATGGATCTGATCTTTCCAATTNNTCATGCCGACTGGCTGTCCTTTTAGGAGCATCGCGGGTTTCATACCAGTGAGACCAAGCAATTTGCCAAGAAGCACATTGTTTCCAATCAGTGGATGGAGGTCGAGTGGAAGATGAGAACTGTAGAGGGCAATATCTCCATCGAGTGCTTGCTTTAGCTTGCGATAAAAACTCCCCGTGATCGTCTGCACTCCGTTCCAGAAAAGGCCATGATGAACGAGGAGCAATGTTCCCTTCACCTTTGCGGCTTCGCAAAGCACTGTTTCGCATGCATCAACGGCTGCAACGATGCGGTTGACCTTCCCACTGTTCTCAATCTGGAGACCATTGACGGCTCCCGGATAATCGTGGGTTTC
>PLEU01000183.1 GCA_003136515.1 Spartobacteria bacterium
TTAACCGGATAGGCATGAAACATTCTAATCAATAATGTCTCTTACAAAGTTCTGCTCGTAAGTCAGGGAAGTCGTGATTTTCCTCCAGAAAATGGAGGGAGATTCGATGCTGACGATAAGGTCACCATACCAGCGATTTCAGAGCACGACACCATTATATTGATAACAAGTGAACCAAACTCAGGCTTCCAAAAGAAGTACAGACTTGAAGAGATTTCGCCAAATCTTGACGGTTGGATTTTTAAGAGGGGTGTTCGCTTGTCAGAGATTTCTGAGCCCGATCCATCTTAGAGATCAACGCATCCAGAAAAACGCGGAAGTACTAGGAACCTTTTTTTCCGATTATCGCCCGCTTTTATGATGGGCGGGTTTCACCAACTTCCATGTCGCGCCGGGTGTCTGGGTGGGTGGCAACGGTTTTCCCTTGGTTGAATCAGCCTGCGCAGAGGTATGCCCTCCTCTTGGGCCAACTTGTTCATAAATACCCGAGCGAGGAGCCGGACTGCCTGGGGTTAGTTTGTGATTGCTCATAGAGTTATAACTTTAAGTAAAATACCACATATTGTATCCAGATACAATTACATTGTCAAGGTGTAGATGTGCGAGCGAAATTGTTGTAAAAAGTTCCCTAGTATTGACGCCTTTTCTTGATTTCACTCTGAATGATGGCGAGCGAGACGGATCAGATACCCGTTGCCCACCCCACCCAAAGAGTATTATTCCGCGCTCCCCAAGGTGCAGCAAGATTGGTGGAGAGCAAGGCGGACAAGCTTCAGCCGTAGTGATCCTACGGCAAGCGCAGCCCAACGCGGCTCTCCGCGAATATCGCAAGCCTCTCTAGGCCTTTTTTACGAAACAAGCTTTAAGTCCGACAGATATCCCATCCACCTTACAGGAAATCTCATGATCCCCCTCCCCCAGTCTGATCGGTTTTGATTTCGAGCCGCCCTTCAGCACCGAAGTACCGCCGAGCTTCAAATCCTTAGTCAGAATGACGCAATCACCATCGGCGAGAACAGTGCCATAGGCATCCTTGACGACGCGAGAAGTGTCTATTTCATCANNCCGCAGGTGACGCATTCCCATTTATCGGGGTGCTCAAGCACCTCATCGAGGGTGCATTCGGGACAGACGGGATGGGACATAATTTATAAAAGGGTGAGAGGATTGATGACTTGAAGCTCCGAAAATTGAAGGAAGTCGGTGTCTGCTGTGTAGATGACCCTGACTCCATGCTCGCTCATGAGGGCGGCTGTGCGGACCTCAAAGAAGAGATTCCCAGAGGGGGAGTGGAGATCCTTCAAGACTCTTGAAAGGGTTTTCCAATGCCGCAATGTCGCACTCAGCACGGTAAAGTTCGGCAACTCAATCAATGTACTCAAAAATGATAATGCCTCTTCACTCCTCAAGGGAGCTGGAAATACCCGATGATGAGTGGCAACCCGTAGAAATTCGTAACAAATACCCTCCGTCAAAAAGAACTGGCTATGCTCGTACGCCTTGGTGAGGAACGCCCGCGCCTTCAGATGCTCGCGGCAATCCTGATTGGCAGCATAAAGCAGGATATTGGTATCGATAACGCCCCCGATCATGATTCCATGATCTGTTCCAGGGCATCCCTGTCGGCAAGATTAACCCGGGGAGCCCCCATGGAGAACAAGGGCAACTTGGGATGGGGCACTTTCTTATCTTTGCGGAGCAATCCCTGACGCAAAAACTCATTCACGAGTTCGGACATATCTTTGCCGGCCAGATGAGCCTCCTCACGAATTCCGGCTAAGATTCCCTCTTCCAAAACGAGTGTCGTCCTTTTCATGCATACAAGCATACATTGAATTCATACAGATGCAAGCATGAGCGTCACACCTTTCAGTAAGACCTCCGACGGCGAGATCTACAATGTTGCCAGAATCCCCTTGAAGGTCGCGCTGGGTCGGAGTGCCTCGTTAGCCTTGATCTCGTCTGGCAGGTAATAGCCGCCGATATCAACGGGCTTTCCCTGCACGGCGATCAGCTCCGCAGCAATCGTCGCTTCATCAGCCGCCAGTTTCTGGGCAATCGGTGTGAAGATGGCTTTCAACTCAGGATCTTGAGTCTGAGCGGCAAGTGCCTGGGCCCAGTAGAGGGCGAGATAGAAATGGCTGCCACGATTGTCCGTGGTGCCGAGCTTGCGGCCTGGCGATTTGTCGTGTTCGAGGAATTTGCCGGTGGCAGCATCAAGAGTCTCGGCAAGGATCTTGGCCTTGGCGTTACCAAAAGTCTCAGCGATGTGCTCAAGCGATGGGGCAAGGGCGAAGAACTCACCGAGGGAATCCCAGCGAAGGTAGTTATCCTCCAGGAACTGCTGCACATGCTTCGGAGCGGAGCCTCCAGCACCGGTCTCAAAGAGCCCGCCGCCTTTCATCAGCGGCACGATGGAAAGCATCTTGGCGCTGGTGCCGACTTCGAGGATCGGGAAGAGATCGGTGAGGTAGTCGCGCAGGACATTTCCCGTCACAGAGATGGTATCCTTGCCCTCGACGAGTCGTTCGAGAGTGAAGGTGGTCGCCTCTGCTGGAGGCATCAACCGGATATCTAGACCCGTGGTGTCGTGGTCGGCCAGGTAAGTCTTCACCTGGGCAAGTATCTGGGCGTCGTGGGCTCGATTCTCATCGAGCCAGAAGACGGCGATATCACCGGTGGCCCGAGCGCGATTCACCGCGAGCTTCACCCAATCCTGTACCGGTGCATCCTTGGTCTGGCAGGCCCGCCAGATATCGCCAGCCTCCACAGCGTGCTCCAGCAGCACTTTTCCGCTGGCATCAATCACCCGGACAATGCCGTCAGCGGTAATCTCAAAGGTCTTGTTATGCGAGCCGTATTCCTCTGCCGCCTGGGCCATGAGGCCGACATTGGGCACAGAGCCAATCGTCCTGGGATCGAGAGCCCCGTGGGTCTTACAAAAATCGACCGTGGCCTGATAAACTCCGGCATAGGAGCTATCGGGAATGACAGCAAGGGTGTCCTGCGTTTCCCCCTTGGCATCCCACATCTTGCCTCCGGCACGAATCATCGCAGGCATGGAGGCATCAACAATGACATCGCTCGGCACATGGAGGTTGGTGATTCCCTTGTCGGAGTTGACCATCGCGACGGCTGGCCCATTGGCATAGGCCTCCTGGATGTCAGCTTCAATCGCTGCTTTCTGAGTCGGCGGAAGGGTCTGAATTTTCGCAATCAGGTCGCCAAAGCCATTGTTAAAATCAATAGCGAGCGCCTCGAACTCATCGGCGTGCTTGGCAATGAGATCCTGAAAGAAGACCCGCACGGCATGGCCAAAAATGATAGGATCAGAGACCTTCATCATCGTCGCCTTGAGATGGAGGGAGAAGAGCACTCCATCCTCCTTTGCCCTGGCAATCTGCTCTTCGATGAAGGCCACAAGGGCTTTTTTGCTCAGCACCGTGGCGTCGAGGATTTCACCTGCCTTGAGCGGGGTCTTCTCCTTGAGCACTTTGCTCTGACCATCTTTCCCGAAGAATTCAATCTTCACCTCGGTCGCCTCGGGCACGGTCACGGATTTCTCATTAGAGAAGAAATCGTTGACTCCCATCGTGCCCACACTTGTCTTGGAATCCGGCGACCAGGTCCCCATCGAATGCGGATGCTTACGAGCATACTCCTTGACCGCCTTGGGGGCACGACGGTCGGAATTTCCCTCACGGAGCACGGGATTCACGGCACTCCCCTTGATCTTGTCATAACGGGATCGGATCTCTTTCTCCGCTTCTGTCTGAGGCGCATCGGGATAATCGGGGAGCTTGTAGCCCTTGGACTGCAGCTCGGCGATGGCTGCCTTGAGCTGGGGAATGGAGGCGCTGATATTCGGCAGCTTGATGATATTTGCCTCCGGCTCATGAGTCAGTGCCCCCATCTCCGCAAGGGCATCCGGGGTCTTCTGATCCTCCGTGAGGAAGTCGGGGAATGTGGCCAGAATGCGCCCGGCGAGCGAAATGTCGCGCAGCTCCACGGAGATACCCGCGTGTTTTGTAAAGGCCTGGACAATCGGTAGGAAGGAATAGGTGGCTAGCGCGGGGGCTTCGTCGGTCTTGGTATAGAGGATGGTGGGCAACTTGGACATGAATGTGTAAAAATTGGTGTTTACAGAAAGAAAACCGTCAGGGAAACACTGAATGCACCCTGAAAGGACATAATTGCAAGAATTGGCAAATTCTTGTGTTTTTCCACACTTCCGAATTGCAGAAATCTTGTTCACATCCCGTATAACCTACCTTTTACCGATCCATGCCAGCCCTCTCCGCTACGCCAGAAGTCCGGGAATTAGAACGACTGTTACAACATCCCCCGAATGATTCAAGGGGTCTCGCTGGATTTTTTAATAGCGGGGAAATCTGGGTAAGCAGGGTACCTGCTCGTCTCGATGTGATGGGAGGCATCGCCGATTATTCTGGAGCACATGTCTGCGAAGCCGTTCTCGGTCAGGGTGTGATCGTCGCCCTGCAACCACGCACCGATCGCACCCTCCGCATTCGCTCGCTACAATCAGGCCTTCGCAGCCTGCCCATGGAAACGCGCATTGCTCTTGATGATTTTACGAGCGGTGATGAATTTCAAGATTATGGAGCAATCCGAGGACTCTTTCGCACCAATCCCCTCGCCTCATGGGCCGCCTACATCGGCGGCAGCATCTTTACCCTGCTAAAGGAAGAAGGAATCACCCTTCCCTTTGGATTCAGTATGCTTGTGCTGAGTGCCGTGCCGATGGGTGTCGGCATTGGAAGTTCTGCCGCCGTGGAAATCGCCACCCTCTCCTGCCTCAATGCCTATTTGGAACTCGGTCTGAGTGCGGAACGAATCGCCCGTCTCGGCCAACTGGCGGAAAATCAAGTCGTCGGAGCTCCCTGCGGGATCATGGATCAGACTGCTATCACCAGTGGAAGAGAAGGGAAATTGACCCACATCCTTTGCCGTCCCGGAAAGGTCATGGGTGATGTGGCAATTCCTGAGGGAACGGGATTTGTCGGGATCAACTCGATGGTACGGCACTCCATCGCGGGCAATCCCTACGGCGACACACGCATCGGAGCCTTTATGGGCAAGAGGATCATCAATGACCTGCGGCTGCGCGTCAGAAAAAAATCTCTGGATTTTCTGACAGAACTCACACCTGAAGAATTGCACGCCGCCGACCTCCCGAAACTTCCCGAATCGATTCTGGGCTCAGACTTTCTGGCTCAATTCGGGACTCATGGAGACTCGGTCACGACAATCCAGCCCGATGCCACTTACCGCGTGGCGGGTCCGACACGGCATCCCGTGGAAGAAAACCAGAGAGTGCTTCATTTCATTGAGGCTCTATCCAATTCCAGTGAGAAAGGCGAAGCAGCACTAATCGCGGCGGGTGAACTGATGTATCAGGCTCATGAGAGCTACCGAAGCAACTGCCATCTCTCCATTGATGAGGTCGATTTTCTCGTGGAGGCTGTTCGCATACGGGGAACTGCAAAGGGACTCTACGGAGCGAAAATCACTGGTGGTGGCACCGGCGGAACTGTGGCTATCTTCGGAAAGCTCGCGGCCCTCCATGAGGAGATTCCAAGAATCGCAGAGGAATACTCCCGGAGGATCGGCGTAATGCCTGACGTTTTTGCAGGAACGTCACCGGGAGCGATTGAATTTGGAGCGCGCCGGTATCGCTTCAGTCCAACAGGCTGGAAGGGGGAGAAGGTATGAGCACCTCCTTCGTCCGTAAGGCCGTGGTTCCCGTGGCGGGACTTGGCACCCGGCATTTTCCCGCATCGCATGCCGTCAAAAAGGAACTCTTTCCTGTCGTCGGCCAAGATGGAATCAGCCGTGCGCTCTTCCACTACCATCTCATTGAGCTGCTCGAAGCGGGAATCGAGGAAATTTGCCTGATTGTTCAACCGGGCGAGGATCTTGCAATCCGTTCCTACCTTGAAGGGCCCGATGCCGGCTACCTAAAGCGTCTGGAAAAATATCCGGCGCTTCGTGCAGAGGCTCGCCGGATGAAGGAGCTTGTCGGGCGAGTTTCCTTTGCCGTGCAGCAGACTCAGGAGGGCTATGGACACGCNNGTTTATCAGACTCAGCAATTTGCGGGCACGGAGCCGATCCTACTCTGCCTTGGCGATCATCTTTTCCGGGGGCATCCCCGCTCACCCTACCGGGAGCTTGTGCAAGGAGGCGCAATCTCTGGCGGAAAAAGCGTTTCGGCAGTCAATCGGATCGGCCCCGGGGAACTCAAGGGTTATGGCACGATTGCCGGAACACGCCGCAAAGAATCCCCCTCTCTCATTGATGTCTCCCTTATCATCGAGAAGCCCGATGTTGCCACCGCGCGGGAGCGCCTTCGTGTAAACGACACACCGCATGATCTCTTTCTCGGATGGTTTGGAATGCATCTTTTAGCCCCTTCCATTTACCAGATTTTGGAAGAGATGATCCGGGACGACATCCGCGATGGCGGAGAATTTCAGCTCACCCGGGCCCAGGAAATCCAACGGCAAAGGGAAGGATATCTTGCGCTGGAAATGACTGGGGCCCAACGGTTTGATTTTGGCATTCCAGACGACTATCTGCAAAGCCTGCAAGACTTCCGCCGAGTCTAGACCCCATAGCATTTTTCTGCCGCATGCTAGGCACCTATTCCCGAATCCCTTGCCCCCTCAGCCTTCTCACGCTAGCATTGAAAGGCTATGGGCAAAACGCTTCTCGATAAAGTCTGGGAGGAACACACGGTTCGCACTCTCCCCGACGGACGGACTCAACTACTGATAGGCACTCATCTCATTCATGAGGTGACGAGCCCGCAGGCCTTTGGGATGCTGCGTGATCTTGGCCTAAAGGTCCTCTATCCAAACCGTACCTTCGCCACAGTCGATCACATCGTCCCGACCGACCAGCGTGAGGAACCCTTCTCCGATCCCCTCGCCGACGCAATGGTCAAGGAACTCCGCAAGAACTGTGCGGAAACTGGCGTAACCTTTTTCGATCTTACCAGCGGCAATCAGGGAATCGTCCATATTGTCGGTCCCGAGCAGGGCATCACCCAGCCCGGCACCACGATTGCCTGTGGTGATTCTCACACCTCGACCCACGGGGCTTTCGGAGCCATTGCCTTTGGCATCGGAACCAGCCAAGTGCGTGATGTGCTGGCCACCCAGACAATGGCAATCGGGAAGCCCAAGGTTCGCCGGATCAATGTCGATGGAAAACTCTCCCCTGGTGTATATGCAAAGGATGTCATCCTTCACATCATCCGACATCTCGGTGTGAATGGAGGCATCGGCTATGCGTATGAATACGGCGGGTCGACCTTTGATAATTTCACTCAGGAAGAGCGCATGACAGTCTGCAATATGTCAATCGAGGGTGGAGCTAGGGTCGGGTATGTTAATCCCGACGAAACCACCTTTGAATATCTACGTGGCCGTCCTTATTCACCCAAAGGTGAAGCTTGGGATTCCGCCGTAGCCCGCTGGAGGGCGACAGCCTCGGATGCCGATGCCCTTTATGATGATATCGTAAACTTCAAGGCTGAAGAAATTCTGCCCACCGTGACTTGGGGCATCACCCCAGGCCAGGCAATCTTCATTGATGAAGCCATTCCCAATCCTGAGACACTCCCTGAAAAAGATCGCGCCACGGCCCGCGAGGCAATCGAGCACATGCAACTCCCTGCTGGAACTCCTGCTCGCGGCATCAAGATTGATGTCGCATTCCTTGGAAGCTGCACCAACGGCCGTCTCTCCGATCTTCAGGAGGTCGCCAAATACTTAAGGGGCCGAAAAGTTGCTTCCGGTGTTTGAGCCATCGTGGTACCCGGCTCTCAGGGCGTCTCTGCGATCGCCGAGAAAATGGGGCTGGCCGAGATATTCCGTGAGGCTGGGTTTGAATGGCGAGGAGCAGGCTGCTCAATGTGCCTAGGCATGAATCCCGACAAACTGGTCGGCGATCAGCTCTGTGCCAGTTCGAGCAATAGGAATTTCAAGGGCCGCCAGGGCAGCCCGACCGGACGCACCATGCTGATGAGTCCGCTGATGGTTGCTGCTGCCGCGATCACCGGGGAAGTGAGCGATGCCCGCAAAATTTTCGCCATCAACTAGAACTTCATTTTTACTTTTCTCACAATGGCTCTTCAAAAAATCACCCAGGTCACAGGTCGCGGGATTTTCGTCCCAGGTGACGATATCGATACCGACCGTATTATTCCGGCCCGCTACATGAAGTGCGTTACCTTTGACGGACTCGGGGAATTCGCCTTCGCCGATGCCCGGATAGCCGAGAAAAACGCGGGCCGAATTCATCCTCTGGATGATCCCCGTTTTAACGGTGCCACCATTCTTATCTCGGGATCGAACTTCGGTTGTGGAAGCTCCCGCGAGCATGCTCCCCAAGCGCTCTACCGGTTTGGGCATCGGGCGGTTATTGCAGAGAGCTTTGCAGAGATCTTCTTTGGAAACTCTACAACGTTGGGAGTTCCCTGTGTGAAGATGTCGCAGCTGGATATCACCGGATTAGCCTCCATTATCGAGAGCGATCCTGCAGCAATGATCACCATTGATCTGACGGAAAACAAGGTGACCGTCGCTGATGTTGATTTCACTGCTGAGATATCCATGCCGGGACATGCCCGCGAGGCCCTTACCACAGGTCGTTGGGATTCCATAGCCGATCTTGTTGATGGCCTCGATGAGGTGAGGGAGCGAGCTTCCTCCATACCCTATCTGGAAGTTTAGAACCCCGGTCGGATAGCGCAATCTGCTAAGGCCTTTCCGTTTTTGCGGGAATATGTTTCCTCAATCACGGCGGCGAGTCGATCCCTGCGGATCGGCTTAGCCAGATAGTCATCCATGCCAGCTTCCAGACAGATCATCCTATCCTCCCTCGTCGCGTTAGCCGTCAGCGCAATGATCTGCGGCTTCTGCCCTAATCTGGCCTTGATTATACCCGTGGCCTCGAGTCCGCTCATGACAGGCATCTGAACATCCATGAGTACAAGATCGAAGGATTCCTGATCCAGCCGATCCAAGACTTCTTGGCCATTGCAAACAATCACCGTGTCGTAGCCAAGACGGTTGAGCATGAGTTCGACAACCTGTTGATTGACTTTGTTGTCCTCGGCAAGAAGGATCTTGAGTGGGCAGCGTTTTCCCAAGGCATAATTTTCAAGGGGTGGGGTTGCTCCTAAATCCTGGGTGACTACAGGCTTCGGGGAAAGGATTACGGGAATTGAAAAACGGAAGGTCGCCCCTTCTCCCAATACAGATTCGATAGTTATATCCCCTCCCATCAAATGGACCAGCTTCCTTGAAATGGCAAGGCCAAGCCCAGTACCGCCGTAACGTCGCGTGGTGGAAATATCGGCTTGCGTGAATATTTTGAAGAGACGCTCTTGCTGATCGGGGGCTATCCCGATTCCGGTATCTCGGACGGCAAAATCCACAAAGTTTTTCCCCTCACTATCCGTTTTGAAAATAGTAGTGAGGGTGATGGAACCTCGTTCCGTGAACTTCACGGCATTCATCAACAGGTTGAGGAGTACCTGCCTGAGCCGTAAGGGGTCTCCCAATATGGCTTCCGGAAGTCGGGGATCTTTGACAAGTTTTAGACCGAGCGCCTTTTCGGAAGCCATCGAGGAAACGATACTCATGGATTCTTCAACAACCATCCTGAGATCCATGGGAACATGCTCGATCTCTATTTGCCCGGCTTCGATTTTGGAAAAATCGAGAATGTCATTGATCAGTGAAAGCAAGACGTCGCCGCTTGTGTGAATGGTACGCAGGCATTGCTTAACATCAGGACGCATCGAATCATATTCCAACAACTCTGCCATTCCTATGATGGCGTTCAGTGGCGTTCGGATCTCATGGCTCATGTTGGCCANNACACGAATCAGATCCTTTTCGGCAAAAAGTGCATCCTTGTCTTCGAATAGATTCAGTGTTTGGCGTAGGCGCGTCAGAAGATCTTCATTGCGAAGATTCTGCGACAGTAGCTGCGCATTGGCTTGGGTAAGTTCCTTGGAACTTACCTCAAGAACATGCTCAATGAGCCTACGATCGTGATCACACTGGTAATAGGCACCCTCAACCTGACGGATAAAGTTCTCGAACTCAGGAGTCGATGCGGGACCCTCTCCAAAGTTACGACGCAGTTGGCGTAGAAGCAGCGGATGCTGAATCATACTTCACTCTCTGAAATACTGGTGATGGTCATAGTCTGATTATGAAGCTGGCACTTATGATCCTCTCCAGAAGGAGCGAGTTCCCCATAGGAATAAAACCCTGTTATAACGGGATTCTTTCCAAAAATTGCTCGGACACCCTCAAGCTCCTCCTCAACCCGTTGACCCAGCACAATGCGGCGGCCTACGCAACTCACACAGAGTACCAGTTCGGCCTCCTGTGCGGCAGCAATCGCAGCATCCTCGGCCCCTCCGATCAAATCCTCATAAGAGGAGCGCATGAGTTGTACCGTTGCATTGAGAGTAATGTCCCCAGCAAAAGTCATGGTTCCCTTCTCCTCATCAATGGAAAGGATGGTACGTACCACAGGATTGGTCTGACCAGGAGATGTTACATAAAGAGGAAAGCGTAGGGCGCTTGCCGGCAGGGAATCCGCTTCAGGGCCTAGATACATTTTGTAGAGTTCCAAGGCGAGTTTTCCATCGGTATCCTGAAGAATATTTCCCGTGGAAGCAGTCACAGAGCGTTTCGGACCAAATGGGGTCCAACCGCCGACGCTTCCAAAACCGATCTTCAATGAAGATCCACAAAGACCCACGGCAACAATGACTCCTGGTGCGGGAGGATTATCAAGTCCAACCAGTGTTTGGACGAAATCGGTTCCATCCCCCGCAAGACCTCCGCTTAGCGTCACACCGGCTGGCAATGATTGGTTGAAAGTTTCACTTAACGTCGTGCCGTTGACCAAACTTCCATCAGAAAAAATCAGGACATGCTTCAAGTCGGGGGCGGCCAATGAGGCAACTAGACTTCGGCAAACATCTGCAAGATGATCTGCGGAATCAAGATGCTGCACCGCATATGTTGTAGTCGCCTTGTCAAAGCGCATGGCCGTACAGACAATAGCACCGTCGTCTATTACCGTATCTGAAAAACTGCCCGCTGTGGAAACAAGTATAATTCTTGCAGACGGAAAACGCTTCTTTAATGCATCAAAAACAGAAGGTTGTGATAGAGGTGTACGTTGGCCAAATGCTAAGACAAGTGAGGCATCTTTAGGATCCAGCGATCCCACTGGATCAGTCCAGGAGGCTCCTGGCGTGAGGGAACATTGAAGCAGTTTCATGGGGAGTGGTTTAGTCGGCTCGAAGTGAGCCAATGGTTACTCTGATTACTGTATCAGGACTATGAGGTAAAGACCGATTGATAAATAGAGCCTTCCTTTCGGCACAATTGAAAATCGGGCATGTTCTACAAGTATCTCCATTTACATAAAGAAGCAGATTCGATGTGGTTATTTTTCTTGCAACCACAATATATTGTGGTGAATTTGGATTTGTTTTTTGTAAAACCACAATGCTTTGCCCTAAGTGCTCAACGATAGACGATAAAGTCATCGATTCGCGCCTCTCCAAGGATGGAACAAGCATCCGTCGGCGCAGGGAGTGTCTCTCGTGTGAGACACGATTCACCACTTACGAACAGATCGAACGCGTGGAACTTCTTGCAGTCAAGCGCGATGGCCGGCGCGAACCTTTTGACCGTCAGAAGCTTCTCTCCAGTTTTGTGAAGGCGTGCGAGAAACGCCCCATCCCTCTTGGTACGATTGAGGAATCGGTCAACGATGTCATCAGCGATCTAGAATCAGGACAGGACCGAGAGATTTCCACCAAGACCATCGGTGCCAAGGTCATGGAACGCCTGCACGCCGTCGATCCCGTGGCCTATGTTCGCTTTGCCTCCGTTTATCGCCGATTTGAAGATATCGGAGAATTCATCGAGGAAATTCAGTCCCTCGAACGACGCGCCCCAACCTCGGAAAACCAGAAGGAACTCTTCACCAAGATTCCATGATCGCACTACGTGACGGACTACCGCTAATAGCCCTTCCCGATGGAAGGAACACATCCTTTGACAAGCGCTGGGTCACAGCCTCCTTGCAAAAGGCGGCGGAACAGGCTGGATACCACCGTTGGTGGCTTGCCGAACATATCGCCGAAAGCGTGGCCGTCTATCTGAAGCGCGATTATGAGGAGAACTGTGTGCCGGTCATCAGTCTTCAGGCTGCGGTACTTGATGTACTAGAAAATCTGGGCTTTTCGGATGTAGCGGGATATTTTCGCCTTCCCGATCCGCCGCTCAATCTTTCCCTAGTCGATTTGGTTCGGGAAGCCGGAGACGGCTATGAACTCGCATTCTTCAGCCTTCTTCGCGACAGACTCCAGAGTGTAGCTTCTTCACATGTAGCCCGCTTGGAAATCCGCGATCTCTCGGCATGCCTGCAAGCGTTTGGTCGGAGGTCTAAACGGAACAGACGAGAAGTGCTCCGGGAGGAGATCGTGAGCTTCATTCGACAGCACGGTCAGGCAGTCGTCTCGACACGCCAGAAGGAACCCCTCGAAATCCAGTTGAGTTAGTAAGCTTGCTCATTGAATCAACAGTCCCATGACCCTCTTTGAGAAAATCGCGGCACGGGAAATCCCTGCAACCATCCTCGCTGAAGGGGATGAGTGGCTCGCCTTCCGCGATATTAATCCCCAGGCGCCGGTTCACTTTCTGGTAGTGCCGAAACGCTGCATCCCCAGGATTAACGAGGCTACTTCCTCTGATGCAAATCTGCTTGGCACCCTCCTCTTGGCCGCTGCTGCGACAGCTCGACAGGAGGGACTCGGATCATCTGGGTATCGCGTCGTTATAAACAACGGTACCGACGGAGGTGAAACTGTTCCACATTTACACCTCCATGTTCTGGGTGGACGAAGGTTGGATTGGCCACCGGGATAGCGCCTAAAATTTTCAATGCTGTGGGGTGAAATATTCGGGCCGTAAAAGCCGAACATTTAAGCAGGTAAAAGAAGTAAAGAGTAGACAGAGGTACACTCGGGGAAAGTCGTTCTGGAGCGTACAAACTCAATATTGGATAATTCGGCGGAGACAATATTGCGTCGTAAGCTGGTTTGACAAAAGTATTCAGAATATTGATTTTCTTAATTGACTGCTTAATATATTCAATTTACTGATCACAATTCTTCCATGAAAAAGCTCGGAACCGATAAAAAAGTGGTTAGCCGCTGCCCGTTTTGTGGCGACCATCTCTCCATAAGTCGCCTCTCCTGCGGTGGCTGTGACACTAAGATAGAATCCCATCTCCCCATCCCCGCATTCTTTCGTCTTCCGCCAGATTTGCAGGACTTCGTGATGACCTTTCTTCGTTGTCAGGGCAAAATCCGTGATGTGGAACGTGAGTTAGGAATCTCCTACCCGACAGTCTGCAAGCGGCTTGATCTCGTGAATGTCCTCCTGGGCAACAAGACACCTCCGCAGGGACGCACCCAGATTCTGGAACAACTCGAAAGGGGAGATATCTCAGTCTCCGAAGCCACCCAGCTTTTGAAAGCCAGCTAATCTCCAATAAATCACAATACCCCCATGCAACCACTAGCAGCACTTTTTATCCCAGGCATTTCCATATTATTGATCCTCACCGTGTTTCTTGTATTTGCGTGTGTTACAATCTTCACCTTTTACCGACGTTACTATGGAAGGGAAAAAGCATTTTTAGTCAGCTTTGCTACCCTGTTTTGCACC
>PLEU01000208.1:0-225 GCA_003136515.1 Spartobacteria bacterium
GAGTGGGAAGAAACACTCCATAAAGCCTCGGGCATTCTCCAGGCAGCCCGTTCAGAGACGATGATCCCTTCGCTCTGAGCCAAAATCCAAAAGTCCAAAAAAACACCCCGGAAAATTACTTCCGGGGTGTTTCGAGAAATGAGTCTTAAGAGTTTTTAATCTCTTGCTGACTGGAGACTAGCGATAGTCTTGGCGAGGACCACGGTCTTCGTAACCGCCGCGATC
>PLEU01000208.1:237-13294 GCA_003136515.1 Spartobacteria bacterium
ACCAGCGCCGCCACCACCTGCACCACGAGGACGATCCTCCATGGGGCGGGCTTCATTGACAGTGAGCTTGCGTCCACCGAGATCGGCACCACTGAGGGCGGCGATTGCGGCGTGTCCCTCATCGGGAGTGCTCATGGTGATAAATCCGAATCCGCGGGAGCGTCCGGTCGTGCGATCCATCATCACGATGGAATCTGTTACTGTGCCATGCTGGCCGAAAACCTCACGGAGGTCGGCATCTGTTGCTGAGAAGGGAAGATTCCCTACATAGAGTTTCATACTATACTACTTTTTGTTTTTTTGGTTCCTGATACGCTGACGGCTACTTTCCCGGAATGCACCAGTCCCTCACTTGAGGGGCTTGGAGCAGTCCTCCCGCATGCGGGGAACCTGCATTGCCTGAAACGCTATCATCGCTCTTCGACCGCAAGCTATGGTGCCCTTCGATGGGTTTGGCAACAGAAAAGAATGGCATGTCGATTTCGTGACATGGAAAAATTCTCCTCTTCCGTTGGCAAAACTGTGGAAAACATTTGATGTCGCGGCCCAAATCAGGGATCAACTAAGGCACTAGTCTCCCAAACATGATGAAACATTTCCTCTTTCTTTTTCCCATCCTGGTAGTCGTGCTTCTGGCAGGCTGCGCCGATTCAGATTCCCATGCTACAAAAACGAAACATGCCATGGTCGGCACCGGCGATTCTCAGTTCACAAATGATGCCGCAATGACCAATACGCCTCCCCCTCCGGATGGAACAAATGCGGATACCAACTCAATGAGCACCAATGATGTTGCCAACCCAGCCAATCCATTTCCTACGGCAACTCCGGTTCCGGCACCTACCCCGCATGATCTGCCATATGGCACTCCCGTTCCTGGCAAGCCCGGGTTTGTAACCAGTCCTTTTGATGCCGGCGCAGGCTACGTTGACGTGCGTGGTTATCCCCCCGGCTCAGAAGTAAAAGATCCCTATTCGGGAAAGATCTTCCTTGTTCCCTGATCACTCTGTTTTGAAGCTCATTGCAGGAACGGACCCAGCGACGCTTCCTGCCATAAAACGGGTCACTATCTTCGGCCCCGGGCTCATCGGAGGTTCCATTGCTTTAGCCCTGCGCAGCCGGTGCCCAGAGACGTTCGTCGCAGTTTGGGGCCGCAACCAAGCAACGCTTCGGGAGATATCCGAGCGTGGACTCGCAGATTCGGTTACCTCTGACCCCACTTCCTCCGTGGGGGAGGCAGACCTCATCGTGTTCTGCACCCCGATTGCAGTCATGCCGGAGCTTGCTGCGACAATAACGCCTCATCTGGATCCCCATACTCTCATCACCGATGCAGGCAGCGTAAAATCCTCGCTGGTGAAGAAGCTGTCCCCGATCTTCGGAGACCGCTTTCTAGGCGCCCATCCTATGGCCGGCAGTGAACGTTCCGGACTTGCGGCGGCTCGTGCCGATCTCTTTGTAGGAGCTCCCTGCATTCTCACTCCACTTGAAAACGCATCGCCGCAGACTGTTGCAATAATCTCTGCCTTCTGGAATAGCCTCGGATCCCATGTCACCATGATGACACCGGAAGCGCATGATCGACTAGTAGCGCGAGTTAGCCATCTACCTCATGCATTGGCATTCGCCCTGGTCAACCTTATTGCCGACACTCTTCCCAAGGATTCCTGCCTCCTGGCCGGTGGCAGCTACCGCGATGGCACCCGAGTGGCGGCGAGTGATCCCGATCTTTGGACTGGAATCCTCATGGCCAATCGGACGGAGGTGGCAGCAGCCCTCCGCGAGATGTCAGATCTTCTTGGCTTATTCGCCGAAAAACTCGAAGTGGAACAAACAGATTCGATCCTCGATTTTCTTACCCGAGCCAAAAAACACCGTGATCTCCGTCAGACCAGCCGGACTGACTCTCTTCCAACAAATTCATGAAAACTTTTACCGTCCATTTCTGCGGGCCGATTCGCACTCGGATCACGGTTCCCGGGGATAAGAGCATCTCCCACCGTAGCGCCATGTTTGCATCGCTTGCGGAGGGACGCTCCACGATCACCGGATTTCTGGAGAGCGAAGATTGCCTTTCTACGGTGAATGCGATGCGGAAACTCGGCGTCACGATTGAGGAATCGGGACCAGGAACTTTTGTCATCAATGGCTGTGGTGGCAAATTTGCCGCCCCAGAAGGCGATGTCGATTGCGGCAATTCCGGAACTACGATGCGCTTGATTTCGGGCATCCTTGCGGCCCAACCATTTCAATCTCGGCTCACTGGCGATCCCTCTCTCTCCAAGCGCCCCATGGGACGAGTGATAAATCCACTCTCTGAGATGGGAGCTAGGTTCACGGCTGAGGGGGATCAAGGCCGACCACCGCTGTTGATCGAAGGAGGCCCGCTGCGGCCCGTCAACTACACAATGCCAGTTGCCAGCGCGCAGGTCAAAAGTGCCATCCTGCTTGCAGGACTCTTTGCCGAGGGAGAAACAAGCGTGATCGAACCCGCGGCCTGCCGTGATCATACCGAACGGATGCTNNCTCCAAGAGTTCGGAGCAACACTGGACCTCGGCAAGCCGAATGCAGAAGGAAAACGTCGTATCGGCCTTCCCGGGCCTCAGAAATTAACGGCACGTGATTTCTCCATACCAGGCGATATTTCTAGTGCTGCCTTCTGGCTCGTTGCAGCCTCTGCAAAAGAAGGTTCGCGAATCGTGATTGAAGGAGTTGGGCTCAACCCCACCCGCACCGGCATTCTCTCAGTACTTCTGCGCATGGGGGCACAAATGAAAATCACGCCCGTCGATGCTGATGCCGCCGAACCAATGGGCACGGTTCGGGTTACGGGAGGCAAACTGCATGGCACCATCATTGGTGGCGCGGAAATTCCGAATGTGATCGATGAACTACCGATTCTGGCCGTGGCCGGAGCACTCGCGCAGGGAACAACCATTATCCGGGATGCCAAGGAACTTCGGGTGAAGGAGACCGACCGCATCTCAGCCGTTGCCGGCAATCTCCGCGCGATGGGCATCCCTGTGACTGAAATGGATGATGGGATGGAGATTGAAGGAGGACATAAACTGCACGGGGCCACGCTCCAATGCTTTGGCGATCACCGCATTGCCATGGCATTTGCCATTGCTGGGCTTTTTGCCGAAGGCAAAACCGTGATAGAAAATGTGGAATGTGTTGCCACGTCGTATCCGACCTTCGGGGCTACTCTTGATTCCGTACTAGGCAAATAACTCTCATGTCTGGATGTGTCATTGCCATCGACGGCCCGGCGGCTTCCGGGAAAAGCAGCGTTGCGCGAGGCGTGGCAACGGCCCTCGACTTTCTTTTCGTAAGTTCAGGATACTTTTACAGAGCGCTAGCCTGGGGTTCCATCACGGATCATATTTCCATACCGACAACACCGCGGATTCTCGACCAATGGATAGCAGGTCGACACTTGGAGTTTCAAAATTCCGCTGACGGCACCCGTCTTTTTCTCGATGGTGACGATGCGAGCCCTCATCTCTCGGAACCGGAAGTAACTTCACGCGTCTCCCAAATTGCAGCCAACCCCGCAATCCGCAATTTAGTGAATTCGAACCTGCGCACCTTGTCTGCAAGTCACGACTTGGTGCTGGAAGGACGGGATATCGGTTCGGTGGTTTTTCCGGAGACCCCATATAAATTCTACCTGGATGCCTCACCTTACGAACGTGCACGACGTCGCGAGCGGGAGGGTTTGGCGGATACTGTTGCCGAACGCGACCGTCTTGATTCAACGAGGGCCACAGCTCCGCTGAGCGTTCCTTCGGGGGCGATTATCATCGACACGACACATCTCTCTCTTGAAGAGGTAGTCAATAATGTGCTGGATCGACTCAACGGATCACTTCCATGACTTTCACCTATTATTTCTGGTACACACTCTCGAAAATCGCCGCGCGCTTTTTCTTTTCTTTCAGGGTTATACACCGAGAGCGATTGCTGGAAAGTGGCCCGGTCATTCTGGCAGCAAATCACCAGAGTTATTTTGATCCTCCTCTCGTGGGCATCTGCGCGAAGCGCGATGTCTATTTTCTAGCCCGCAAGACACTCCTAAACGTGCCTTATCTCGGCACACTTCTGCCGTACATCAATGTCATTCCGGTGGATCGTGACGGCAATGACATGTCAGCCCTAAAAAAAATCATCCGTCTTATCAAATCCGGCAATGGTGTCGTGCTTTTTCCAGAGGGAACACGGTCGCTTGACGGCAAACTCCAGAGGGGCAAGGGTGGTATCGGTCTTATCATCGCCAAGAGCAAGGCACCCGTGCAGCCGATGCGAATCTTTGGCTCTTACGAGGCCTTCCCGAAAGGAGCGGGAAATTTTAGCGCCTCCCCGATAACTGTCGTCGTGGGAGAGCCAATTTATTTTACTGAGGGGGATATGGATGCCAACAAATTCGGCGGTGAAGAACGCCTCCTCTATCAAAACCTCTCGGATCGAGTAATGACTGCGATCTCAGAACTTCAACTACCCGATTCCTTGCCATCGAGGGGCAACACGTTGAAACTACCTCACTCATGAGCGACTCAGGACATAGCAAGGATCAGGAGGCCATCGTTATCAGGGGCCTCGTCAAGTCATTCGGCGAACGCCGTGCACTTGACGGCATCTCACTATCAGTAAAACGAGGAGAACTTTTTTGTCTCCTAGGGCCAAATGGAGGTGGCAAAAGTACTCTCTTCCGCATTCTTGCGACTCTCCTTCTTCCAGATTCAGGCTCAGCAGAAGTGGCAGGACATGATGTCCTCCATGATGCCCCGTCGGTTCGTGCGCGTCTGGGTGTCGTCTTTCAGTCACCAAGTCTAGATGGCAAGCTGACCATTCTTGAAAATCTTCGCTGCGGAGGGGCCCTATATGGACTGCGCGGTCCCGAACTGGAATCACGCATTGATGATGGCGCAACCGCACTCAGCCTCAACGACCGCCTCAACGACCTCGTCGAGACGCTCTCCGGGGGACTACAACGCCGGGCCGAAATTGCCAAGTGCCTCTTAATTCGCCCTGAGGTACTGCTCCTAGACGAGCCCTCGACTGGACTTGACCCTGGGGCACGGATCGACCTCTGGGCAGCCTTGGAACAACTTCGAAGCAGACATGGTGTAACCGCCCTCTGCACAACTCATTTGATGGAGGAAGCGGCACGTGCAGACCGTGTCGGCATTGTGAGTTCTGGAAAACTTGTGGCACTCGGCACCCCCGAGGAACTTACCGGAGCCATCGGGGGAGATGTACTCAGTCTCGGAGCAGCAAAGGATACGGGTGCAGACAGACTGGCCCAACTGATCCAGGAACAGCTTCAAATTCCGGCCTCCGTCGTGGAGGGAGAGGTTCGTATTGAACATGCCGAGGCCTACGCCCTCGCCGCAAGGCTCGCTGGAGCATTCCCAGAAGAAATCGTATCCCTACGCATCGCACGCCCGACACTGGAGGATGTCTTTATCGCACGAACCGGCCGTCTATTTGCCGACCAGGATCTGGATCCTGCAAAACCTCATTCCAAGAAGCACTAAGCACGACGTCATGAAAACAACCCGACTTCTCTGGACGCCCACCCTCGCTTTCTGGTGGCGCGACGTAATTCGATTCCTTCGGCAGCGCAATCGTATTATCGGGGCGCTCGCCACCCCTCTTGTATTCTGGCTTCTCGTCGGTTCTGGTTTTGGCCCCTCATTCAGAAATCCGGGTACCGCCGCATCCGGAAGTTACCTAGCCTATTTCTTCCCTGGCACTCTCGTGCTGATTATGCTTTTCACGGCTATCTTCTCGACGATCTCGGTGATTGAAGACAGACGGGAAGGTTTTCTCCAAGGTGCCCTTGTTGCACCGCTATCTCCGGCCGCGATACCTCTCGGCAAATTTCTGGGTGGCACCACCCTCGCGGTTCTTCAGGCTGCTCTCTTCTGTCTGCTTGCCCCCTTGGCCGGCATGCCTGTAGGACTGCATCAGATTGCGCTCCTTCTGCCTGCCCTGATTCTTGTCGGTTTCAGTATGACTGGACTTGGGTTCCTTGTTGCTTGGCCAATGGACTCCACTCAGGGATTCCACGCCATCATGAATATTTTTCTGATGCCGCTCTGGATGATGTCAGGAGCACTTTTCCCGATGCCCCGCGGAACCGGATGGCTCTACTGGGTGTGCTCACTCAATCCTGTAAGTTATGGTGTCACTGCAATCCGTTCGGCCTTTACCGCAGTTCACGGAACAACACTCTTGCCTCAGCCTTACCTGCAGGGCCTCACGGTCACAGCCCTCTTCGGTGCAGTAACTTTCGGCATAAGTGTCTACCTCGTGGCAAAACCTGCCCGCCGCAACTGAGAGCAATCCCTTCCCCCAACGTGAGCGATCTCCTTGATGTCTTAAAAAGAGAGGTGCTCTGCGGAGACGGGGCTATGGGAACGCTTCTAACCGAACTTGGAATCCCGGCTATGGGGTGCTTTGAGGAGCTATGCCTCTCTCGGCCAGAGCTGATCTCACGGATTCACCTCGAGTATCTTCAGGCGGGGGCCCGGATCATCACCACCAATTCATTTGGTGCAAATGCCCTCAAGCTAGCGACCTTTGGTTTTGAATCCCAGGTCCATGAAATCAACTTTCAATCGGCCAAACTTGCCACGGAAGCCGTCGCAACATACCGCGACTCCTCATCCGCTTCCTCCCTCTCCTCGATATCCTCTCTGTGGGTGGCTGGAAGTGTCGGTCCTATTGGTCTGAATTCCTTTGGAATCGCTTCCTTCCGTCTCGGAGCAAATTCCCCGGATGACTCGGAAGTCCGCAAAATAGACCGTGAGATGATTTTCCGGGAACAGGTTGCTGCGCTGTTGGCAGGCGGATGCGATCTTATCCTGCTTGAATCTTTTCAGGATCCTGAGGAGCTTTCACTTGCACTCCGCGTTGTAAAATCCCTTGGAGACAAGCCTGTGATTGCACTGATCGCTTCACCAGAAACGGGACGCCTGCCTGGAGGTGCCTGGATCGGCGATGTTCTCCAAAACCTAGGAGATGAAGGTGCCGATGTCGTTGGTTTAAACTGTGTCAACGGCCCGCAGGCCATGCTGCGGCTTGTGGAAAAAATCGCCCCCTCTCTCCCTCTCGCTGTCTATGCCAACGCAGGTCGTCCTTCCTACCAGGAAGGACGCATCGTGTATGGAACAAGACCCGAGTATTTCGCCGACCTTGGACGGCGAATCGCAAAAGCTGGAGCGGCTTTAGTGGGTGGTTGCTGCGGAACTTCTCCACTCCATATCAAAGCCCTCTCATCCAAACTCAAAGGCCTTGCACCCTTCCCCGTAAAATCCTCGGGCATCAGCACGATTGAAAAATTTTCCCACCCTTCCGAGTCTCACGAAACAAATCTGCTGGACCTCATTGCAGCGGGAAAAACAGTCATTGTAACTGAACTCGACCCGCCCAAGACCCTTCCCTTGGAAAAGTTCTTTATCGCAGCGGAAGCGCTTACCCGGGCCGGAACTGATGCCATTACACTAGCCGATAATTCCCTTGCCATCCTGCGGGTGAGCAATCTTGCCGTGGCCTCCTTACTGAAGGAACGCGGCATCACGCCTTTGCTGCACCTGAGCTGTCGCGACAAAAATCTCATAGGACTTCAGAGCGAACTACTTGGAATGACCGCGCTCGGAATTCGCCATGTCCTGGCCCTCACGGGTGATCCAGCGAAAGGAGGAGATCACCCCGGAGCATCTTCGGTCTATGATGTGAATTCCATCGGCCTCTTGGAGGTCATCAAACGACTCAATCAGGGATACACTCAGTCGGGAACGGATCTTCAAGCCTCTCCAGACCTGATTGCCGGTTGCACTTTCAATCCCAATGTCCGCAACCTCGACACCCAGATTCAACGCCTGGAACGCAAAGTAAATGCCGGCGCGCGCTATGTGATGACTCAACCCGTCTTTGAAACTCGGCTTGTGGAGGAGACAGCGCGCCGCACTGCACACTTTGGCATACCGGTATTTGTCGGCGTCTGGCCCCTGCTCAACGGGAGACAGGCACGCTTTCTACATAATGAGGTGCCTGGCATTTTGATTCCCGAATCGGTATCGGTACGCATGGAGGGACTTGAGGGACTTGAGGGACGCAGGGAGGGCATCACCATAGCCAAGGAAATTACCCGTGCTGTACTGGATCATTTCCCATGCATCTATTTCATGACTCCCTTCCTCGCGTATCAAACAACCGAAGAATTATCGGCCTTCGTCCGATCCCGCTGATCAGAGATATCTTCACTAGGCACTAGCTGCGCAAGCGAAGACACTACCGCTGCTAACCCCAAATGCAAAGGGGCCGATGATTATATAGTTGTCGGGGCCTCTCTTCCACCGACCGTCATTTTCGGTTTATTTTTTAGCGGCTTTACTCTTCGCCATTGTTACCGCCTTTTTCGTGCCTGATTTCTTCACCTTGACGGCGTCAGTAACTGCACCGCCGGAGAGACGGGTGTTGAGACGGCTCTTCTTTCGGGAAGCGGCATTTTTGTGGATCACCCCATTTTTGGCAGCTTTATCAATCGCAGAGATAAAGTCCTGAAAAAGTGATTTGACGTCATTACTTCCGGCACTCATTGCGGCACGCAATTTCTTTTCGTCCGTTTTAAGGCGGCTCAGCACACTAGTGTTTTGGGCGTGACGTTTCTCGCCTTGGCGGGAGCGCTTGACTGCGGAGCTGCTTTTCTTAACGGGTGCTTTTGCGGTAGCCATGGGAATCGGATGGGGTGGAAGTTTTTTCTAGGATTGAGGGATGGTCAGATATGCCAGTAGCAGGATTCGAACCTGCGACCAAGGGCTTATGAGTCCCCTACTCTACCGCTGAGCTATACTGGCGCGGTGGTGTAAAATAACGGTTTCACTCCTTCCCGCAAGACATATGTCAACACACTTTTTCACGATTTGCTACGAAGCAAGGCTTTAAAAAACTAACTATCAGAAAGATAAGTTGCCCTTTTAAAATCTCCCCCTTGATTTTTCAAACACCTCTTTTCGTTTGCCAGCAACGCCTTCAAGGGCGATCTCTATTCGCATGGAACAACAGAACCCAAGCTCCCCTCAACCCAATTCAGCTCCCATTCCATTGCACATGTCACCCCAGCAAACTTCAGTTCATTTTGCCAATCTCTGCCGTGGTTCCATGACACCCGAAGAGGTCTTCCTCGATTTTGGAATCAATCCTAACGCTTTTGCCAGAATTTCTGACGAACCGGTTCAGATAACAGCCCGTATTGTGATGACACCCCCCTCGGCAAAACGTCTGCTTCATCTCCTCCATGTCATGCTCTCACGGCATGAGGAGTCGTTTGGTCTAATCTCCGTCGAACCCCGCCCGATTACCACTGGTACTGGCTCCGTCACAACAACTGTCGCAGGTGCCTAATCAATACGGGCCTTCAGATTCGTTCATAAATCCATGACACCGGGCGAGGAGAGGGGTCTTCTGGAGACGCGTCGCCGGATCGAGGCCAATCTCGACCGCCTTGCGCGTCTCTCCGTGAGCGGCATGGAAATCCGGGCATATTTTGCAGAACTCCTACAGCTCGTGGCCCCGAGCATTACTGCTCGCGGCGGAGCGGTGTGGCTCAACGAGGGGAAGGAGCCCCTCATCCTTGCCTCCCTTGATTATGAAACCTCAGGCGCTTCACCTGGAAGCCGTCAGGAAAATGATATTGGAAGACTTGTGAGCCAGTGCCTGGCTGAAAACCGTACTTTGGTCGTCTTGCCGGCCTTGGAGAAAACCTCCCCAATTGAGACTAACAGAGTCTCCGCTGATGCACCGCCGCTCAACACTGCACCGTATCCCTTTTTCTATGTCCCCGTTCTGCTGGAGGGAAAACCAGCGGCAGCACTCCAGTTCTGGCTTCAGTCAACCGCCGATCCGATTCACTACAAGGATTACGCAGCCTTTCTTGGTACGGTGGCTGGACATGCCACAATCTTCCTCCATCAGCAGCAGTCAACGCGACACCGCTCCATCGCCTCCTCCTTGCAGATGCAATCACGTTTTCATCAGGATCTCTTCTCCTGTCATGGAACCAAAGATGTACTGGAGGTCTCGGCTAACTATATGGCGGATCTTGCCGACGCTGAACTTGGCTTTGCCTGCCGTCGAAAGGGCAGATCTTGGAAACTGGTTGCCGCTTCCAATGCGGATAGAGTAGTCGCAGCCAGCTCCCAGGCACTTCTTTTAGCGGCCGCCGTTGATTCGTTGCCCAGGGACAAACTCGTTATTGTGGATGGATCCGACAAAAACACCCCGGAACCGGTGCGTCATGCACTGAATCAATGCGGTGCCTCGCTGATAATCGGCAGTTTCGCATCCGAGAAGGATGGAGTCGCCCCTAGGATTTTTTTGGGTGCCCTGCGCCAAAACCAGTCCGCACCCAACCAAGATATCACGAATTCCGTAGCTGCTGCAGCTTACGCTGCCGCACGCCTTTTCCATGAGAAGGAAATTCGTGAGGCCCGCCCTTTCAGCGGAATATTTCATGCGGCAGCCCGCACCCGGCTTCTTTGGCACGAACATCCGCGAAGGATTCTGTTGACCGGCGCGGCCATGGTGGCTGCGCTTCTGCTGATTCTCTTTCTCCCGTGGTCGTGGAAAGTCACTGCCGACTGCACCGTCTTGCCAGCCCATCGTCTCTCAGCGGTTGCAGGCACCGATGGCAAGTTGCTTGAAGTAATGGTGGGTGAAGGGGATCTGGTCAATGCAGGGCAGGTAATAGCACGTATAGATGACCGTGATCTTCGGTCGGAACTCGCGGCTGCTGAACAGGAACGCCAGCGTTGGCGGGTTGAGGCTGCGAGTGCCCAGGCTGCCGGAAATGATGCGGATCGCAAGGTTGCAGAGCTCAATGAACTGAGGGAGGAAGAAAGCATGAAACTTCTCGGCTACAGGCTAGCACGAACCGAAATAACCTCCCCGATGAACGGTGTAATCCTTACCAGGGAACTTCGCAACCAAGAGGGACAGAACATGGAAACAGGAAAAGTGCTCTGTGAAGTGGCCGATCCCACTGCCTATCTGCTGGAACTCCAAATCCGGCAGCAGGATCTCGGGGAAGTGCAAACTGCATTGTCTGATGATCAGCCACACCGGATTGACTTTATCCTTCATTCCCATTCGGACCGGAAACTTCATGCAGAGGTGCAGGGACTTGCCTCACTCTCCCCGGCGGCGGAACTCGGACCCAAGGGGAGTTACTTTATACTGCGGACACAGTTTCCGGGGGGCGAAATCTCCATCCAGGATCTGAAAACCGGATATACGGGAAAAGCCAAGATTACGCTCGGGACCCGCCCTTTATGGCGTGTTCTTTTCACTCCTTTTCTTAACTATATCAATATGGAATGGGGCGTATGAACAATCTGAGCCTTCTTGCTGTTCTGGTAGTCATTTCGATGATTTGGCCAGTCGAGCCCGCCCTGTCAGCAGCAGACACGCTTGTACCACCCTCCTCCTCCGAACCTGCTGCCACATCGGCACTTTCCGATGGACAACCTATATCAGTGGAAGGCACCTTGGTACCAGTCCGTGAAGTTCATATTGCCAGTCGCTCACGTGGAGTAATTAGCTTCATAAGCGAGGAAGGTGATCGCGTTCACGCCGGTGATCCCATTTTGATTCTGGAGGATTCGCAGGAAAAACTTGAGGTGGACCGGCAGAAGAAAATTCTCGAACTGCGAGCCGTTGAGGAAAAAGATGAGGAGGCTCTCCGCAAGAAGGATATCGACAGCCCCCTTGAATTCGCAGGCAAGCAACTCAATCTTGAACTTGCCAAAATCAATGTTGCACAGGCAGAGGATATGCTCACACGGCGCACGGTTACCGCCCCCTTTGACGGCATCATTACCAAGAGAGTTCACTGTGCCGGTGAAGCCGCAGATGAGCTTTCACCGGTTCTCACCATGGTCGATATCAACCACCTCTACCTTGAGTTTCATCTTCCGGCCGCCATGCGCAATCGTATCAAGGAGGGCCAAAGTGTTTCCATTCAGGTTGACACACCCGCTCCAGCGGAAGCCAAGGGAACAGTACAGCTCTGTTCCCCCGTGATTGACCCGGCGAGTGAAGATTTCGAGGTGCGTGTACTGATTCCCAATCCGGGGAACCGTCTAACTGCGGGAGTCATGGCGAGGGGGATCATTGACCCTGCAATTCCCTCCTCAGTACCCTCATCTTCTCCAACTCCGGTAACTGCAGTCTCTCGATGACCCAGACTGCCACGAAGGGATATGCCACCCTGAGACCCGGCCCGCTAAGGGCTGATCTTCAAGCAAGTGATCAAACCCAACGGGGCAGGCGTTATGCAGTTATTAAGAGCCCACTGACTCTCACCTATTTCCGACTTCCTGCTGAACACTACAGGGCAGCGAAGGAATTCGACGGTAAACGGACTCTGCTGGAAATTTCAATCTCCCTTCGTATGCACCACCCTTATTGGCGCACCTTGACGCAGGAGGATGCCATTTCAGAACTCATGCAACTTGCCAATCAACTCGCAAACGGCGGACTTCTCCGTCTTGCGGGAGTTGGCGCAACTGCACGTGCAAGAAGGCTTCAAGCCCATGCCAGCAGCCGGAAACTTGAGCAAATCGTTGGCAAAATCCTATATTTTAGAAAAGCTCTCATCGATCCGGACAAGCTCCTTGCGCGGATACTCCCTTGGTTTGCGTGGGCCTATACGCGCACTGCTGGATGGTGCTTTCTCCTACTGATTGCAGCCACGTCCTGGATGCTGCTGGAAAATGGAGAAGAACTCACGTCACAGGCTGTCAACTTCTTCACGCTAGAAAATCTTTTCCTTTCCTGGGTGCTCTTTATGGGAGTCAAGATCGTGCATGAATTTGGCCATGGCCTCACCTGCAAGAGGTACGGCGGAGAGGTCCACGAGATGGGATTTCTCTTCATCCTCCTAACCCCCTACCTGTACTGTGATGTCAGCGATTCTTGGATGGTGTCTTCCCGGGCTCGCCGTGTGGCCGTGACTGCCGCAGGGATGGTCGCCGAGCTCTTCATGGC
>PLEU01000038.1 GCA_003136515.1 Spartobacteria bacterium
ATCCTTGATGGTGAGGAATTTCCCTCCCGTGTTCAGGAAACCCCGCTTGATGTCGCTTCACTCATCCGGGAACTGGAAGGGGAAATGAAAGAGTCCTCGGGCAAACTCGAATATGAACGCGCCGCCCTCCTCCGCGATCAGATCATGGAACTGAAAGGGGGCGGCATGATCACTTCCGCAATGAGCAATCGCCCGAAAAGTTCAAAGGGAAAAAAAGAAAAACCNNAAGCAGGCTGAAGGTTAAAAGTCGAAGGTCTAAAGACGAAAGTCGAAGGCCAGACTTGATGATAAGTCGCTTTTTGCAAAGAAGGGCTTCCCTTTTTCTTGCAGACGTTTACAAGCGGGAACACGCCCCTCACCATACTGTCTACGAAGATTCAGCCAAAGATGCTGAATGGA
Source organism: Spartobacteria bacterium (assembly GCA_003136515.1). Next base: position 400 of record PLEU01000038.1, read on the forward strand.
GAAGTTCAGATTACGACTGCATAACAACCATCATGAGCCAATGAATTCTCTGCTTCCTAAAGAAGCCGTTGCGCTAGTCCAACATATCGAATTGAACAAGGTAGGATGGTGGGACAAGGCCGTCAATCGGCTCGTATTGGCCTGTGTTTGGCTTGCCGATGAGCCGCCGAATGCAGATACAATTCAGGAAGCGTTGAAAGTCACATTCAAGCTTCCGCTGCCCACCCCAAAATTAACAGCGGCNNCAAGGTGGAAGGCGAAGCCAAAGATTCTTTCTGCAAGCTCGTCACGGAGATTGGGGAAAGATTAGAACCGGAAAAGGTATGGGCTGCATTCGAGCATGAGTTCCTCGGACCACTAATCAAACAGGTCGGCGCAAATGCCTATCGTTTAGTGGCGGGCGAGAAAATGACTGTGGACAAGGCTTTGGTGGATCATTTTCTGAAACCGTTTCCATCGAATGTGCATAACAGCCTGCGCATATTGGTAACAACATTCCTCGACCCAAAGAGGCCGGAAGTCCGCGCTCACATCAGCAGGATGCTTCATGCTATCTTTTGCGTTGAAGCCAGCGGCCTGCCGGAAGATGTATTGGCGAAACTCAACTCCAGCGTTGGGAAGCAGATTCGTTTTCAGATGTTTGTGGACACAAATTTTCTGTTTTCGCTTCTGGAATTGCACGATAACCCGTCGAATGCCGCAGCGCAGGAACTCCGCGAACTTGTCGGTCATCTGAATGGCAATCCTCGAATCGACTTGATCATAACCCCGAAAACCATTGAAGAGGCCAAGGGGTCGATTGCCTACACCAAGGGGCAGCTCAATGGCCTACCATCCAGCAGCAACTTCACTCAGGCCGCATTGCAAGGCGGATTCTCAGGAATGTCCATTCGTTTTCTGACAGAGCGACTAAAAAGGAATGGGAAACTGACGACTGAGGAGTGGTTCGACCCATACCTTAATGATTTCGTCCCAATGGCACGAGGCAAAGGCGTGGAACTTTTCAATGAAAAGCTCGAGGGATATTCAACTCGCCAAGATGTCGTGGATGACATCCATGCCGTCTTCAAGTTCGAGGAGCAACTTCCGGAGAACAAGCGAAAATCTTATCCCAAGGTAGCGCATGACATGAGCCTTTGGCACTTCGTAAACGACCATCGGCCTGCATACATTGAGTCGCCCATTGATGCTACTTACTGGATTCTTACGGTCGATTTCCGGTTCATAGGGTTCGATGAGCACAAACAGAAACAATCCAACTCGAAGGTTCCGCTTTGCATACACCCGACATCCCTAATCCAACTTCTCCAGTTTTGGGTTCCGAGAACGAAAGAATTTGAAGAGGCAATGCTCGGCAGCTTGCGGTTGCCGTTTCTGTTTCAGGATCTTGATATCGAAGGTGAAAAGACGAGCCTGAAAATTCTGAAAGGCATTGGCAGATTCGATGGGAGCGAAGGGCTTTCTCAGGACACAATTACACATGTGATGCTCAATGACGGTTTGCGGTCTCGATTACAGACCAAGAACTCAGAGGAGACTGAAGTTGCTTTGATTCGCGACGCATTGGTGGAGGAAATGAGGCTGTGTGCAGAAGAAGAAGCGAACAAAGCTAAGACACTCGAAGAAGAAGTGCGGAAACGGGACTCCGATATCGCTACACTTGCCGACCAAAAGCGCGCCATTNNNNCGCGCAGAGGAAGAGACTCAGCAAAAAGAAGCTGGTGTAAAATTACGGGCGCTACTCATTTACATCGCACTTCTTCTCATTGTTTGTGCCGCCTCAATTGCGGGTGCTTGGTGGCTTGCGCGATGGGTTCCTCAACTTAACTCACTGATTGGAATTGGTTCAACTCGTACACTTATAGGAGTGGTCATCTTCATTCTATTACATTTAGGTCTTGAGTTGTCGGTGTGTCGCAAGGAGCCAATGAGTGTGTTGTGGCCCTTTAAGCAGGTCAGTCGATTCCGCGGCTGGTTGTGGTCGTTGGTTATCCTTGGATTCGTTTTAGGCGTCGTCGTAAACCTCGTCGCAAACCGGATTCAGCAAAATCTCGACAACGAGAAAGCACAGCCACTGAACCCGCCAACAGTGTCACCGTCCAATCAACCATTGGCCTTAATGAATCTATCGTCGAATACGCCCTCCTCGAATGGTTCGGGGAAGTAGGCTAACTCAACCTTCATACTTCATATTTTGACGAAATCCGCCACCAGCGACACTGTGCTCTTCGTGACGGGAAGCGAAGTTGAATCAGATCTCCCTCAAAAAATTGGTGGATGTAAGGAGTTAAGGAGGGTCAGTCCCTAGTATTGACGCCTTTTCAGACAGGTCAGGATTCCAGATGGGGTCTTTACTCCTCACCCCCGATTCAGCTTTTCTGAATCAGGTCTCCCTCAACAAATTGGTGGATGAGTCCCGAGATGAGCGTCTGATAGGGAATTCCTTTGGTCGCCGCCACGCGCTGGATACCGACCATGTCATGCTCGGAGAGTCGGATATTGATCCGGCGATCTTTCCGAAAAGTTGCCTCGCTGGCGGCACGGAGCTTTTTGAGCAACGGCTTGCCCGGAGGGCGCATCTTGATGGCAGAACTCTCGTAGAGATCCTCAATTTCTTTTTCTTCTTGAGTCAGTTTCATGCGTTTTGCTCCTTCAAATAGTCACGAGTGGCCTTGCGACTTGGAATAATGGTGATGAGCCAGATGACTTCACCACGCTGTTCGTAAGGGACAATGTAGATGTAGTTTTCAACAACCACGAAGAAGAGTTTCTGCCCCGGGTATTTTTGCTGATCGGGATGTTCCGCCTCTTTCCAGAGATCACCGAGNNGAGTCCGAGATGAACAACAATGGATTCAAAGGAAATCTGACGATCTGTTTTAAGAGTTTCATTTTTTTGAGCATCCCATTCAAATCGCACCGATTAAGGATGCCTTATCGGCACACGAATAACAATAAAATTCCAAACTTATCAATTTTCCCACAGCAATTTCCAGCCCTTCTTCACCTATCCTTCATCATTGACGGCTCTTATCGCCCGGCAAGCGGTACCGATACATAATTTACCTCGGCGACTTGGGAATAACGACATCTGACATTTTCTGTGCCGTATTGC
>PLEU01000199.1 GCA_003136515.1 Spartobacteria bacterium
GTGTTGCCGCACCCGGTGTAGTTGGCATAACTCCCGTCGGGATTGAGCATGTAGTAAGTCTTGTTATCTATCCCGCGGAAGGAAATCGTCGGCCCGCGCAGATCCCCCTCTGCTGTGTGATTGTAGACCACATCCAAGATGATCGAAATCCCAGCGGCATGCAGCGCCTTGATCAGACTCTTGAACTCCGCGACCTGCGTGCCGAAATGCCCCGTGGCGGCGTAGCCGCTTTTCGGGGCGAAAAACCCGNNCAGTAGTTGCAAAGCAGGTTGCCTGTCTCCGGGTTGATTGTCTTATTCTCACACTCATCAAATTCGAAAACAGGCATTAGTTCGACGCAGTTCACCCCGATTGACTGGAGATAGGGGATTTTTTCTATCATTCCTTCATAGGTTCCGGGATGCCTCACCCCGGAGGAGGAATGGCGGGTGAAACCCCTCACATGCATCTCATAGATCACCAGATTCTCCACAGGAAGATTGATGGGCCTGTCATGACCCCAGTCGTAATCCTCATAAGGGATGCGGGCACGGTGAGGGTAAATCTCCTTCTGGGGTGCGGTACAAAGCCAGTCATCGCGGCTGCTGATCTCACGCGCATAGGGATCAAGAAGGATGTTTTTGGGATCAAAGAAATTTCCCACTTTTGGATCCCAAGGCCCATCCATGCGGAAGCCATACTCCAGCTCCTCATAGTCCAGATCATAGACAATCATGGCGAAGACATCACCGATCTTGCACTCCGGGGGAAAAGGGATCTCCGCATATGGCTGCGCTTCCCCCTTCCGGAAGAGCACCAAGGTGCAGTTCGCGGCGTGAGAGGAGTAAATAGAAAAATTCAGGCCTCCCGGCACATGACTCGCACCGAAGGGAAGGGCATGGCCATAGCGCAAACGAAACCCACCGAATTCATGGGTATGATGAAAGGCTGTTCGGATCATTCCCGAGTTCTAGCACGCGACATGCCGACTCCGGAGAACTTTTAACACCCCTTGGGGGTTTTTACAGTACTCCCAAGGCGCAAATCCTCACTCCGTCCGCCGTCTGAGGCGGGGTAATAATTTTGTGACCCGATCTTTTTCTTTCAGTTCAGCACGCTTCTGAAAGAACGAATTTTCCAGATCCTCCGGCATTTGCTCTCCGACTCTGTGGCCTTTTTTACCGAGTAATGAATAGAAGATATTAAGCGAAAATTTCATGGGGTGATTTATTTGATGGTTTGTGGGTAGGCATTAAAAAAATGTCCTTGGGGAAACAACTCTCTCTGCAAATAAATCGCCGCAACAGCACCTCTCCCTATCAACGTTGGCATAATGCTTCACCTGAATATACAGGAGAAATAATTTTAATCTCATGAAGTAGATAGTAGTTAGCTTCTTTTATAGACGATCTATTCGGTCGTCTATAAAAACATAGGGGCATCCCTACTATCAGTTATCAACAAATACCCCTCAAATTTCTCGATATGTCGTCACACACTCTAGCCCTCGGATTGTGTTGTCACACTCGATCCTGAATGCCGGGGCCCCTTCACTGTTGGTGTAGGGTATCACACGGAGGGATGGCTCGTGCCCTCCCGGCAGAGAAGACAATACCTGAAACTTGCACCCAAATCATCGGCCCGTCACAGATCGGGCGGCACCATCTCAAATGCGGGAATCCTGGCCAGAACCGGCTGGCCAGTCTCAGTGATTCCAAGGTAAGCCCCCTCCGCAACCGCACGTCCGGCCGTCGTATGATAACTGTTGTAGGAAAAGGCCTCCCCAGGTTCCAGTCGTGGGAAGCACCCGACAACGCCATCCCCCTCCATTGCAGTAGTGCGGCCATCCTCACCGCGAACGACCCACTTGCGGCCCTTGACGGTCAGCGTTTGATCACTCCCGTTGTGAATCGTGATGTAGTAGACAAAGGGAAACGGCTGGTCGGAAGATGCGGGGAGGTCGGGGTCATGCACGACGCGGTCTACGGTCGCCTCAAATCCCTTTAAGAATTGAGGCTGTGTCATCGTCGGGGTAGCGGAGGGCGCTTCAGGCGGCGCCCGGAGCCTTGGGTTTTAATGTCGAGGCCACATAGAGCTCGCGGAGCTGTTTTTGCTCCACCGTCGCGGGGGATCCGGTGAGCAGCTCCACCCCCCGGTTATTCTTCGGGAAGGCTATGACTTCCCGGATCGATTCCTCTCCGGCAATCAGGGCGACGAGACGGTCGAGACCCAGAGCTAGTCCTCCGTGCGGAGGAGCCCCGTGCCGGAATGCCCGAAGGATGTGACCGAAAAGATGCTGCTGCTCCTCCTCTGAGATGCCCAGTACGGAGAAGATCTCCGACTGCAAATCCCCCTCATGGATACGGATGCTGCCCCCGCCGATTTCTACACCGTTGAGGACAATGTCATAGGCCTCCGCACGGATCGCGGCGAACTTAGCGGGATCCTTGAGCATTTCCCTATCCTCCGGTTTGGGCCGAGTAAAGGGATGATGGACGGCATTCCACTTATTCTCCTCGGCGCTGTAAGCCAGAAGAGGAAAATCCACGACCCATAGAAAATTGAGTTGCTGAGGATCAATCGGAAGCTTTTGCAACTCCGCCACACGCAGGCGTACGCGCCCCAGCACGGTGCAGGCAGCCTCCCAGGCATCCGCTCCGAAGAGAATAAGATCCCCCTCCTCAATGCCAAGCCGCACGGAGAGAGCGGTTTTTTCGGCCTCGTTGAAAAATTTCACGATCGGCGATTTCCACTCCCCCTGCTCCACCTTGATAAAGGCAAGCCCTTTGGCCCCAGCCGTTTTGGCAATTTCGGTTAACTCCTCAATCTGCCCGGTGGTGATTGAGGCAAATCCCTTGGCATTAATCGCCTTCACGACACCACCCGCATCCAGTGCGGCCCGGAAGACCTTGAACTGACTCTCCTTGAAAATCTCGCCGACATCGCTGAGTTCAATCCCGAAACGTGTGTCTGGTTTGTCACTGCCGTAACGGTTCATCGCCTCTTCATGAGTCATACGCAGAAAAGGCACGGAAATCTCGACTCCGCGCGACTCGCGGAAAACCCGCTGGAACATCCTCTCGACCAGCACGAAAAGCTCCTCGGCCTTAATGAATGAAGCCTCGATATCCACCTGGGTGAACTCAGGCTGGCGGTCGGCCCGCAGATCTTCATCGCGGAAACAACGGGCTATCTGAAAATACCGGTCCACGCCACCAACCATGAGGAGTTGCTTGTACTGCTGCGGAGCTTGGGGCAAGGCATAAAAACTTCCCGGGGTCAGACGGGATGGAACTAGAAAATCACGCGCCCCTTCCGGCGTGCTCTTCGATAAAATGGGGGTTTCAATCTCCCAGTACCCCTCTCCGTCGAGCACATCACGGATCGTCTTGGTCACGCGGTGACGCAGACGAAGATTGGCGGCCATGGCGGGACGGCGCAGGTCGAGGAAGCGATGGGTCAGGCGAAGATCCTCATGGGCGATCCGCTCATCCATCGGGAAGGGCGGAACCTCCGAGCGGTTCAGGACGCTCAGGGTGGAGGCGACAACTTCCACGGCTCCGGTCGGCAGCTTGGGATTTTCCGTTCCGGACAGACGGCCAGCCACTGAACCGCACACGGTGATGACATCCTCCGAACGAAGGCTGTGTGCGGAGGCGGCAGCCTCGGCGTGCAGTTCGGGACGGAAGACCACCTGCGTCATGCCGTCACGATCCCTGAGATCAATGAAAATGACTCCACCATGATCACGGCGGGAGGCAACCCAGCCACTCAGGGTGATTTCACGGCCAATATCGGTAGGGCGCAGCGCGCCGCAGAGACAGTCACGGTAATGCATGGAGACAGGGAGGGATGAAAGCGGAAATCAGGAAGCTAAAAAAGGATTCAATCATCCTGTTTTAATCTTTCGGGATAGTAAGGTAGATGTGTTGATTGTTGAGCTTGAGGATGAGTGACCTGTCCGCGAGCGAGCTGGAGCATTCCACTTCTCAGCTTTCGGATTGCAGCTGTTGTTTCAGCCACCCGGCGAGATCCCTTTGGAGAACCTCCGTTTCAACCCGGTCGGCAAGACGCTTGACCTTAACGACCGGCCATTCGGACCCGATGACCACCGCATAGCTGGCACCGGAAGCTTCTGCTACGCTGAACTGCCTGCCAACACGCTCTGCATGGAGAGGATAACTCACGCGCCATCCTATGCCGCGAAGTTGTTGGACGAGTTTGAGGGCTTCATGGCGGTGTTCCTCGGATGCTATGACAAGATAAATTTGGATGGAAGCATCAGCTCTAAGTGCCGCGACTTCCCTAGCTTTCACCGAGGGAATTTCATCAATGAGTTCCAGCAGCACCGCATCACCAACACCAAATCCCACGGCGGGCAAATCCGCCGATCCATCGCTCAGATCGGCAAGCAACCTGTCATAGCGCCCACCTCCGGCAATGGCCCGGAGATTACCGGCCAAGGAAAAGGCTTCAAAGACGATGCCTGTATAATAGGCCAGCCCGCGCACCACAGCAAGATCAGTGCGGACATAGCCCCTCAACCCCCGCGCCTCAAGATCGGCTAACAATGGCGCAAGACTCGGGATATCCGACTTTGCGACAAAATCCCGCAGTTTGAGCAGCGAAACCCCAAAGGGAGCGAGTTTTTCCTCCGTCTTTGCAGCCGGCTCGCGCTCCATCCTATCGACGATATTCAGGAACTCCTCGGTGCGTTCTTCCCCGATCCCGTGCGTGGCCAAGAACTCATGCCATGCCTTGCGGTCGCTGATACGAACCACAAAGTCCGCCTCTGTCAGTCCGAATGACCTCAGAAGATCAATGAGGAGCGCGACCACCTCTGCATCGGCTGCAGCCGAGCCCTCCCCCAAGAGGTCGCAGTTGAATTGCAGAAACTCCCGCAACCGCCCGCGCTGTTGGCGTTCATAGCGAAAACAAGCGCCAACGTTGAACCAACGCAACGGCTTGGTGTACTCGTGATGCCTCGAAGCGACCATGCGTGCCAAGGTGGGAGTCACCTCAGGACGCAGAGCCACGGAGCGTTCCCCCTTGTCGGTAAATTCATAGAGTTGGCCGAGGATCTCGCCGCCGCTGTTCTTCTTCCGATACAATTCCGCCGATTCCAAGGTTGGCCCATCAAACTCNNCTGTAGGGATCGGAATCGCAAATTGGCAGTCATTTATTAAGCAGAAACTCGTCTGGCAAAATCGTATTAGGATCGTCGTTTGCGTCACTCAGTGTCGCTCCCGATGAGCCCGTCAAAAAATGTGTTGAGATTTCGCTTGCGCCTTTGCCTATAGGGCGATAACTAACCCCACCCCGTTTTTACCCTCCCTCAACGCGCCTCCTCTTTCCTTAACTCATCAGAACCCGCACATGGCCAAGACCAAGACCGCTAAAAAAGTCAGCAAACCTGCTGCCGGAAAAGTTGCCAAACCTACTGCAAAACCGATGAAAAAAGCGGTGACTAAGCCAAAAGCCCCCGTGAAAAAGGTCGTGAAACCAGTCGACGTGAAGGCTCAGAAAAAGGCTGTGCCCAAGAAAATCATCTCCAAGAGGGTCGCAAAACCGGCACCGAAAGCAGTAACCAAGGAAGCAACCAAACCCAAGGTTGTGAAGTTGGCATCAGTGAATAAGGCCATGCCGAAGCCCGCTGTTTCGAAGTCTTCCAAGACACGTTCCAAGGAATCTTCCTCCAATGGCAGGGTGCTTGCACAACAGTTCATCAAGAAACCAGCGACCAACAAGAATCTCAAGTTGACTCCTTTCCTCGTGAGGCAGCGCCAGCGTCTCCTGGAACTCAAGGATACCCTGCTCGACTCCATGAGCGGCGTAGCCCGTGGCAATCTTCATGCGGGTAGCGAAACCTCGGCTTTTGGGATGCATCAGGCGGATGCCGGAAGCGATGCCTACGACCGTGATTTCGCCCTCAGCATGCTTTCAAAGGAGCAGGGCTCACTTTACGAGATTGACGAAGCACTGAAAAGGATCGAAGATGGAACTTACGGAATGTGTGAGATTTGCGAAAAGCCGATCCGCCATGACCGCCTCGAGGCCCTTCCTTTCACCCGTTTCACGGTGGAATGTCAGGCTGAGCTTGAAAAGCGCCAGCACCATCACAGTGTCAGGCCCCATATCAACTCACTCTTCGGATTGACTGAAGAGGAGGTTGAAAGCGAAGAGGAAGAGACCACAGAAGTAAGCTGACCATCCCTGAAAGTAATTTTAGAATCAATTCTCCATCAATTTTATGCCACGCGACATCATCACTCTAGAGTGCACCGAAGCCGTTGCCGAGGGTAAGCCCGTATCACGCTATACCACTACAAGGAACAAGAAGAGCCTTCGTACCCCAGGCCGTCTTGAGAAAAAGAAGTACAATCCCAATCTGCGCCGCCACACGCTTCACCGCGAGACCAAGTAATTCAAAAAACTCTGCAAGGAGAGACATCGAGTAACACACCATGAGCCTACCCAAGACCCCGCAGCGCCGCTCCAATTTCCGTCGCGCCAACCGCATGATGCCGCGTCGACGGCTTGACATCGCCACCGAGGCGATCGATTTCAAAAACCCCGATTTGCTCAAGAAGTTCACCACTGAAAGCGGTAAGATCCTTCCACGTCGCATGACGGGACTGGCAGCACACCTGCACCGCAAAATCACCCGTGAGATCAAGCGCTCGCGCGCTGCTCTCCTGATGAAATAGTAGAAAGCTTTCCTTCCAAAAATCAAAGGCGGTTCCCGGTCAAACCGGGACCGCCTTTTTTTGTTGCAGATGTCTCCCGAGTCCCAGTCAATCACGACCACCTCACCGGGTCAGACTCTAAATTGATAGTTTTTTGTGATAGATATGGATCTCTTGATCTCAACCCCTCAACTGCAGCTTAGTACAGTCATTTTGAAGAGATAGTAAGGCGTCAAAATACGGCCGAACTAATCCTTCGAGAATCGACGTCCAACTAATCTAAAACTCCAAATTCCAATCCCCCCACTTTACATGCGTACTGGGACACTTATCCCTAGTAGATTCAGTCCCTCCTTCAACACCCTACTCGTTACTTCCGCCAAGGCCAGTCGTGATCCACGAATCTCCGGCTCCGACTTCAGTATCGGACAGGCTTCATAGAAGCGATGGAAATGGTCGGCAAGTTCGTACAAGTACAGACAAAGCAGATTCGGGCGCTGATCCTCCAAGACGGCATGAAGGATCTCGCTAAATTGGAGAATCTGGAGAGCCAGCGATCGCTCCGCGGGATCTCGGATCACGATGGCAGATGGGGTGATAGTAACCCCCTCCTCGGCCGCCTTGCGGAAGATGGAGCGAATCCGAACATAGGCGTTCTGCAGGTACGGGGCGGTATTTCCTTGAAAGGAGAGCATTTTATCCCAGGAGAAGACATAGTCGGTCATCCGGTGCTGCATCAGGTCGGCATACTTCACCGCTCCGATCCCGATCACACGTGCGACATCCTGCTGCTCCGGCGATGAGAGATCGGGGTTTTTCTCCGCTACTAGGACCAAGGCGCGATCGATTGCCTCCCGGAGCAATCCCCCAAGTTCGATATTCTCGCCGGAACGGGTCTTCATCATTTTCCTATCCTCACCGAGTATGCTGCCGAAGGCCACATGACTCAGATCCGCATTAATTCCGAGACGCCGAGCAGCGGCAAAGATCTGCTCGAAGTGGAGCTTTTGTGGCGCCCCCGTCACATACCAGACGGCATCGGGCTTCCAGCGCTTCTCCCTGTATTCGAGGGTGGCAAGGTCGGTGGTGGCGTAGAGAAATCCGCCGTCGCTCTTGCGTATCAGGCACGGTTTCTCAACAAGCGTAGCATCATCCCGAAAGAAAATGCAGACAGCCCCTTCGCTCAACTCGGCAATTCCATTATCAAGTAACTTATCAACCAGCTTCGCCAAGGCATCATTATAGAAACTTTCGCCCAGACACTCATCAAAACTTATGTCCAGCAGCTCGTATAGGCGTTCAAACTCCTTCCAGGAATAAGCAACTGCCTGCTCCCATATGGCGAGATTCTCTGGATCACCCTGCTGCAACTTCACCAACTCTCCCCGCACCGAGTCACGAATGGACGGATCATCCTCTTCTAGGGCATTCACTTCGCGATAGAGGCGCACCATTTCGGAAATGGGAGCTTTTTCTAGTGCCTCACGATTGAGAAATTGCTTCCACCCATAGATTACCTTACCAAATTGAGTCCCCCAGTCACCGATATGGTTGTCAGTGATGACGAGGTGACCCAGATGTCGGGCAATTCGGGCGAGTGAATCTCCTAGGATCGTGCTGCGGATATGGCCGACATGCATCGGCTTAGCCACATTGGGAGAGCTGAAATCGATGACGATCCTCCTGGGCTCTTGCACCGTAGAAACACCCAGCCGCTCATCCTGATGTATCCCTTGAAGAGCCTCCCCAAGAACTGAATCTCGAATCTTGAAGTTGATGAATCCCGCTCCAGCAATCTGCGGAATTTCGCAAAGATCCTCCGTCGCAAGCTGGGAGAGAAGTTCGGCAGCCACCGTCCGTGGATTTTTGTGCAACACCTTGGCGGCAACCATCGCCGCATTGGTCTGATAATCCCCGAATCTCGGATTTGCCGACGGGGTGACTACAGCCAATCCCTCATCTATCCCTGCCCGACATAGTGCCTCGGCAAGCCGCGTCTGAAGAGTGGATTGAAGGGACATTGAGATCAAAGGATGAAGGATGAAGGAAAAATTATGAAGAATGAAACAAAGCCATAGGATGGCGGAGTTGGAGTCATCCTCCTAAGCGAGCAGGAATCCGGCAGGCAAGCACCTCTTGGGTGCAAGCAATCGCAAAAGGAGCATCCTAGTCATGGCTGGCAGGGCCTAGACCTCCGAGCGCCATTTCAGAAAACGCAAGGATACCCTACTTTCCGTCCTTCCTCTCAAAGACCTCAAGGATCGCAGCAGCATCAGGAGCTGCGGCTAGTTCGGTGCGCACCACCGGGTCGTTGAGAAACTTGGCAATCGCCGCAAGGGTTCGAAGATGCGTCTGAAACTGATCTTTAGGGACAAGGAAGAGGACGATGAAGTGAACGGGCTTCCCGTCGAGGGACTCAAAATCGACACCTGCCTTGGAACGGCCAAAACAGGCCGTGACTTCCTTGACGGCATCACAGCTCGCATGAGGAATGGCGATTCCAAATCCAATCCCCGTACTCATTGTCTCCTCCCGGTGGCGTAAGGCGGCAATGGCATCAGCACTGTAGGCACCATCCAAATGTCCCTCGGCAACAAGCCGGGAGACAATTTCGTCAAGTGCCTGCCACCTATCGGTGGCAACCATCTCAGGAATGATCTGATCCTCGGAGAGAAGGCTCGCGAGAGTCATGGCAATAGTCGTTGGGTTGCAGTAGAGGCTATGCAGCCACTTCTTCTTCGGTTCCCTCACCCTGGGCACCTTCTGCACCGGCCTCTTCACCCACGGAATAGCGGACGAAACGGCGGATCACAATATTTTCACCCAGTTCGGACATCTTGGTCGCGATGAGATCCTTGATAGTGAGGTCAGGATTCTTGATCGAGGCCTGCTCTAGAAGGCAGATGGTGCTGTAAAATTTATCCAGCTTCCCATCGACAATCTTTTCGACAATAGCCTCGGGCTTACCCTGCACCTGAGCCTTATAGATCTCACGTTCCTTGGAAATAAGAGTCGCATCCACCTGATCTCGGGAAACCACCAGAGGATGGGCGGCAGCGATCTGAAGAGTGATGTCTTTGACGAGATCGCGGAAGTTGTCGTTCTTGGCAACAAAATCGGTCTCGCAGTTAATCTCTACGAGTACACCTACTTTGCCCTGCAAGTGGATATAGGAGGCGACGATGCCCTCCTTGGCGGCACGGGAGGCTTTCTTGCCAGCACTGGCAATGCCTTTCTGACGAAGAATAGCCTCTGCTTTTTCAAGGTCTCCACCTGCCTCGGTCAGAGCACGCTTGCAATCCATCATGCCAGCGTTGGTCTTTTCCCGAAGGGTCTTGACTAGGGTTGGGTTGATATCAGCCATGGTTTGAATTGTTGAAAGGTTTGGGGGCAGCCTATTCCGCGACTGCGGTTAGTTCTTCAACACTGCTGGTCGCATCGCTCGGGGCGATGCTGGCACGCTGTCCGCCTCGTGACTTGGCGAGGGAATCGACAAGCTTCTGCAAAATAATACGGATGGCGCGGATCGCATCGTCGTTTCCGGCGATGGGGTAGTTAATCTCCTCGGGGTTGCTGTTGGAATCGACAATGGCCACGATGGGAATGCCAAGACGGCGGGATTCAGCAACGGCAATGGCCTCCTTGACGGTATCAATGATGACGATCGCGTCGGGAAGTTTGTCCCGGTCAAGAACGCCTTCCAGATTCTGGCGGATGCGGGTTGCCTCGCGACGGAGCGCAGAGGCCTCCGCCTTGTTGATCTTGTGAAAACCGGCACTCTTCTCTAGAGCTTCAAAATCCTTTAGCTTGGAAACACTCTTCCGGATGGTCACAAGGTTGGTGAGTGTGCCGCCGAGCCAACGTTGGTTGACATAGAACTGGCCACTCGCCTGGGCTGCCTCCCTGACAGCCTCCTGCGCCTGCTTCTTACAGCCGACGAAGAGAATCTTGCCACCCTGTCGGGCGATGCCTGAGAGAAACTCTCCAGCTTTATCAAGCTGCTCGACCGTCTTGGAGAGGTCGATGATGTGGATGGAGTTCTTTTCCTCGAGGATGAAATCGCGCAT
>PLEU01000174.1 GCA_003136515.1 Spartobacteria bacterium
GGGGAAAAGAAATTTTTTGTCAAGGGAGTAACCTATGGTCCTTTCGCACCCGATGCGGAGGGTTATCAATATGGGCCGCGAGAGCAAGTGACCAGGGATATGGCTGTCATCCGTGAGTCGGGTGCCAATCTGATCCGCATTTACACGACTCCCCCGGGCTGGTTCCTCGACATCTGTCACGAGAACGGCCTCCGAGTTCTCTTCAGCATTGCATGGATGGAACATGTGGAGTTCTTGAACGACCGGAAAGTTCGGGCTTCGGTCGAAAAGGCCGTGCGGGACGCCATTCGTGAACACAAGGGGCATCCTGCGATTTTCGGTTACCTGCTTGGGAATGAAATTCCATCCTCAATGGTACGGTGGCTGGGAGCGAAGCGAGTGACAGAATTCGTCGAGCACCTGGTCAGCATCGCCCGCCGCGAAGATCCTACCGTTCTCTNNAATGTCGATTTCCTGACCTTCAACGTCTATCTGCATCGAAGGGAGGACTTTGAGCGCTATTTGGCACGCCTTCAGAACCTCGCCGAGGATAAACCTCTCATCATGGGCGAGTTTGGCATGGATACGATCCGCCATACAGAGGAGGAACAAGCAGAGATGATCGGTTGGCATCTTGATGCCGTAGTGCGGGGTGGGTTGGCGGGCACGATCCTTTATGCATGGACCGACGAGTGGCATCGCGGTGGGATGGATATTCTCGATTGGGCTTTTGGCTTGGTGAAACGCGACCGCTCACCGAAACGCGTCCTTGCGACCGTACGCAATTTCTTTGACGACAGATCATCGATCACACATCGCGCCCCTCTTCCGAGAGTGCCGAAGGTCTCGGTGATTGTCTGTGGATACAACGGTGGACCCACCCTCGAAACCTGCCTGCAGTCACTGAAAACAATCGACTATCCAGACTACGAAGTTGTTGTCGTCGACGATGGCTCGACAGATAACACACAGCAGATTCTGAAGGGCCATCCGTGGGTAAAGTCGGTCTATCAGACCAATCACGGGCTCAGTGTCGCCCGAAATGTCGGCGCCGCCAACGCCACGGGGGAAATCTTAGCCTACACTGACAGCGACTGCATGGCCGATCCCGACTGGCTCTACTATCTTGTAGGGACGCTGCTCTCAGGAAATTATGCCGGCGTCGGCGGCCCAAATATTTCCCNNGATTCCGACTGCATGGTCGACCGCGACTGGATTTATTTCCTCGTCCACACCCTCCTCTCCTCCGACTTCGCCGCCGTCGGCGGCCCAAATATTTCCCCGCCAGCGCAAAGTTGGCAGCAGGCCTGCGTGGCGGCGGCCCCTGGCGGACCGAGCCATGTCCTACTCACTGATGTGGTTGCCGAGCATATCCCAGGCTGCAATATGGCGTTTCATCGTTGGGCATTCGAGAAGGCAGGGGGATTCGATCCCGAATACCGCAAGGCTGGCGATGACGTCGATTTCTGCTGGCGTCTTCAGCAGGAGGGTGAAGTCATCGCCTTCAGTCCATCGGCCATAGTATGGCACTATCGGCGTTTTACTCTAAAGGCTTTCCGCAAGCAGCAGGAGGGCTATGGAGAGGCCGAATCACTCCTACGCTTTAAACATCTTGTTTTCTTCGGTCCCACCGGTACGGCAAAGTGGAAGGGGCAGGTCTATGGAGCACCACGCTTCACTTGGTTGATTAATCAGCCTGTAATCTATCACGGAGTCTTTGGTGAGGGCCTCTTCCAGTGCATTTATCCGACGCCGCAGTCGGAACTTGCCGCTTATCTAAGCAGCATTGAGTGGGTCACCCTCACCGTCTTCCTTTTCCTGCTTTCCCTTCCTTTCCCGACACTTCGGATCGTGGCCTATCTGATGTTCGGCGGCACCTTCTTGGTTGCGCTTTCCTACATGATCCATGCCAAATTAGAGCCCCGATTCGACACGATCAGGGCGCGGCTTTTGGTCGCATTCCTCGCACTCTCGCAGCCGCTCGTCCGCGGGTGGGCCCGCTACTTCACCTGGTTAAAATACAAGCAAACCCCCGAATCAGTCATTGCGGCCAAAGAAAAAGATTTCGTTCCTAGCAAGATCAGGAGCCTCTCGAAACTGGTATTCTGGAACGAGGAGGGAAAAGGACGCGAAGCACTTCTTTCCTCCGTGGTGGAAGCTCTTGAGACAGAGGGTTGGAGCTATTCCATCGACACGGGTTGGAAAGAATGGGATGTGCAAATCTACGGCAGCTTCTGGTGGGGAGTGCGGCTCAGAAGCGTGACCGAATACCATGGCGGTCCAAAGTGCCTGACACGGGCCGGCCTCTCCACGCGCATGGTGGCAACCACCTTCTTGGCCAACTTCCTCCTCATCAGTTTTATGATCTACTGGGGTGCCACCGACCATGAAATGACCTGGGTCGCTGCCCTCTACGCGGTCATCCTTTTCATCATCTGGTCACGTGGCTATCGACTAAAAAAACGCGTCGCCCGGCTGGTTGAGGCGGCTGGCCAGAGATGTGGGCTTGTACGCGTTGATCCCAAGAAAGGGAATCGCCCTCCAACGATGATGCCGTTGGGTGCCGGGACCGATGAATCGACCAGTGAAGGCGCTATCTCGGTCTCTCCCCAAATCTCACCGCAGGGCTGATAGCTACTGGCGGCACGTCTCCCAAAGGTTTAGAATCATCAATTATGTCCAGTGTCTTTATCAAGACTTACGGTTGCCAGATGAACGAGCGGGACTCCGAACAGGTCGCCCGTGACCTTCAGAATCGGGGTCACAAACTTGTTGGGACTGAGAGTGAGGCCGACGTCATCCTTCTCAACACCTGCAGCGTACGTGAAATGGCAGAGCGCAAGGCAATCGGCAAGATGGGTATGTTGCGCAAACTTCGCAGGGAAAAACCTCAGCTTGTTCTCGGCTACATGGGCTGCATGGCACAGCGTCTTGGAGAGACACTCAGAGCAACCTCTCCCCATATCGATTTGGTGGTAGGCACGCAGAAATTCCACCGCGTCGCCGACTACGTTGAAGAGGCTATCCAGAAGCGTGAGGCCGCCTATGCCATTACGGATATCGCCGAACTTGGAAGCGTCATCCAGCACACATCGTTGGTTACACCCATCGTCGATATCGCTCCGGAAACCGGCTCTCAGAACACAATCCGGGATCATCTAGCTGGGCAGATCAAGGAAGCTGCATCCTTCATCTCCATCATGCAGGGCTGCAACATGCACTGCACCTTCTGTATCGTCCCCTCCACCCGTGGTGAAGAAAGGGGACGTCCCATCACTGACATTGTTGCCGAGGCGCACACACTAGTTGAACGCGGCACACGAGAAGTGACGCTCCTCGGCCAGATCGTGAATCTCTACGGCCGTCATGAGTTTCCCAAGATCGGTGGCAAAAGCCCCTTTGTTCAACTCATCGAAGCGCTGCATCAAGTGGATGGGCTGGATCGGATCCGCTTCACCTCCCCCCACCCCATGGGATTCCGCAAGGACTTAGTGGAGTGCTTTGGCCGGCTACCGAAGCTGATGGAACATGTCCACCTTCCAGTGCAGTCGGGCTCTGATCGCATTCTCAGGGCAATGCATCGCCCTTACACGTCCGCCTCGTATCGGAAGCTTGTTTCTAATCTGCGCGACAGCAGGCCCGGGATCGCCATCACCACCGACATCATAGTCGGGTTCCCCGGGGAGACAGAGGAGGACTATCAGGCCAGCCGCGATCTCGCGGAAGAAATCGGTTTCGATGGGGCCTTCATTTTTCGTTACTCACAGCGTGGTGACACACCAGCTGCAGAAATGGGCGATCAAATCCCCGAGTCCGTGAAGGAGGTGCGCAATCAGGATCTTCTCTCGGTGGTGAATGCTTCCGCCTCACGTCATCTTGATGCGTGTGTTGGCACGCGTCAGGAGATCCTCTGCGAGGGGCCAAGTCGCAACGATCCAAGGCGACTGTCAGGGCGCACCCGCACCAACAAGATTGTTATTTTCGAGGGTGGCAGCCGATTTTATGGTGAAATATTTGACGTGGCGATCACCTCGGCCAGTGCTTCGACCCTCTACGGCGACCCCGCCATTCACGGGGAAACATCATCCCTCGAATGATGAGACGTGCTTCAGGAAAGAAGAGCGTGATCGCTCCTCACTCTGTTCTCCATCCCGTTGCAGACATACCCCGTAAGACCGTTTACCGACTATCGCTCTATCTTCGCTGCCTCGGCCTTATGGTGGCCAGACAGGAGAGCATTGTTTCATCCGCTGCTCTCGCAAGCGTTGCGGGTGTCCAACCTGCACAACTTAGGAAGGATCTCGCCTTCTGTGGCCCACTCGGCAAGAGAGGTAGCGGTTATGAAGTCGTCGTACTCAGAAACCGGCTTGAGGAAATATTGGGACGCGCCAGTCTCCAGCCAGTCATTCTAGTGGGCACGGGCAATCTCGGGATGGCGCTACTGAGATACAAAGGTTTTGCTAGGGAGGGATTTGAAATTGTCTCTGCGTTTGATCTTCAGCCTCAGAAGGCCGCCGACGGCAATATCCCAGTCCAGAGCATGAAGCGTCTCGCCCCGGTAATCAAACGGCGTGAAGTCAGGATGGCCATCCTCTGCGTGCCCGGAACCGCCGCTCAACAGGTCGCGGAACAGTTGGTCGAGGCCGGAATTCATGCCATCTTGAACTTTTCGCCGGCGCTCCTCCACCTTCCGGACACGGTCGCCGTCAATAATGTCAACCTCGCCATTGAGTTGGAAAATTTGAGTTACTTTGCACGATGAGCAAAAGATCAACATCTGTTGAAGGTGCCTTGGAATGCCCTGAGTTTGATCTTCGGAAGACTTTGGAAAGTGGCCAGACGTTTCATTGGGTCCCGCAGGATGACGGTTACGTCGGTTGTATCGGTTCGACCCCCCTTTTTGTGAGGCAAAACGGAAATCTCCTTCATTACCGTGGAAGTGATCCGGAACTTCCATGCCTGCTCCATCACTACTTCGCATTCGATCATGATTTGAGGGTGATTCGTGAAAGCTGTGCCCACCATAATATCTCCCATAAGGCGTCCCTTGCTTGCCGGGGACTGAGAATCATGCGCCAACCGCATTGGGAATGCTTGGCCTCCTTCATTCTCTCACCGATGAAGCAGGTTGCCCATATCAAGCAGATGAGTCTCGCCCTGCGCCAGACCTATGGAGATAAGCTCGCCGGATTCCCTATCCCTGCGTTCCCGAAGGCCTCGGTGCTTGCATCAGCCTCCGAGGCGGGACTGCGATCCTGCGGCCTTGGATTTCGTGCTGGAAATTTGCTCCGCACAGCACGGCTTGTCCACGAGGGAAAATTTGACCCTGTCGCCCTCACAAGCCTTAGTACCAGTGAGGCCCGAATGGCACTCTGCTCCCTCCCGGGCATCGGCCGGAAAGTGGCCAACTGTATCCTGCTATTTGCCTATGAACGTCTGGAAGCAGTTCCTGTTGATGTGTGGATCGGCCGCATCCTTACCTCCTTCAGCTCTCAGAAAGCGCTTGGTTCGACCCCTGAAAAGCTCGAACGCTATGGCGAGAAACTCCTCGGGCCCTATGCGGGCTATATCCAGCAATATCTCTTCCATCAGGCGCGCACCGGGAACCTTCGGCTTCCCAAAATCGCTACCCGCACGCCCAAATCGCCGGCACCCGCCACTCCGCCTGCTCCCGTGGCATCGCTGAGAAAGATTGCGGTGGCATGACGGCTCCAAGAACAAAAAGTTCGCCGGGTAAAACCAGAGGCGCTGAGGAACGCAGAGAGCGGTTCTCTTTCCTGCTTCTCATTTCCCTGATCCTCCACGTCATCTTGATTCTGCTGCTGGCGCTTTTCTTTACAAAAAGGGCGGAGGAGGCCGACCATAAATCAAAGAACTCTTCACAACCTCCACCTCCAGAAGTCACTCTGGAAATACCCCCCCCCGCCACTCCGGAACGCCCGATTGTTGAAGCGCACACGGCATCTGATAAAACCCCTCTGAATGCCCCCTTTCAGTCCGATCAGAATACGGAAGCTGCCAGTGAGCTTCCGTCCACCGGCTCGGCACCTGTTCCGACAGAGGAGGGAGTCAAACAACCAGGGCTTGAACTTCAGACCCAGCAGTATACGCCGGGAGAAAAGGCATCGGCATCAAACGGCAATCCCGCGCATCCTGCAGCCCCGCCTTCCACGTCATCTCCGGCAAGCCCGCCCCAAAAGCAACAACAGCAGAAACCAGCTCCCACGCCAGCACCAAAATCAGGCGCTACGCCGCAGCCTACCCCGCTGATTCCCCCTCCACCCAACAACGTAAAACTTCTCGAACTTCCCACTCAGCCAACGCCCGGCAACTCACTGAACCAGCCGACAGCCGCACAACATCCACCTCAAGAGGTATCGCCGCCCGCAACCCCAGGCACCACTGGGCCGAAGAAGGGATACGAGCCCGAAACGCGGCAAACGGTTCTCATGGGCAGCATCTCAAATCGTGGGCGATCCTCAGTGGCGGCAATAGCAACGCCGCTTGGGCGATATCACAAAATCGTCGCCGACGCGATTGGCTCACGCTGGTATTACTACGTCAACGAACAGATGGGCCTGCTCAGTATCGGTACCGTCAGTGTCCGTTTCGATGTAACATCCGCCGGCAGAATCACGGAACTTCATGTCGTTTCAAGCAATAGCAATGAGTCTTTGACTGATTGCAGCCTCCGTTCGATCATGGATGCCAAGCTTCCCCCGATTCCGCCGGACCTCGCCGCGACACTGAGAAACGGCAGTCTGGAAATCGACTATAGCTTCACCATTTACTAAGCGATCCCTCCCATGCCCACTAACCCACTTTTTGTCGCCGAACTTCCGGGGTTTCTTGAATTTTTCATCCGAGGCGGCTTCTTCATGGCCGTGCTCGTGGTGCTCTCCGTTTTTTCACTCGCGATCATTCTCCAGCGAGCCCTTGTACTCCGGCTCAATCGAGTCCTTCCACCCGCGGTTCTCAAGACAGTCGGCGCCTATAAATCTGGCGCACCCATTGATCCGCTCCAACGGGTTCTTAATTCCGAACCCTCACCTCTTTCCCGGGTGCTGACCACTCTGATCCAACACAGGGACTGGCCCCGGGCCGAGGCGCTTGATGCCATCCAGATCCGTGCGCGCCATGAGATTTCACGCTTGGAGGCAGGCCTCGTTTTTCTTGAGATCACCACGGGAATTTCGCCCCTGCTAGGGCTCCTTGGGACTTTGTCCGGCCTTGTGGGCATCTTTGCCAATATTGGCGATCACGGGGATCCCAAGATGGTGGCCAGTGGCATCTCGCAGGCATTGAATTGTACCATTGTAGGACTCGGCGTTGCCGTCCCCAATCTGATCGCATACAACTATTTCACGAGACGTGTTGAAATAGTCTCCATCGAACTGGAATCCCTAACCACCGACCTCATGACAAAGCTCTCTCTTGGAAAGAGATGATACCCGGATTTGCACTGTTCTGTGCGAATTTGATAGGCCTCGCCGTAAAGTCACTCTATGCACTCCGCTAGGCTTCTTCCACTCGTTGTATTCCTCATCACTCACACCTTTATCTATTCCGAGACTCTACGTGCCGACTCCGATATCTTGACTCCACCGCCGGCTCCCGAGCCACGCATCAATGGCCCGTCGGTCTTTGGAGTGCATCCAGGAAGTCCTTTCCTTTACTCTATTCCAGCCACAGGCATGCGCCCCGTCACCTTTGCCGCGGTGGGGTTACCCACTGGACTTAAAATAGATACGACAACGGGACGAATTACGGGCCTTTTAAACAAGAAGGGCGATTATACGGTGCTGTTCCAGGTAAGCAACCGCTTCGGCGCTGCTCAGAAGAAATTCCTGATTGTCGCCGGAGATACTGTCGCTCTAACACCACCGATGGGATGGAACTCCTGGAACTGCTGGGGGGCGAATGTGGATCAGGAGAAGGTTCTTCGCTCGGCGAAGGCACTCGTCTCTTCGGGATTGAGCCAGCACGGTTGGACTTACATCAATATAGACGACACCTGGCAGGGAACCCGGGGCGGCCCCTTTCATGCGATTCTGGGTGATCCACAAAAGTTTCCCGATATGAAGAGTCTCTGCGACAGCATTCATGAAATGGGCTTGAAGACTGGTATCTATTCGACCCCATGGGTCGTTTCTTACGGCAATCACCTGGGGGGTTCGTCGGCCAATCCAGAAGGAGCAAGCGATCCCTCAGCCAATCTCAACGCCGATAAAAACATCCATAGCTACCCTTTCGAAACCGGCAAATTCCATTTTGCCGAGAACGACGCCAGACAGTGGGCCGCATGGGGCTTCGATTATTTGAAGTATGACTGGGGCCCAGTCGATGTGGAGAATGCCCGTGAGATGGCCTCCGCGCTGCGTGCCTCCGGACGCGATATTGTTTTCAGCCTCTCCAACAACGCAGCTGACAATATTTTCAGTATCATTGCAGACCTCAGTCCTCTCGCCAATTCATGGCGCACCACTACGGATATGAATGACAGCTGGGAGAGCATGAGCGGCATCGGATTCAATCAGGGAAAATGGGCACCCTTTCAACACCCCGGGCACTACAACGATCCCGATATGCTCGTTGTAGGTGCCGTGGGTTGGGGAACTCCCCATCCCACACGATTGACCCCTGATGAACAGTACACGCACATCAGTCTTTGGTGTCTGTTAGGCGCCCCACTTCTGATCGGATGCGACCTTGAAAGGCTCGATGCCTTTACTCTCTCTCTTTTGAGTAATGACGAGGTTCTAGAAATCGACCAGGACCCCCTCTGCAAGCAGGCGAACTGCGTTGTAGAAAATAACAATCTTGATGTTTATTCTAAGCCCCTTGCCGATGGTTCAGTGGCTGTGGGCCTATTTAATCGCAGCAGCGCAGGATCTACCATCACTGCCAACTGGCGCGACATCATGATTTCGGGGAAACAGCGTGTCCGCAATCTCTGGTCGCAGAAAGATCTGGGTGTATTTGAGACCAAATTCGCGGCATTGGTACCTCCTCATGGGGTCATTCTTCTGCGCCTCTTTCCCTTGCATTAATTTCGAGTCACCTCATGCCGATACTACTCTGTAGGACTTCTTCGAAGTACTTTTGCGCCTCCGTCGGCGTAATACCGCATATACCCTGACGAGTTTAGAGGGGAGCAGGGCCAGTGCGGCAGCGGCAAGCCCACTCCAGCGCCGCTAACACCCCAAAAGCACAAGATTACTATTTGATCGCTGTCCAGACGCGGTGCACATCATCATGTTCCTCCAACGCCTGAAGGAATTCACCCACTTCAGAGCGCTGATCGTCGTTCAAAGTGGGATAATTTTTGGCAACATATCCAAGTTCACTAGTAACGACCTTCCAGCCGTTTCCCTTGAGCCAGGTTGAAACGGCAGCTGTAGCTGTGCGGTCCGTGAGAAACCGTGCTCCCGTCTTGTCTGCGGGAATGTCGTCGTTCTGGTCGTGGGTCAAGGCTTCCACTTCATTTGCTCCCGCTTCGATGGCGGCTTCTTCCAGATCGATATTCTCCTTTTCAGCGTACGCCTCGACGATTCCGACGTGGTCAAAGAGAAACTTGTTGCTGCCAGGTGTTCCAAGCTGTCCCTCACGGAAGAGAACGCGGATTTCAGGCGAGGTTCGATTTGTATTGTCGGTATAAACCTCGACGATTACCGGCACCTTGTGGGGGGCATATCCCTCGAATGTGATATGATCGATGACGGTCTTGTCCTCGCCGATTCCAGCCCCTTTGTGGATGGCCCGCTCGATGACATCACGAGAGACACTCTCGGCACGAGCCTTTTCCAGTGCGGCAAAGAGCCGAGAATTGGTCGCCGGATCGGCCCCACCCTGTCGTGCAGCAATGGTGATCTCCCGGACGAATTTGCCCGTGGACTTGGATTTCTTAAGCGATGCGACCTCACGCTTGGCGAGGAGCCATTGGCGACCCATGGGATGTCGATAAGTTGGGGATTATCTCACTGGAATGAAATTCTAATCCTCGGCGATGACCGGTGTCGAGCTGGCACGCTTGCGTGCGGTGGCATCAAGTAGCTTCTTGCGAAGGCGGATCGTGAGAGGTGTCACCTCGACATACTCGTCTGGGGCGATGTATTCCAGCGAGCGCTCCAAACTCATCTTGAGGGGAGGGGACAGGGATATTCCCTTGCCATCACCGGTACTCCGCATGTTGTTCAAAGTCTTCGATTTGCAGACATTAACCGGCATGTCGTCGGCACGGGAATTTTCCCCCACGATCATCCCGACGTAGATGTCATCCTGAGGAGAGACGAAGAGACGGCCGCGTTCCTGAATTTTCTCCATAGAATATGCCATGGCGACGCCAGCTTCCATCGCGATGAGCACACCGTTGTTGCGGGTCGGAATCTCGCCCTTGTATTCCGCGTACTCCTTGAAAATATGGGACATAATGCCGCTTCCCTTAGTCAGGTTGACTAGATCGGTTTCAAAGCCGATGAGTCCACGAGTCGGGGCCACGGCGTGAACAGTGACGCTCTTTGTCTTGTGATCCATGTTAACGATCTCGGCCTTGCGGGCGGCCAAACTCTGAAGAATGTCACCCAGATTTTCGGGCGGGACATCAACATACACATTTTCCACAGGTTCGAGGAGTGCACCACCCTCACCGCGCTTGAAGATAACTTCCGGACGTGAGACGAGGAGTTCAAATCCCTCGCGACGCATCTGCTCAACAATCACCGCTATCTGCATTTCACCACGGGCCTTGATCTGAAAATGTCCGGCCGTATCGGTCTCCTTCACCTCAATGGAGACATTGGTGCGTGTCTCACGGGTAAGGCGCTCCTTGATCTGACGTGCGGTGACGAGCTTGCCCTCCTTGCCCACGAGCGGGCCGTCGTTGATGCAGATTTTCATCGTGATGGTTGGCGGATCAATGTCCACAAAGGAGAGCGGATCGCGAGTATCGTTGTCGGTGATGGTCTCGCCGATAAAGACCTCCTCAAATCCGCAGATTCCGATGATGTCACCAGCGGTGGCTTCCTGCAGCTCGATCTTCTGAAGCCCTTTGTGCCCAAAAATCGCAGTCACCGGAGCGGTCTCTTTCTTGCCATTCTTGTGAATGCAGACAACCCGTTCCCCCATCTTCACCTTGCCGCTGATAATGCGGCCAAAGGCTATACGCCCCAGATAATCACTGTAGTCGAGGTTGGAAACGAGCATCTGGAAGTAATCGACATCGGACTTCTTCGGCGCAGGGATGTGTTTCACGATCGCTTGGTAGAGGGGCTCCATCGTGGTGCTCTCCTGGTCGATCTCGTTCTTGGCAAAGCCCTGCTTGGCACTGGCGTAAACCACGGGGAAATCGAGCTGTTCGTCATTGGCATGTAGCTCAAGGAAGAGCTCAAATACCATGTCGAGCACCTTGTGGGGCTCGGCGTTATCACGGTCAATCTTGTTAATGACGACGATCGGCTTGGCTCCGTTTTCCAAGGCTTTCTTTAGCACAAACTTGGTCTGGGCCTGGGGGCCGCCAAAGGCATCCACGACGAGCAGCACCCCATCGACCATTTTCATGATGCGCTCCACCTCACCGCCGAAATCGGCGTGACCTGGAGTGTCAACGATATTGATATGGTGACCATTCCACTGAAAGGCCGCATTCTTGGCCCTGATGGTGATCCCCTTTTCGCGCTCGAGATCCATCGAGTCCATGAC
>PLEU01000127.1 GCA_003136515.1 Spartobacteria bacterium
GGGGCGAAGAGCTCGGTGAGGGATGATGCAACCGCAATCTGCCAAGGACGTGTGCGTGCAAAGGTAACATAAGCCTCAACAGCAAATCGGACGCCTGGAAGGACATGGCGTCCGTCCA
This sequence comes from Spartobacteria bacterium, assembly GCA_003136515.1. Next base: position 119 of record PLEU01000127.1, read on the forward strand.
GCAACTCCTCGGCGGAAAGACCAGAGGCCTCACCTAGCCGTAGCCATGCCCCGATCCCCCCTTCGTCATCCCGGGTGCCATCATGATCGGTAATGCGGTGAATCCAGACGCGGCGCACATCTCGAAGCGGGCAGTTCGATATGATGGCGGCATCCTTGATAGGGATGGCTTGCTGATAGCAGAAACGGTTGGCAACCCATCCTCTCACAGCTTCAGGGGAGAGTTTACCCTCGTTCATGGCGAGATGAAATGGATGCCTGTGGTGATAGCCCCGTTGGCCGACTTCGCGGAGCCTTGTTATGAAGCTCTCATGATCCCATAACTCATGACTCATAGCGTGAACTCCATCGAGTCCTCTCCAACTGTGATGCCAGCACTCTCGACGGCTGCACGTTCTGCGGAATCCATGGCAAGAATCGGGTTGGTATTGTTGATGTGGATGAAAATCTTCCTTGATGCGCCAAGGCGCCTGAGGACTTCCAGGCTCGCATCCCTAATCGGCAGGTGCCCCATATCACTGGCGTACCGCCTAGTTCCGTTAATGGAGTGCAATTCATCCTCGGACCAGAAAGTCCCATCAAATAGCACGGCGTCGGAGTACTGCATGGCAAGTTCCAGTTCCGGAGTCAGTGCAGCAACATCTGGCGCCACCAGAAGTGTCGCCCCTTTTGCATCCCTTATCTGGAAAGCAATACTGTGGCCATCCATAGGTCGCATATTTCTTGCGTAGAGAGGCGGGGTTCCAGAGAGGTAAATCGCCCTCATCTCCAAACCGCTTGGTGTCCCATCTCGCAGAAGAAGAGGCCCCCAATCAGAGGGAGCCTCCTTCCATCGTATCCCGCAAAATGAGCCCATCAGCGCATCGAGTCCCATGCAGAGAGTGAGGGTGTCCCTGACTCCCTTACTGGCTATCACCGGTAGCGTTTTCCCCTCTCTCAAGAGCAGCACTCCAAGAACGTGATCAAGATCGGCATTCGTCAAAAGAACTCCCGAAATAGGACTATTTCGGGGAGAACTAAGGTTCGGAGTCAAGGTAGCATGAAATTCCATCTGTCTTCCCAGATCAGGCGATGCATTGACAAGGAACCACTCGGACGCATCGGCACTGATGGCAACACTGGATTGTGTTCGGCTGGGAATATCCCCATTCCTAGCTGCCCGACAATTGGAACAGGAGCAGTTCCACTGAGGCAGGCCCCCTCCCGCTGCGGTTCCAAGAAGGCGAACATGGATCGCCATCTTTCCTGTGCCCTGAGATGAGGATTACTTGGCTCCTGCGTAGCAGGTGCACTCGAAGAAAATCATCGTTTTTTTGAAGGCGGGTGTAATCCAGAGCTTTTTTACAGGATTTTTCATTGAATTGAAGGGTGTGACTTAAGCTTATAACAAACTCTTACTCCCATCGGTTTTTGTCAAGTGACGGAGTGTGGAAACTCGAGATGAGTTCAGATTCTTACTGCCGGTCCCTGATAGTTGGCATTACCAAATCCAAGAATTGGGTAAAAAATGAAAGGGAGGAACATCAATCCTATTGCAAAACCTACCCCTTTGCCGAAACTTTTTGCCAGATCGAGCATCATGAGGATCCAGATAATAAAGTTAACGAAAGGTATAAAGAGAAGGAGTAGCCACCACCAAGGTCTACCGATCACCTTGAGCGTGATGTAGGTGTTGAAAATGGGGATCAGGATTGCCCATCCAGGCTGTTCCGCTTTGACAAAAACCTTCCAACCGCTCGCGACCATGAGAACAACGATCAGTAGCCATATGATGAAAACTAGCCCTCCGGCCACCGGTGATTGAGTGGTCATGGTTAACTGATCCGTAGTGGCTTGTGCCAGTGCGGAGCCAGTGGCAAATAATGATGTGAGACTGGCAATTCCGAGGAGCTTGATGGTCTTGAGGTTCATGGTAATTGGGGGAGGGTTGATGATCCAGACTGTCAAGCAGCAGAATGATTAATTGAGTCATTTTGCACAGCATAATTTGAACCAGATAGTTTGATTATCTGAGCCGAGCCCTGCCATTCTGACTCTTGTTTCCCAAAGTTTTTCGAATCGCACCTTATTTTTCTCAAAGGATTCCCCCCCTTGCTTCGTCTATAGATACAAAACAAGCATGATTCCGGATGAACAGCATGTGCCAGATGCACAGTTGGTCGAGGCAGCGCTGCATGGCGATGCCGAATCTTTCCGGCTTCTGTTCGAACGCTATTATACGATGATCCACGCCTACGCCTACCGATCCTGCCTNNACAATGCGCTCATTGACTGGAAGCGCCAAAGCAGCAGGGAAGCGGGAAAGAGACTGGCATTTACTGAAGAAATTGCATCGCAGGAAAAGGAGGAGCCGCCGGATTTCACCCAAGTCCATTCGGCCTTGGATCAACTAACTCCCGAACTCCGTGAGACCGTTGCACTAGTCTATTTTGAAGAGATGAACCATGGGGAAGTTGCTGCCGTCATGGGATGCGCTGTGACAACCATTTCCTGGAGGATTTTTCGGGCGAAAAATGCCCTTAAGAAGCTCCTCGGATCGAGGAAAGGAGCATTCTCATGAAAGATGATGCCCTTAGAAATAGTTTGAGGCTCCTCCGGGTACCGGAACCTTCTGAGGCAGCCAAAGGCCGTGCGTTGCATCGTGCGCTGATCGCCTTTGAACAGAGGGATGACCAACCTGAGAAACCTATCTATAAAAACCATTCATGGATTTGGAGCGGTGCGATCGCTGCGGTCGCGCTTTTTGCAGTGCTTCTGCCCGTGGAGCCTCTTCGACTTCTGACTCACCGTGGTGACACTGCGAGTTTAAGTCTAACCGTACGGCGTGTCTATGATAAGCGACTTGCCAGTGATAATAAAGCTCTATTGGTTGAAGAGAGGATGCCGATGGGGAGCATGCCCGTTCGTCAACAAATGGAGGTGGCTGGAACGCGCTTGCGCGACCAGTCAGTATCTGAGTCAACATTTCAAAATCGCACGGCCCTGAAAGGGCTCTCTTCCATCGACGGTAGCGTCAAAGAAGGACTCCAACCAGTGGAGGGGGACAGATCCGGCGGAGCATTGGGAGGAGCGGTGAGCAGTAAACTTGTCGGTACTTCTGAAGCTATACCAGTGTCCACCATCAATGGTGATCAAAAGAGCCCTGCAGCGGCATCTAGCATCTCGACAATAGCTGGGTTGTCTTGGGCCAACGCCCCTGTCTCTACGGCGAATAACACCAATGTCCCTGTTGTTGCTTCGCCTGTTATAAAATTAGCAGCGACTGCTATGCCAATGGCCGATCAGGCCGGTAAGGGAGAAATTTCTGCTAGAGCCCTTACTGCCGACCCGATTGGAGATCTTGTGACAAAGCTTTCCTCCGACGCCAACTGGGGATTGTGGCAGAACGGTCTTTTCAAGCCGATTCATTTGCCCTCGTCAGCTTTGCCCGAGGAGGTCATTGCCCAACTCAACAAGGAGACAGATCTCTATCAGGGTAATAAAGTGACAAGCTATTCGATTATCGAATCCCGTCCGGTGAAGCTCGGTTCCCCATTTACTGCAGTGCTACTGGAAACGAATTTTGGCAAAAGGATAATCCTGCTTCAATTTCAAGGGTCATCCACTGGTTGGTGGAGTCGGGCTTATGACGTCCCAGTCCTGCCGGGATCTCCCATTGCGCTTCCTAGCACCCCGAAGAGTTCTCCTTGACGAGATCTCAACTTACCAGATTACCAACCGCAAGCGATGAATCCATAAAATACAAGTTCCCAAACCCACCCCACTAACATGAAAGCACTCAACCATAAGCATAACACACTGCTCCGCCTCATGCTGTTTTTAGCAGTTCTGGGCATTACCTTCTTTTCTGCGGAAGTTGCCAGAGCTGCCAGCCCATCATCAAGTCCCTCGCCAAATTCCATCTCTAAGATTCCTGATCTTCTCAAACCGTGGGAGGGGTGGGCGCTCTGGGATGCTCCCAACACGAATTCCCCAACTCCTTATTCGGATCTGAACAAACCGCTCAGCTTCTGGCCGTCAACAATGGGAATAACAGTTGTGAAGGATTCGGGAACCTTTGATCTGACAGTGACCGTCTTTTCCGAGACTTGGGTTCCGCTACCAGGTGGAGGGGATCTGTGGCCTGTATCAGTGACAGTTGACGGACATCCTGTACCGGTGCTTGCGGCCCCCGATCGTCCCTCCTTGTTGCTTGAACCGGGCGTTCATCATGTGACTGGGAAATTCTTATGGGACGCAATTCCTCAAAGGCTTCCCATTCCCAGTGAAATCGGATTGCTATCACTCACACTCGAGGGAAGCGCTGTGCAGTATCCAGTATGGGACGGGAATGGAGATTTGTGGTTAAAACGTCAGGAGGTTACGGAGAGCACGGAAAAGGATTCCCTTTCCGTTAAGGTTTACAGCCTGCTTCAAGATGGAATACCCCTCTTGTTCGATACGCGGGTGGAACTCATCGTCTCGGGAAAAGGGCGTGAGGAGAAGATCGGAGGAGTTCTTCCAGAAGGGTGGAAACTCTCGTCGGTAAACTCCCCAATTCCAGTGGCGATCAATGACGCAGGAGAGATGAAGGCCCAGGTGCGACCCGGGCGATGGGTAGTTGATCTGGGAACCTTCCGTACTCAGGATGCCCGGGAATTGAAGTTTGCTCAGGGGGTTAAACCTGCCGTTGCGGAGGAATTGCTGGCATTCAAAGCTGATCCCACCTTCCGCCTCCTGCAAATCACCAACGCCACATCAGTGGATGCTTCCCAGACCACCATGCCGGAAGATTGGAGGCAGTATCCCATCTACAAGTGGGAGACAGGCGATGCGGTTGATCTCGTTCAGCGCCTTCGTGGAATGGGTGAGCAGAAGCCGCAGGGACTCAGCATAAGGCGCGAACTCTGGCTGGATGAGGACGGAGGAGCCTACACGTTCCGTGATCTGATCCAGGGTGGATCGCAACTCATCTGGCGACTCGACTCCTCCGGTGATGAAGATCTCGGGGCGGTTACGAGCGGCGGTCTGGGGCAACTCATTACTCGTAATCCGCAGACCGGTGATCCGGGTGTCGAAATCAGAACTCGCGCCATCAACCTAGAGGCTGTCGGCAGGATGAATGCCTCATCCAACATTCCAGGTTCTGGGTGGAATGCCAATGCCGAGAGTCCCTCTGTTACGCTGCATCTTCCTCCAGGTTGGAGGCTTTTTGCCCTCTTCGGAGCGGATTGGGTGCATGGCGACTGGCTTACTGCCTGGAGTCTGCTTGATCTTTTTGTCCTGCTGGTTTTCACACTGGCTGTCCAGCGACTCTGGGGAATTGTTCCCGCCGTGATCGCATTCGCCGGATTTGCCCTTTCCTACCACGAATTGGGTGCACCCAAATACGAATGGCTGATTCTTATGATCCCTCTTGCCTTGGTGCGCGTAGTGCCGCAGGGACGTGGATTGCGCGTGGTGCAGGCAACAAAATGGATCGCTTTGGTGTGGCTGCTTCTGACGCTCCTTCCTTTCATTACTCAGCAATTACAGCAAACCCTTTATCCGCAACTGGAGCCGATGAATGTGGCAAGTGTGAACCGATTTTTTGGGAGTGTGAGTGGAGTGGGAGGGGGTGCTGTATTTGCCAATGGGCCGACTGATCAACAAGCTGCAAATGGGATGTTGAAGGATGGATTTCAGCAACAGAGAATGTTAACTGCTGGATTAGCAGGTGTTAGGATGGCAATTGCTGCTAGTCCTATTTCAGCGGTCGGATCACTTGAAGAGGAACGCCGGCGTGATGTTGACAGTGTTTCACAGGTTCAGCCCCAGTCAGGTCCGCAATCCCTCTACACTAGCCAAAACATGCAGAATGATATCAAAGCGCGGATCCAGACGGGGCCTGCGCTTCCTGCCTGGGATTGGAGGGTTGTGACTTATGGCTGGAACGGGCCTGTGACATCAGCACAGAGGGTTCATGCAATCCTGATCCCACTGTGGTTGGAACGTCTACTTGCGCTTCTACGCGTGGCTTTGTTGCTCCTTCTGGCAGGCATTCTGCTGAATGCACGCAGCCTCATTTCCCGTATTTCTTTGCCACGTCCTAGGGCGGGAACAGGGATGGCTTTGGGGATGATCTTCGCATTATTCCTTCTCTCTCCCCACGCAGCTAAGGCGCAGATTCCCGATCAGAATATGATCGATACGCTTAAGAATCGTCTTATGGAGGCTTCTCAAGCCACTAATTCCTCGGTGGCCGAGATTCCCATGGTTAGTCTGAAGCTCTCAGGTCATCAGCTCACTCAGGATATTGAGGTCCACACGGCAGTTCGCACGGCGGTTCCCATTCCCGGAAATCTCCCAGCTTGGTCTCCTCTTTCCGTACAGTTGGATAGCAAGCCTGAGAGTGCCCTGCGTAGGGACGATGGTTTTCTCTGGGTGGTGGTTCCTGAAGGAATTCATCATATTGAGGTGACCGGTCTGATCGGTGGTGGAGGCGATTGGGAATGGAATTTTAGGCTGAAGCCCCGCCGCATCGCCATTGAGGCTCCCGAATGGAATGTCAGCGGAGTGCGTCCCAATGGCGTTCCCGAGCAACAGATCCTTTTTTCGCTCAAACAAAAGGTAATCAGCGTGAACCCAGAGTACGACAATCCCAATCTGAAAAGCCTTGTCGTACTGAACCGCACCTTGGAGCTGGGGCTGGTTTGGCAGGTTCACAACAGAGTCACCCGACTCTCACCTGCGGGGAAAGCCGTCTCTCTCCGGATACCATTGGTTCCTGGGGAACAGGTGCTTACCCCCAACGCGATTGTGAAAGATGGATGCATGGAGATTCATCTTGCGGCTTATGCTCGGTCGTATGGCTGGGAGAGCGAGTTGCCCATAACCAATAGCCTGAGTCTGACGTCGAAGCACGACGATTCCTGGCTTGAGCAATGGCATCTGGTGGTATCACCGGTCTGGAATGTCGGATTCGAGGGTCTGCCTCCTACGTTTGATGCGGGCAATAACGATCTGACACCTGTCTGGTATCCCTGGCCCGGTGAAAGCGTTAAACTCTCGGTTAGTCGTCCGCTGCCGGTCGACGGCGCCACGGCAACGGTGGACTGGGGACTGCATACAATCACCGTGGGGGCTCGGCAGCAGATCTCGAGTCTGGAACTTCTCCTGCATTGCAGTCTCGGACAGGATTTCCATATCACTCTTCCCGCAGGTGCCGAGGTGACGTCGTTGCAGCAGGCCGGTCAGCAGATCCCGGTCCGGATGGAGGGAAACGACCTTGTTGTCACGCTCCAACCCGGCTCGCAGTCTCTAAATGTGGAGTGGAATTCCCCAGTGACGCTGGGAGTCAATATCTGTCCTGACGCCGTCAGCCTTCCAATCGAAAGCGCCAATATCGAGACGGTGATCAATCTTCCGGAAAATCGTTGGACGCTCTGGACCTACGGTCCCCGAATTGGTCCTGCCGTGCAGTATTGGGCCGTGCTCGCAAGTTGCCTCCTTGTAGCGGTGTTCTTGGGACGACTGAGTCTCTCTCCCTTGAAGGCCGGTGCTTGGCTGCTGTTGGCCGTTGGGCTTAGCCAAGTGAGTCTCACCGCCGCCCTGGTTGTGGTCGGCTGGTTCTTTATCTTTGCCTGGCGCGGTAGCTCTCCCTGGAGTTCCTACCCCTTTCTCAGGAATGCACTACAGATCGCTCTCGTGTTTCTCACCCTTAAAGCCATCGTCGTTATTTTCTCACTGCTCCAGGCGGGATTGCTCGGAACTCCCCAGATGTTCGTCGCCGGTAATGGCTCCAATGCCTCCATGCTGGCGTGGTATCAGGCTCGTTGCGGTACCCTGCTTCCCCAGCCGGGCTGTCTGACCATCTCCATTTGGTGGTATCGGCTGTCCATGCTCCTCTGGGCGCTCTGGCTAGCCTCCTCGGCCATCCGCTGGGCAACATGGAGTTGGCGACAATTTTCACAGGGAGGAATCTTTCTGCCGATGAAATTTGCTCGCAGAAAATCCCCCCCTCCACCGATCACTTCTTAGGGGGTGAGGCCGCCCGAATCCTGGATCAGTTTAGTGACCGGTATAGGAGACGCGCCATAGGGTGCCGTTTCCATCTTCACTAACTAGCAATGATCCGTCGCGGGCCACAGCCACTCCCACTGGTCTGCCCCAGACCGTGGAGTCATCGATGACGAATCCTGTGAGGAAGTCTTCGTACCCACCGGTGGGAATGCCGTGATTAAGGTGCACGCGGATGATCTTGGAACCGGTGCGGGTCTTTCTGTTCCACGAACCGTGGGTGGCTGCAAAAATATCTCCGCGATATTCCGTTGGAAATGCGGAAGAACCATTTGTCGCAGTGTAAAAAGTCATCTGGAGGGGGGCTGAATGCGAGTGCAATAGGACATCGGGAACGAGCGCCGTGCCGGCGAGGTCGGGGCGTTCTCCGGCATGACGAGGATCTTCAAACTTGCCCATATAATACCAGGGCCAGCCATAAAATCCGCCCTCCTTCACGCGTGTGATGTAATCGGGCACCAGATCGTCGCCAAGGGCGTCACGCTCATTGGTGGCCGTCCAGAGTTCGCCAGTATTTGAATCGACGGCGATGCTCACTCCATTGCGTATCCCCGTGGCAAAAGTGCTGAGGGGTTGCTTCCCTTCGGGATCTGTTACGAGGATATCAGCCCGATGGGTTTCGCTATCCCAGGAAGCTCCCCGCCCATGCGTGGCTTCCCATTGTTGTATCTCATCTGGAGATTTTTTGCTCATCCCCTCGGCGACGTTGGAGCCCGATCCTATGGTGATGTACATCCTTCTGCCATCCCTGGAAAAGGTGATGTCCCGGGTGCTGTGACCGCCACCGCTATCCGTCAGGTGCGGCACGATGACTTCCGGTGTACCCTCGGCCTTAAGATCGCCGTTTTGATAAGGGATGCGGACAATCGAGTTGTTGTTTGCTACATAGAGCCATTTCGGATGGTTGCCCGATGGGTAGAAGGCCATGCCGAAGGGACGGTCGAGGCCCTCGGCAAAAATCTGATTCACGGAAGGGGTGTCAGCCCCGTCTGCGGCGCGAAAGACATGGATCCGACTGGCCCCGGTTTCTGCGAGGAATATGTCTCCGTTCGGGGCCACCCGTATCAACCGAGGACTAACTAGACCGGAGGCGAAGAGTCGCACTTCAAATCCTGGCGGAACCGACAGGGTGGTATTCGCAGGCTGCTTGACTATCTTGGGTGGATTCCCCGCCGATGGGGTTGTGTGGGGAGGGGGCAAATCCGCCACCGTGAAGTGATGGGAGACACCGGGGGAGGAGTGACGCCAATCGCCGGATGTATTCTCCAGATGGATTGTGGATGCTGGAGCGATCTGTGGGATCGGTGCCATATTAGTGGGTGCCTTCAGGGTTAAAAGATAGGCTATGAGATTTAGGCGATCGACAGAGTTGGTAACGTTGATCGGCATTAGGGTTCCGGGGACCGCCACTGCAGGGTTAGCCAGAAAGTGATCCAGAGTTGAGGCATCCCAGACGATCCCTGATTCAACAAGGGCCTGAGTATAATGGAAGTTTGCTGAGGAGCCCGCCCGTCGGCCAACAACTCCAACAAGGCTGGGGCCTTGCTTGTTGATCGGTGTGTTCCCGGCATCCAGACTATCGGAATGGCAAAGCAGGCAGCTTTGTCGGAAGTAGGCCTTGCCAAGTTCCGGGTCACCAACATCGGGGGTCTGAGCCATCGACACCTCCACAATACTCCCCAAAGTAAGGATCAGAATGCCAGTCAGTGAGGAACGCGCGTAAATATGCATGATTATGGGGGAAATTACGTTGATTCTAACAACTGCTGTGACCAAAAGTCTCAAAGAAAAGAAGTGTTCCTATCAAGTTAACTGCAACAAAAAATCAGTCTTCTACGCATGATTGAGTATTTGCCGAAGCGGTGGAGGGGAGTTACGTTCTGTCGCTAGTTCCTCTCAACGAACACATTCCCCCAGACCAAATGCGGCCTTTTTCTGTACTCACTCCACTTTTGCTTTCTCTCCTTATCTGTGCTGCCGCTATCGCCGGCTCCAACACGGAACAAACTTGGACGAATACTGCTCTCTCTCCGTCGCAACGTGCTGATGCTCTACTCTCCCAGATGACTTTGGAGGAGCAACTTGCCATGGTGAGCGGAGGTCCCAAGACCTACATCGGAAGTATCCCTGGTAATAAGAGGCTGGGAATTCCGGAGCTGAATTTTCAGGATGGGCCTGCCGGCGTTGGGGACGATCAAAGTGGAGGAACCCAGTTTCCCTCGCCCGTTTGCATGGCGGCTAGTTGGGATACGAATATGGCCCGACGCTATGGCACCTATATCGGAGAGGAGGAGCATGGCAAGGGAGGGGATGTTCTCCTGGGGCCGACGATGAACATGGCTAGGGCCTATCAGAACGGGCGAAACACGGAGAGCTACGGAGAGGATCCTTTCCTCTCCTCGGCGATGGCGCTGGAGCACATTCAGGGTGTTCAAAGCCAGGGAGTCATGGCAAATGCCAAGCATTTTGTCTGCAATGACCAGGAGACTGATCGCTGGCTCGTGAGTGCCGATGCCGACGAACGTACCCGGCAGGAAATATATTATCTGCCTTTCCGTGCCTGTGTGCGCGGCGGTGTAGGCGTGATCATGGCATCATACAACCGTATCAATGACCGCTTTGCTTGTGAGTCTACTGCCTTGAATGCGACGGTGAAGAAACAGTGGGGCTACGACGGCTTCATCATGAGCGATTGGGCTGCGTATTTCAGCACCGTGGGAGCAGCGCAGAATGGACTTGATATGGATATGTTCAATGGAGCCTTCGCGAAAGCCCCTCTTTCCAATGCCATCTCAAGCGGAAATGTTGCAATGTCCGACCTTTCCGAAAAGGTGCACCGTATTCTCACGATGATGTTCCGTTTCGGACTCTTCGACAATCCTTCCAAGGGACATATCAACGCGGTGGTGACAACCCCATCACACGCCCAGTTTGCCCGCGATTGTGCGGCGGCTGGCACCGTACTGCTACAGAACAAGGATGCTCTTCTTCCATTTAACACGAACGCAATCCATTCTATCGCCGTGATCGGCAAGGCGGCCAGTGAGAAGCCGATTTTCACAGCATTGGGATCAAGCTCAGTGATCCCTCCCTATANNCTATACCATCTCGCCTTTAGCCGGACTCAAGAATCGAGCCGGTTCCGCCATCAAGATTGATTACGCTGGCGGCGAAGGAGATATCCCTGCCGCGGTAGCTCTTGCCAAAAACTCAGATGTAGCCATCGTCTGCGTTGGGGAGCAAACCGGTGAAAGCTTGGATCGAAAGAGTCTTTCCCTCCCGGGGGATCAGGATGCGCTGATTAGCGCGGTAAGTTCCGTTAATCCACACACTGTTGTTGTGGTCTATTGTTCCTCGGCAACCCTTATGCCATGGTCAAGCAACGTAGATTCTATCCTGGTTTCATGGTTTCCAGGGCAGGAAAGCGGCAATGCCCTAGCCAGTGTTCTCTTCGGTGATGTGAATCCCTCAGGCAAGCTGCCCGTCACCATTCCCGCTGCTGAAAGTGAAGTTCCTGCAAACCTGCCGTCCCAGTTTCCAGGTACCAGGGGGCATGCCATCTATTCGGAGGGATTGAACATAGGCTATCGTTGGTATGATGCCCATAATGTTGCACCGCGTTTTCCGTTTGGATACGGACTGTCTTTCACGACTTTCGCCTATACCAACCTGAACGTGAGTCCTGTGAGTCCCTCGGGACAGGTCCAGATAGGGTTTGATCTGAAAAATACAGGCAATATTGCCGGAGCAGAGGTGCCTCAACTTTATCTCGGATTTCCCGCCGCTGCTGGTGAACCGCCCAAGCTGCTCAGGGGATTCGGCAAGGTTAACCTGCAGCCAGGAGAGACAAAGCATGTGACATTCAACCTTGATTGGGAAGATCTTGCGGATTGGGATGTTTCAGCCCGCGGTTGGCTAGTCACTCCCGGCACATTCCAGGTCATGGTGGGATCCTCGGCCAAGGATATCCAACTGAAGGGTTCATTCAATGTACAAACTGTACCTGCCAGTGATATTGCAAATGCAGCACTCCATCGAATCGCCACAGCCTCCTCGATTCTTTCCACGAACACCCCCGCCCGTGCTGCCGTCGATGGGGATCTGACAACTTCTTGGAGTTCACGAACCAACAACCCTCAATGGCTCGCAGTAGATCTCGGAATGATGAAGGATCTTTCGAGGGTGCGCCTGAACTGGGGCACAAATTATGCCTCAAGTTATGCGATCCAGCTCTCCCCTGACTCGGTTCACTGGACAACTCTTGCAAGCACGACCAATGGGACGGGAGGGATCAATGATCATCTGGTCTCGGGGCGTGGTCGTTTTCTCCGCCTAGTAGCAACACAACAGGGCATCCGCGGATCAGGCTATTCCCTGAGTGAATTGTCGGCATATGCGCAGCCTCAGAGACCCTTTGACGGGACGCCCGTCCCGCTTCCCGGAAAAATCGATGCCGTTAATTTCGATGCCGGTGGAGAGAATGTGGGATACTACAACATCACAGTGGGAAATCCCGGGCGGATGTATAGACCCGATGACGATATTGGCATCACCACCAATGCTGATGCCTCCAGCGGTTATGTTGTAGGATGGCTTAACCCTGGTGAATGGCTCGAATACACCGTGGATGTGCCTGATCCGGAAGCGATCTATAGTATCGGTGTGAGGACGGCGGCAGCATCCGGTGGCGGTCGTCTCCGGTTGCGGCTTGACGGTGAAGTTCTTGGCACTTTGGACATTCCAAGGACCACTGGACAGCATGCTTGGCAAACATTCAGGCTACCGAATGTTCCAATTTCAGGAGGCACTGGCACCAAGGTGCTCCGTCTGGAAATTCTCAACGGTGGCTTCGCGATCAGTCGAATCGAACTTAACCGAGTGGAGCTGTGCGGCACCAACAATACAGCTTTTCAGCAGCCTTCCTGGGCTTCCTCCGAGGCGAGCTCTACCAATCGCTCCTCGGAGGCCTTGGATGGTGATCCGCGTACGTGCTGGTGGGCAAAGGGACCGGCTCCTCAAAGCCTCACGGTAGATCTTGGCTCGCCGCAGAAAATCAGCCGTATTCGTCTGGATTGGAAGACTGAGGATTTTGCCAGAAGCAGCTACGGGACCGCAGCTTTCAGCCAAGACTTCAACATTCAGTTCTCCGACGACAACAAAACTTGGAAGAGTGCCTATGCAACGACCAATGGCATCGGAGGTCTCAATGATCTAGCCGTCTCGGGCAGTGCCCGATATGTCCGTGTGAATTCGACCCAGAACGTGAATGATAATGGTGTGGCCCTTTACGAATTTGAAGTCTATCCCGCTATTTCTCTATCCTCTAAGAGTAATTAGACTGGAAATGCCTTTCCTAATCTCAGACGTCGTGTTTGAGATTGCGCTAGCTCAGGACTTCTTCGAAGAGGTGATCCATTCCAATGCGATCCTTGCCAGCTAGATCGTCTATGATCCGGGAGACTTTCAGGATTCGGGCATAGGTTGCTGGTTTATAGTTCATTCATAGCGAGTTTCAGGATTTCATGGCCCGATACATCAAGGAGGTCATGCTCCTTGATCTGGACGTGACTCACCAGGCAGGGTGTTGCAGCAGGTCCTGAGACTCGTCAAAACGGGCTTATTCTGTCTGGCCCGTACTTTCAGCAACGGTCTTTGATTTACGAGGAAGACTCCGCTACGGCCCTGTCAGCATCTTCAAACTTTGATGAAATAAGCTGAGAAAACGCTTGTATTTGCCCGTAGTCCTTTTCACGGGGAGGGGTGCTCTTAATCGAGCATGATCCGATTTTAAAAAAGATTTCGAACGCACATGATGCCTCCCCTGTCAAAGGAAACATAAGGATAACAACAACCCTTTCCCCATCATGTCATACGAAGATTCAGATTCAGGATTCCAACTCTACCTGCGGCAGATAGCGATTTATCCGCTGTTGACCCCCGCGGAAGAGATCACCCTCGCGGCGAAGATAAAAAAAGGGAACAAGGCTGCAAAAGCCGAAATGATCCGGGGTAACCTCCGTCTGGTGGTGAAAATCGCTCGCGACTACGCCAACCTAGGACTTCCACTGATGGATCTGATTTCCGAGGGAAATATCGGTCTTGTGAAAGCCGTGGAACGTTTTGATCCGGCAAAGGGTGGGAAGCTTTCCACTTATGGTGCTTGGTGGATCAAGCAATCTATCAAACGTGCCCTTGCGAACCAGGGGAAGACCATCCGCCTACCTGTCCATCTAGTGGACAAAATCGCCAAGATTCGCCGAGTTGGCGCCGGTCTCAGTGATGAACTCGGCCGTGAAGCCACTGATGAGGAAATCGCTGAAGAGGTTGGCATGAATGCTTCCAAAGTGACCAAGTTGAAGCAGGCTGCTATTAGACCCGCTTCACTGGATGCACCGATCGGAGATGAAGACTCGACCGAGTTTGGTGATCTTGTCGGAGACGAGGCGGCCATAGATCCCTTTGCGCAGCTTCGTGACAAGGATCTTCAGGACGAAGTGGGTGATCTTTTGGAACAGCTTGATGAGAGGGAGCGCAAGATCATCAATTCGCGCTTTGGTCTCGACGGATCGGAACCGATAACACTCGAAGAGGTGGGGACGAAATTCGGGGTTACACGAGAGCGTATCCGTCAGCTTCAGAATATTGCCATAAACAAGATGCGCCGCGCTCTTAACAAGCGCGAGCGTGTGAGTTCGGAACTGATGGCGCAGGCGGCTTGAGGGGTGGAGTCCTCCTACTTGGAGGAATTGCCCCCTGAGGTGAGGCGATGGAGCAATCCTCCGTGTCGATGGCGGGTAGATTCATTCCTGACCGCCATGCTGAGAGCCTTTTTTTGCCCAATAAGGACGACCATGCGTTTGCCTCGCGTCACTCCCGTGTAGAGAAGGTTGCGCTGGAGCAGAAGATACTGCTGCATGGCAAGAGGGATGATAACTACGGGAAATTCCGATCCTTGGCTTTTGTGAATAGTGATTGCGTAGGCGAGTTCAAGTTCGTCGAGTTCACCGAATTCATAGTTCACCACGCGGTTGCCAAAGCGCACGATCATGCACCGTTCCTCCTTATCCATAGATTTGACCCTGCCGATGTCCCCGTTAAAAACCTCCTTGTCATAGTTATTTGAAGTCTGGATGACCTTGTCTCCCGTGCGGAAGAGGGTTCCGAAAGCAGAATATTCATCACCAAACTTGCTATTGGGATTCAGGGATTGCTGTAGCAGGGTGTTAAGTTCGCGAATGCCAAGACTTCCCCGGTGCATGGGCGAGAGGACCTGGATATCTTGAATCGGATCGACTCCGAGGTGTTTGGGCAGACGCTCGCGCACCATTGCAGCTAGGGTTGAAGCACATTCCTCAGGATTTTCTCTTTCAATGAAGAGGAAGTCAGACCCTCCATTACTGCGATCGGTATCTAGAATATCCGGAATCTGACCCCGATTGATGTCATGGGCTCCACTGATGATCCTGCTTTCACCGACCTGCCGGAAAATCTCCCGCAAATGCACAACCGGAATCATTCCGCTGCGGATGATATCACCAAGCACCAATCCCGGGCCAACGCTCGGGAGTTGATCGGCATCGCCCACGAGGATGAGGCGTGCCTTGCGGGGGAGCGCATCGAGCAGACGACTCATGAGTGGAACATCAACCATAGAGACCTCGTCAACCACCACGACATCTCCCTCAAGTGGGTTGCCGGCATTGCGTTGAAATCCTCCGCGTGCGGGCTGAAACTCAAGAAGTCGATGGAGGGTGGACGCCTCGAGTCCCGTTGCTTCAGCCATACGCTGGGCGGCTCGGCCCGTTGGCGCCCCAAGGATGCATCTTAATTTCTTGGCTGTGAGGATCCTGAGAAGTGACATCAGAAGAGTGGTCTTCCCCACACCTGGTCCGCCAGTTATGACGACGACTCGACTTCGAAGTGATGTCATTAGTGCCTGATGCTGGCTGGGCGATAACTTTCTCCCCGTTTTTTCCTCGACCCAGGGGATTGCTTTGTCGGCATCGATCGGAGGCTCTGGTTCTCCAGCATGCGCCAGGCGGCGCAACTGCGCGGCAATCCGTTCTTCCGACTCCCGAAGATGCGGAAGGAAGATCAATTCCTCACCTCCTATCTTTTCCACAAAGACCCTCTCATCTCGGAGTTGGCGCTCAAAGGCTTCTTCGACAACTTTTTCATCCACTTCGAGAAGGCGCATCGCCCCCCCCATCAAGTCCCTTTTGGGAAGAGCGCAATGCCCTTCTCCCGTTGCCTGCTCAAGGAGATGCTCCAAGGCCGCACGTGCCCGCAGGAGCGAATCGGCTTCAAAACCGAGTTTTTCCGCCACGTTGTCTGCTGACTGGAAGCCGATACCGTTAATGTCTCGCGCAAGCCGGTAGGGATCGGCACGGATGAGTTCGATTGCCTCACTTCCATAGTTTTTGTAGATCCGCAGGGCACGATTGGTACCCAGCCCGTGCGCATGAAGAAATAGCATGATGTCACGCACTATCTTCTGTTCGGCCCAGGCATCCTTGATTCTCTGACGCCGCTCTCGTCCGATGCCATCGACCTCTTCCAGTCTTTTCGATTGATTCTCGATGATATCGAAAACCAGATCACCGAATTTCTTCACCAACTTGGTCGCATAGACTGGTCCTATCCCTTTGATCATGCCGCTGCCCAGATATTTCTCGATTCCTTCCAGCGATGTCGGCGGCTGCGTTTTCAGCGTGCGCGCTTTGAGTTGCATTCCGTGATTCCGATCCCTTTCCCAAGTTCCTTGTCCAGTAATCCATTCCCCGGCGGCAACAGCAGGAAGTGTGCCGAGGACTGTGAGAGGTTCCCGTCTTCCCTGTACTTTCACTTTCAGCACGCAAAATCCATTTTCCTCATTATGAAAAGTGACGCGCTCCACTTGACCGCTCAGGGCATCCTCTGGACCGCCGGGTAACGGCTCATGAGAGGGCTTTTTACGGAATGGTCTGCGCAATGGCATGTATCATCCTTCCATGAGAATGATCTCTCGCCAATCCTGAGGCCGATGAAAGTCACGCACGAGATGGGGAGAAGTACTGGAGATGATCGGAATGCGTCCTGATGCCGCATCGTAGCGGCCGCAACTCAGCCGTACCCGATCGCCTTGGCAATAGGCAAGGGGAACAGAGATGCTGACACCCCACCCCAAATTCGTTTTCCATGTGCTGGTTTCCGCTAGAAGCTCAGAGAAAAACTCTTCAATTCTCCTTGTCCCTTTTCGAACTCCCTCCACGCAGGAAATGTCCGGATATCGGAGGGCGAGTGTCATCCCATTGGGAGAGATCTGATATTCATCGTAGCACTCTTCTCCGGCACGTTGAATGAAGAGTTCCACAACATCACCCATTTCCCAGAGTCGCTGCTGATGGGCACTGGCAGAGGTGATCACCTCATCGTCCGCAAGATCAGCTAGGAGGTGGAGTTTTCCATCTCTCCATGAGATTTCGGCAGTTCCGGGCTCAAATTCAGGTTCGGGTTCAGGAAGCCATGCCTGCATGAAGGGGAGATTAATCATCTTTTTTGCGATCCGATTGGGAGGCCACAAAAAAAGCCTGTTGGAGTTGGAGCTGTAAATGAAGGCCAAACATACAATGCCACTGGTGTGCGTCAAAATCTCCAAAAAGCGAATACCGGCTCCTTGCTGTGCCCCGGAGAGAGGGCAGTGAAGTGAGTTTCTCTAGATGTTGCTCGATGGAATCACGAAACGCTAACAAGTGTTCCGCACCTGGATCAGATGATGGAATCACATCATTTTTGTGATCAAATGCGGGGGATTCTGCAGGATTTTGACCCAACGCTAATCTCTGCACGGTTTTACTGATAACTCTGTTCACGATCGTATTGTGCTCTAGGATCATGAAGAAGGATCAGCGACGCATATTCTCGTCGAGACCCAGCATTCTTGGAACATGCACAATACGTCGGCCGCTTTGCCCATCCATTTTTTCTGCAAGAATGAGATATTGGTCGCTTATTTTCCGAATCTGCAACGATGAACTATTCCGGCTAGTGAGGTAAAAGCGTCCCCGGATAAATGACTTGAGGAGGGAGTTCTTCATAATCCATCTTCTTTTTTCAGAAAACGATGCCTCCATTTCCTAGAAGGCACAACATCACCTTCCTTAAAGCGTCAAATAAGTAGTCGTCTAAAGATCATCCCATCATTCACCCAGAATCTACTTTCTTGGCGTCACATCTGCAAGAGGCCGCGGATGCTCGTCCCTCTCATAGATTGACTTTGCGGAACCCAGAATCAAAGGATCTGGTGGCTGCACGACATGTTTGTCCTTTCCGTCATAGGGAATCGTGTGGAGTACATGACGGATGGCCATAAGTCGTGCCCGTTTCTTGTCATCGGAACGAACAATTGTCCAAGGGGCGTCAGCCGTATCTGTGTAGAAAAGCATGGCCTCTTTGGCTTTGGTGTAGGCATCCCAGCGGGCTAGGGACTCGACATCCATCGGACTCAGTTTCCACTGCTTTAGCGGGTCGCGTGCTCGTCCCATGAACCGGCGGAGTTGCTCTTCACGGCTCACTGAGAACCAAAATTTAAAGAAATACTTGCCGCTTCGCACCAGCATCCTCTCGAACTCCGGTGTCTGACGCATGAACTCGAGATAATCATGGGGTGAACAGAAACCCATGACATGCTCTACACCTGCTCGATTGTACCAAGAACGGTCAAAGAAAACGATTTCACCCGCCGTGGGAAGTTGCTCTACATATCGTTGAAAGTACCACTGCCCGCGTTCGTTTTCCGAAGGTTTGGCTAGAGCCACTACTGGAGCGCCACGTGGATTGAGAAACTCGGTGAATCGCTTGATTGTTCCTCCTTTACCAGCTGCGTCTCGCCCCTCAAAGAGCATGACCACCTTTTTGCCGGTCTTCTGCACCCACGCCTGCATCTTGACCAGTTCGATCTGCAAGAACTTGGCCTCTTTTTCATACTGCTTGTTCTTGATGCACTTTTCGTAGGGATAGGTGGAACAGATGATCTGCCGTTTGCTAGTGCAAGCCAAAACCTTGTCGATTATTTCCTTAGGAACCGATTCCTTGATCCGTTGGTCGATCAGTTTGATCATCGGAAAGGAATCGGCGGTCATATGATCGATCGCACCGTTGGAGAGGGATAATTTTTTTATCTTCTCCGGCTTTTCCGGTTTTTGAATTGCCGGGGCCTCTACCTTAACGGCGGGTAGCAAGTCCACTGGCTTTTTCGGGCTGGATCTACCGGGCGTACTAGACTTTTTTACCTTTAGTAGATCGGATGCACTTTTTCTTGCCACACGCATAGTTTGAATTCCTAGCGAATTTTGTGCCATACACGGAAAAATCTCATTTTTTCTTAAAGTTTTCTGACCAATACGCGAATAGGTTGCAAAGCCGGTGAGATCTCTCAGAGTTTTTTTATGACGCTTTGCGAACCTGATTTTCATGAACTTGAAACCTTGACCGGCACGATGCGGGTGCATCGGTTTCTGCCAAGTGGAGGAAATCAACCTCCTGCCGTGATGCTCTATTCGGAGATCTATCAGATGACCGGGCCGATCCAGCGCCTCGCTGCGAGATTGGCAGGGGAGGGATTTGAGGTATTTGTTCCTGGGGTGTATCATGAGTATGAGGCCCCAGGAACTGTGTTCTCCTATGACAAGGAGGGCACGGAGCGTGGAAATTTTCTAAAATTTGAAAAGCCGTTGGCTTCTTTTGACAGCGATGCCGTCGCCCTCCTTGATTGGATCACCAGTCGTGCTGAGTATCCTTGGCATGGGGTGGGGACACTGGGTTTCTGCTTGGGCGGACATCTGGCCTTCCGTGCTGCCCTCGATAAACGAGTGAAGGCTGCAGTGTGTTTCTATGCAACCGACATTCATTCCTCCACCCTCGGGAAAGGAAAATTTGATGACACGTTGCTTCGATGCGGTGAGATCGAGGCGGAACTGCTTCTGATCTGGGGAAGGCAGGATCCCCATGTGCCGTATGCTGGCAGACGGATCATCTACGATACGCTTACGGGAAAAGAGCGAAATTTTCAGTGGCATGAGTTCAATGCCGCCCATGCCTTTGCCCGTGATGAAGGCCCGCGTTTCGATCCGTCAATTTCACGGATTGCCTGGGATATGACCCTCGAACTTTTCAAACGGGAACTTTTTCAACCATGACTTTACTGAAAACCATTGCCCTGCTGGCAATTTCCAATCTCTTTATGACCTTCGCCTGGTATGCTCATCTACGAAACCTTCGTGCCAAGCCGCTGATAATTGCCATTCTGGCAAGTTGGGGGATTGCCTTCTTTGAGTATGTTTTTCAGGTGCCGGCCAATCGGATCGGCTATGGAATACTGACTCTCCCTCAACTCAAGATACTCCAGGAGGTCATTACGCTGACTATCTTTGTTCCATTTGCCGTGTTGTACATGCAGGCCCCGCTCTCTTGGAACTATCTCTATGCTGCAATCTGCATGGTCGGAGCAGTCTATTTCATTTTCAAACCGCAGTAGGTACGGGGTGATCTTCAATCAGGGCTTCTTATCCATCTTCGCCGAAATCATCACATCCGAGCCGATTTTTTTGTAGGAGACATCGGTAAGTCGAAGCGCATTCTCATTCGACCCGACACCGTGACCGCCAACACTCGGGATCTTCCCCCCCTGGATTACCGGGGCAATGAAGAAGCGGATTTCATCGACCAGTTTCCGATCAAAGGCTTCGCCGAGAGTATGACCGCCTCCCTCAATTAGCACACTTGAGATGCCGCGTTTTCCAAGCTCCTGAAGAACTTTCCGAAGAGTGATTCCCCTAAAAACCAAGGTGCGGTTACGATGGGAATCAGTGAATACCTGAGCCTTCTTTGGCAACTCTCCCGAGCGGCTCCAGATGATGCGCCACGGTTGAGGATGACTTTTAGAGAGTTTGATATCCCGGATGGTGAGTGCAGGATTATCGGTGCGGATGGTGTTCCCGCCTACGAGAATTGCCTCGACGGAGGAGCGCACCTGCATGGATTCCCGACGGCTGGCGGATGAGGTAATCCATCGGCGATGGGGAGGCGAGTCGAGTCGTCCATCCAGCGACATGCCAGCCTTGGCGATAACCCAAGGAAGGCCTGTGTTTATACGATAATTCCAATGGGAATTGAGCGTGGCACATTCTGCGGCAAGCACCCCTTCAATGACTTCGATACCTGCTTTCGTGAGAATTCTCGCCGCACGACCCAGATGGCGCGGATCTGGATCGGTAGCCCCATAGACGACACGCCTGATCCCGGCGTTTATGATGGCCTCGGTACAGGCAGGGGTGCGCCCGTTGGAGGAACAGGGCTCGAGAGTGATGTAAATGGCGGCTCTTCTGGCTTGAGTAGGGGTGAGTTGACGTAGTGCCTCGATCTCCGCATGAGGCAGTCCTGCGGCGTGGTGATACCCTTTGGCAAGGACAAGGCCATTTTTGACAATGATTGCCCCGACGGTCGGGTTGGGAGCGGTTAGAGCGATTCCCTTTTTGGCTTCCTCAATGGCATGCTTCATGAAGAACTCGTGAGATGCCTGCTCTCGAAGTCGGAACGATGGCACCGGGCGAACGATTCCTTGGGATTTCATTCTTTTTGTTTTGCCCCGCTTTGCCTGATCCGTCGAGGCTAAGGGATGGCTACTTCTAAAAACACTCCCGACTCTTTTCCCCCCGCTCTTCCGAGGCCCGGGCAGGAGGTGACGATGGAGATCGGGGATCTCGCTTTCGGTGGCAAGGGAGTGGGACGTGTCGGGGGGATTGCCTGCTTTGTGCCGGGGGTGATCGATGCGGAGAAAGTGAAAGTGCGGATTCGCAAGCTGAAATCCCGTTTGATGGAAGCGGATCTTTTGGAAGTCATCGAGCCTTCACCGCATCGGGTGGCTGCGCCCTGTCCTGTCTTTCTCAAATGCGGTGGCTGCAACTACCAGCATATCGACTATGGCCATCAGATTCATATTAAGGAAAATCAACTTCGGGAGGCCCTCCGCAGGCTGGGAGGGGTGAGTGAACCACCTGTGTCTGCAATGGTTGCATCTCCCGAGCACCATGGCTATCGCAACCGGATCACAGTGCATGCCGAATCGGGACGGATTGGATTTCGGGGCGTGAACGGGCGCGATTTGATCGACGTCCGCGAATGCCTGTTGGCGCGGCCCGAGGTGAATGCGCAATTGACCCGACTGCGGGGGAGCCGTCCCGCCGATGGCCATTATTCGTTACGCGACGCATCCGTGCCTCC